>JBCCEV010000006.1:0-48361 GCA_039030125.1 Pseudomonadota bacterium | reverse complement strand
CCGGATCATGAGTCGTCCCGATGAGGCGAGATTGGTAAAAGTGCAACAGGATATTCGGGCCATAAGCAGTGCGTTGGACCTCTATCGACTGGATAACTTTTCCTACCCCACGACCGACGAAGGGCTTGAGGCGCTGGTGTCGCGTCCGGACACGCTCAAACCTGGCGCCCGTTGGAAAGACGGTGGGTACTTCGACCAACTCCCGAAAGACCCGTGGGGCAACGATTACGTTTATTTGTTCCCAGGCCAGCACAGCACCTATGATTTGTACTCTTATGGCGCTGATGGGACCGCGGGCGGCCAGGGCGTCAGCGCCGACGTCGGCAATTGGAACTCGCAATAGGCGCGTGCTTGTTCAATGACCGCCAACCATGCAGCGGGCTTTACCTTGCTCGAAGTCCTCGTAGTGATGGTGATGATCAGTATTCTGGTCACGGTGGCCGGACTGTCATTGGGTGGTGCGAGCACGCAGAGCGAGCTCGACCAGCGCGCCGTGAACCTTCGGCGCGCGATGCAGAATGCGCAATTTTTCGCGAGCTCCCTGAATCGACCGATGGGGCTCGATCTGTATCCTGACGGCTACGAATATGTCGAATATTTGAACGGTCAGTGGTTGGCGTTAGACCGCGAGTGGGCGCCAGCGGCAGCGGCGTTTCCCGACGGCATCGAAATCGTCATGCCGCTTACTGGCGAACTCGACTTCGACGGTAGTGCACCCCCGGAGTTGGCGTTTACGCCGAGCGCCGCGCATATCAATCCCATCGTCCGGCTCGTCGATCACAACCACAGCGAAGCCTTGGATATTGTCGAGACCGGCCCGCACGAGATTGCGATAATTGTTGCCGACGATGAGCAATGAAACGGGTATCGGGCTTCACTCTCCTGGAAATTATCGTAACCCTCGCCATTTTGGGGACGGCGCTTAGCGCGACCTCCCTCATTGTTAGCCGTGGTGCGCGAGATTTTGATTATTTGGAGGCGCGCACGTTTGCGCATTGGATTGCCCAAAATACCTTCAACGAGATTTATCTTAAAAGCGTGTTGCCCGAGGATGACGCTGAGCCTGTGGTGGTGGAAATGTATGGCCGCCAATTTACCGTCTACTCGCGCGCTGTGGCGCTTGAGGCGCCTGAACCGCCTGAACCGCCAGATGTTCCTGACGACGACGAAGCGGAGAACGCGCTTACCGGGCAGTCAGAAGCTGAAGAATCGCCGCAATATGAAATTGCAATTGACGTTGTTGGCGATCTCGATGCCACGCCGCTGGCTACTTTAGTGAGCCGGATTGCTCTCAGGGAAGAAGTGCGGTGAACAGGCATCAGCTCTCGGGGTTTACGCTGGTCGAAATCCTAGTGGCGATTGCGATTTTCGCGGTTATCTCCGCGATCGCGTTCACCGGTTTACGCTCGGCTATTCGCACCAATGACCATCTAAAACCCCGTTACGAAACCCTGCAGACACTGCGCGGCGCCTTTCAAATATTAGCGAGTGATATCCAACAAATGGCGCCCCGGTCGATTAGAGACGAATTAGGGAGTCCTCAGGCGGCGTTGGTCGGCGCGAGCGATACCACCTTCCTGAAATTAACCCGCTACGCGCCCGATGCGCCGTTGCTCGGCGCGCGGACTGCTTTGAAACGCGTGGAATACGAATATCGGGAAGGCGAATTGGTGCGCCGTTTGTGGCCCAACCTTGACCGTGTACAAGGCGAGACGGGGCAAGAACAAATTCTGTTACGTGATGTCGAAACCGCGGCGGTGCGATTTTATGGCGATGATTGGCTGCCTTATTGGCCAGCAGCCGGAAGTGCGCTGGCAAATAATGATTTGCCGCGCGGGGTTGAGCTGGAATTGGTGTTTAGCGACGGTCGCTCGGTGCGGCGGCTTTTCTTAACGGCGTCAAGTTTATGAGTACTAACTCGGCTTCACGAACGCGAGGGTTTGCGCTGATCACCGCGCTTGTTATCGTCGCCGTTATCGTCTCGGTAACGGTCGCCATCGCCGGGCGTCAGCAAACCGAAATCGCCCAATTGCGCGCCGCGATCGCGATCGACGAAGCGAAGCTCCGGATTAACCAGCTAGAGCTCGAGGCGGCCCGCGTTTTGCGCGCCGACCGCAAAATCAGCGCCCACGATGCGAGTGACGAACCCTGGTCTAACGATACGATGGTGTTTGTTAGCAATGGCTTGCGAGCAACCGGCGAATTTGAGGATTTGCAACAGTACTTCAATCTAAATAACCTCGTCCCAGATCCGACAATAGCGGGCAGCGCGGGTACCGGCGCGGGAAGCCTGCCGCCAATTAGCAGTGCGAATACCTTGACCCCTGGCCCGGCGCCGAGCGTGAGCGCCGCGACACTTGGAGCTGGTGACAGCGCCTTGGGAAGCAGCAGTAATGCAACCGTCATCGGTAGCGAAGGTGTTCAAGCACCGGTGGCCGACATCAATAACCAGCAATCGAATCTTCAAAAGGTGGATGCAATTGGCTGCTCGGGCGGATTTTGCGCCGCCGAGCAAGAGCTTCTCGCTGCTATCAATTCGGGGCGGTTGGACTTAGCCGCCAGCGCGAGTCAAGGCACTGGCGCCATTGAGGACTTCAGCCCGCAAGCGCTCGCGGATCTTAGTGCCGCTTTGGAGCAGGCGGGCCTCGACACAACGGCGTTGGGTGCGTCTAGCGTTTTCGATGAATTGTCAGAGTTACCCGAGGCGTCCGGGCAGCCGGGGTCCGCCGGGCGTGGCCGAGGCAATGCGCAGATACAGCCGTGGATGCTTGCAGAGATACAGTTTCGTTTGCTTCTCGCGAAGCTTGATATCGATCCTGAAATTGTCCCTGCGATTTTGGATTGGATCGACCCCGATTCCAACACACGTTTCCCAAACGGTGCCGAAGACGAATATTACGGTCAGCTTGACGAGCCCTACCGTAGCGCGAATCGACATTTCGCCGATATCAGCGAATTGCGTTTGGTTCGTGGGATAACCGAGGAGATCTATGAGAGACTGCGCCCGTTCGTGACCGTGTTGCCCATAACGACGGCAATCAATGTCAACACAGCGCCGATTGAAATTCTAATGTCGCTAGGACCGGGTATCGATGAAATAACCGCTGAGCAAATCGTTAATGCGCGCGAGGCTCAGCCGTATCTGTCAATTGGTGAATTCACCAATCACCCGGCGTTATTCGGTCGTCCCCTTTTGGGCATTGGTGTCACGGTTGATACTCAATTTCTGGTCCTCAATTCCACCAGCCGCGCCGGGCCAAGCAATTTGTACATGAGTTCGATGTTTTCCGATCAGCCAGGAGTTGTTCAAGTTTTCAGACGGGTCAACCAAGTCGGAGTTGGTCAATGAGTCGCTGCGTTTGTCGATGGCATGATGCAGCAGCCGGCGAGCTTGAGTGGGTCATCGCCTCAGATGAAGGACAGATCCTCGCACCTCTGCGCCGTGGAGGAATCGAGGAGCTGGTCGGCGCCAGTGCTGGTCACGCAGTGGATCTGTTGATCGATGCGGCGACAGTAAGCACCTTCGAAATCCGTGTCCCGGCGAAAAACGCGAAGGTGTTCGCGAGCGCATTACCGTTTGCGGTTGAGGAACACGTGGCACAGGAACCCGGTGAGCTGATTATCGCGGTAGGTCCGGAGCAGGCAAGGCATCACTATCCCGTGGCCGTGATTTCCGCAACCGAATTCGAACGGCAACTCGAGAGCTTGCAAGAGGCTGGTCTCGAGTTAGATAGTGCGTTAGTCGAATTTGAGCTTGTGCCTACTTTGAGTCGGGAGCTTGTATTACTGCTCGAGGGCACCAATATTTTGGCCAAAGTTGATCCATATCAAGGCTTCAAATCGCTAAGCCACCATGTTGAGGCCTTTATTGTTAGTGCGCTTGCGGATCAGCAAACCGAGTTCCCGAAAGTTCGAGTGTTTGCGACGCCCGGAGACGACCACCAAAAGGCCAAGGAGTTGGCCGATCGGCTTGCCGGTTTGGCAACGTTTGAAGTTGAAACCCTGCCTCATGATCCGTTAACCGCGGCCGTGATTGCAGATCGCTTTGAGCGCCACTTTGATTTCCTTAAAGTACGCGAGCAGCACACTAACGAAGAGGCGGGGAGGAATCGCTGGTGGGCATTGGCCGCGAGTTTAATCGCGGTTGCGCTGCTAACTCATGCATTCAACCAGTACCAGCAAGCCACCACAATTGAAGCCCGAGCGACACAGGTCAATGAACGCACCGAGGCGCTCTTTCGGTCAACTTTTCCCGAGGTGAAACGGATCGTCGACGTTCGCGCTCAGAGTCTGCAGCAACTGGAGGAAATCGAGGCTGGCTATGCGGCTCGACCTACGGATTTTCTAGCGGTTTTGCATGATCTCGGAACCACCGCGAAGCGCGGTAATTTGGCCTCTAAAATTACGCTCACCGAACTTTCGTTTAGTCAGGATGCACTCACCGTGTCGCTGACCGCTGGTGCAGTGGAAGACGTCGAGAACTATCGCCGCGCTTTAGAAGCCAAAGCCCTGGCGGTGAACTTGCTCTCTGCCGAACCCGGTGAAGAAGACGTCGTCGCGCGATTACGCGTGGCTAAGTAAAAATGCGGTCGTGGTTTGCTCAATTAGCGCCGCGAGAGCAGTTGGTGCTGCTTGGCGGCGGATTTTTGTTACTGGTTCTTGGATTCTTCGTGTTGATTACCGAGCCCGCCATGCATAGAAACGCCCAAGCCCAGGCCCGTTATAAACAAACCGCCAAACTGTATGCGGAGCTAGAGCGAACGAGCGCGCGGGTCGCTGAACTGACGGCTGTCCCGAGCGTTAGCCAGGGCTCCATGGGTGAAGGTGACTCGCTGGTTTCTGTGATTAACCGCACCGCAAAACGCCACAATGTCGCGGCGAGCATCAAGCGGCTCAACCCGCAAGGCTCGGGGGCTATCAGCATCAGCCTCCAAGACGTGGCTTTCGATGATTTTGTCGCGTGGTTGGTCGCCCTGAATGACGACTTTGGTGTTGACGTGCAAAGACTGTCAGCAAATCAAACGCAAGATAGCGGGTGGGTGAATGCCACTGTCCAACTCGCACCCTAAGCGATGGGCAAATTAGATCAGGGTATTCATGTCGAAAATGGGCAGCAAAATCGCGATGACGATAAAGAAAACAATGCCGCCCATGACGAGAATCAAAAGCGGTTCGATGAGACTCAACATGACTGCGAGCTTCGCTGCAATTTCATGATCAAGTGCGGTACCCGATGCTTCCAGCATTTTAGGCAGCTCACCGGATGTTTCGCCGCTGGCAATCAACTGACTAACCAACTTTGGCATCTTGTCGATCCGGTGCAGCGCCCGGCTCAAGGATTCGCCTTCGCGCACCCCATCGCGCGCTTCCAGCGTCTGTTGTTTAAGCGCGACGTTACCTATCGCCTTGCCGGAAATATCCAGGGCATCGAGCATCTCGACGCCGTTTTCTAACAGCACGCTTAGAGTCCGCGAGAATCGCGCGAAATCGCTGCGCGCTAGAAAATCTCCTACGAACGGCATCCGCAACAGGAATTGATGAACGTTAAACCGAACGGTGTAATTGCGCAGCGCCAATCTGACAGAGATATAAATAATTGTCAGCGCAAGGAGAATAAACAAGCCGAAGTCGCGAGCAATGTCGCTGATCGTGATCAATGCAACGGTGATGCGCGGCAGTGCGTTCCCTGATTGGGCAAAGACGGCAACGACATCGGGAACCACATACACGAGTAACCCGCCGACGACGAGCACGGACACTAGGATTAGCAGCGCCGGATAAACCATTGCGAGCCGGATGCGCTGTTTGAGTTCGGCCGCGCGCTGCACGTGATCGGCTAAGCGCTGCAAAACGATCGGCAGATGTCGAGTTTGCTCGCCTGCCCCCACGGTGGCGCAATAAACATCACTGAATACTCTGGGAAATTCGGCAAGCGATTGTTCGAAGGAATAGCCCTCTGCAATTTTGGCACGGACATCGACGAGCATTGATTTCGCATTCCGATCATCGGTTTGGTTGATGATTGCTTGCATCGCGTCGTCGACCGGCATGCCAGCTTGCAACAAAGTTGCCAGCGTTTGCGTAAAGAGCGCTAATGCATCGTCGCGCATTCGAAACCCGAATGGCGAGCTGTGCTCAGAGGAATCTTTTTTCTTACTTAGATCGATTGATAGCGGGATATAACCTCGCTCTCGAACGAGGCGCCGCGCCTGCCGATCAGACTCGGCTTCGATAAGTCCGCGAACCGTTCGGCCACTATCAGAAAGGGCGGTGTAATCGTACGCGGCCATGCGCGTGAGCTCACAGTGAGCGCGTAACGCGCAACAGCTCGTCGCAAGACGTCACGCCACTGTGGACTTGCTTCAAGCCAACCGCGGTCATCGACATCCCGCTCTTATCGGCATGGCGCTGTAGCTCATGCTCGCCCGCACCATCGTGGACAAGTTCGCGCATTTCGTCGTCAAAGCCGACTAACTCATAAATGGCGGTCCGTCCTTGATAGCCCGTTCCTGCACATTGACGACATCCAGTGGCGGCGAATGCGAGTTCTCCTTCTAGTTCAGGAACGCCCAAGCCCTGGGCCTGGACTTCGGTTATCGGTTTTTCGGCCTTGCACGCCGGGCAAAGCAGCCTGACGAGCCGCTGGGCGAGGACACCGACCAAGCTCGATGCCAGTAGATAAGGTTCCGTGCCCATGTCGCGCAAACGCGTGATTGCGCCGATCGCGGTGTTGGTGTGAAGCGTCGAGAAAACGACGTGGCCAGTAAGACTTGCCTGCACGGCAATCTCAGCAGTTTCAAGGTCGCGAATTTCCCCAACCATAACAACATCGGGATCTTGGCGGAGGATGGCCCGCAACCCGCGCGCGAAACTCATGCCGGTTTTGGTACTCACTTGGGTCTGCGCGATACCGTCGATGTAATACTCAATCGGGTCCTCAACGGTCATCACGTTGCGGGTCGAGTCGTTGAGCCGCGTTAACGCCGCGTATAGCGTGGTTGTCTTGCCTGATCCGGTAGGGCCTGTCACCAAGAAAATGCCATGCGGCAGATGAATGATTTGGTCTAGTTTTTTTAGAGTTTCCGGGTCCATTCCGATTTGTTCTAACTGCAACCGGCCAGCTTGTTTGTCCAGTAACCGCAGAACAATTCGCTCGCCGTAACCTGCAGGGATGGTGGAAACCCGCACGTCAACGGGGCGATTTGCCACGCGTAAGGAAATCCGGCCGTCTTGGGGCACACGTTTTTCCGCAATGTCGAGCTTCGCCATGATCTTGATGCGCGAAACGATCAGGTTAGCGACCCCGCCGGGCGGTTCCATGATCTCTTTCAATACGCCATCGATACGCATGCGAACCAGGAGGCGTTGCTCGAATGGTTCTATATGGATGTCTGAGGCATTGTCGCGAATCGCTTCGGCGAGAATGGCATTAATGAAACGAATAATGGGTGTATCGTCGGAACTCTCCAAGAGATCCGCGGGTTCCGCCAAGCTCGCCGCGATCTCATCGAGATCGAGTTCCTCATTCAAGCCGGAAATAATCGATTCCGCCTCGGAGTGTTGGCCTTCGTAGACGCTTTGCAAACGTAATTCGAACTCGGCGTGCGGAACGGTCTGCAAGGGGAGGAGTCCGCCGGCGACCCGTTGGGCTTCTACTAATGCGAGCGGATTGGCCGCGGCTTCTGCGATCAAGATGGATTTCTCCGCATCTTCGAGATCGGGCGCGAGGATCACTCGATTTTTTTTAGCGAAGTTAAACGGCAGCATCAGTCAAGCAGGCCATCAAAATCCTCCCATTGCGGACCCTTCTTGTTGGGATAGATATCGCCGATTTTCGAGTTTTGTTCCTCCTGAACTTCGCGGATATGTTCGATGCGCCGCTCTGTCACCTCAGTCGCGCGCTCTGGGGTGCGCAGAATGGTAGGTCGGAGAAAAACCATCAAATTACTTTTGGTGACGTCATCAACGCTGTTTTTGAAAAAAGAGCCAATAACGGGGAGGTTGCCGATAAAAGGAACCTTTTGTTCAGATTCGCGCAGATCGTCCTGGATCAGCCCGCCGAGGACTATCGTCTCCCCGTCGTCAACCAGCACGGTGGTGACGATCGAACGTTCGTTGGTTATAAGGTCGGAGCCGGTCGTGGATGGCGCAATGCTTGATACTTCTTGCTCGATTTCCATCGTGACTGTATCGCCTTCGTTGACCTGCGGGCTAACGCGCAAGATGACACCAACGTCTTGGCGTTCAATGGTCTGAAACGGGTTATCGGGTGTCGTCGCGTTGTTGGTAAACTGACCGGTCACGAAGGGTACGTTTTGCCCGACAAGGATTTCGGCTTCGGCGTTGTCTAATGTCACCAGCGATGGTGTCGATAGGACGTTGGTGTAGGAGTCGGATTCGAGTGCGCGCAGTAACGCGCGAATGTTTCCGGCGCGGAATAATCCCAGCGTCAAACCAGTGCCGATCGGCGAACCCAAGGTATCGTCGAACGGGTCGTCGATGGCCCCCGAGTTCACTCCCGGAAACAGGGTGCCAGCAAAAGCGCCATTGCTGGTGCCGGGTTGGGAGGTCTGCCATTGAATACCAAGTTCATCTGAGGCGATGTTGGAAACCTCCGCAATGATGCCCTCGACCAAAACTTGCGAACGGCGAATATCCAGTTGCGCAATGATCGCTCGGGCGCGCTTCAGATCGGCCGGCGAGCCCTGCAGAATCAGCGCGTTCGTGCTTTCGTCGGCTTGAATTTGAATACGTCCAGAACGCGCATTACCGGTGCCTGCTGCGGCGCCTTGTTGGGTATTTGCTCCCGCGGCCGCGCGGCGTTGGCTAGTTCCGCCGCCAAAAATTCCGCGCACGACGCCGGCAAGTTCGCTGGCGGCGGCGAACTTCAGATAAATCACTTCGATGGTACCGTCCTCATCTACTGGGACGTCGAGCAGCTTGATTAAGCTGCGCAGACGCAGACGGCGTTGCGTGGGCCCTGCTAACAGGAGCGTGTTGGTGCGCGGATCAGCGGTGAGTAGGGGTTGCTCGTTACTCCCGGCTTTAGCCTTTTTGGGCATCACTTTCTCGACTAGGTCGACGATATCGGCCGCGATCGCATATTCAAGCTCCACCACCTCGATGTCGTATTCCGTTGGCGGCACGTCGAGTTCCTCGATGACTTCCATCAAGCGACGTATATTGCCCGCCGTATCGGCGCCAACTAGGACATTGCTGTTAGCGTGCGCGGCCAGGTGTGCCTCCTGTGGGAGCAGCGGCCGCAAGATCGGGACCAGCCCCGCGGCTTCCGCGTGCTCAACCGGGATCACCGCGGTCACGATTTCGTCGCGATAGCGCCGTTGCCCATCCGCGGTGAGGTCGCCACCGGTTTGTTTGGCGGTGGCATCGGGAATAATTTTTATTACATCGCCCGCTGGTACCGCAACAAAGCCGTGCACTTTAAGAATGGATAAGAACACGTCATAAAGCGAGTCCACCGAGGTGGCGGCCGATGAAATGACCGTGACGTTACCTTTCACACGGGGGTCCACCACGAAGGACTTGCCGGTCATATCAGCAACGGTGTTGATCAAAACTCGGATGTCCGCTTTTTGCAGATTTAACGTCACCGTTTCCTCTGGCGGAGTGTCTTCGGCGTACAGCAAGTTGCCTGCAAACCCGAATAAAAGGGTAACGATGCAGAGCAGCGCATTCGTGGGCGGCGGACGGCGCGTGAACATATAAGCCATTGTTTAGGTCAAATGCTAAATAGTTTCTCTGGATTCAACGCTTGGCCGCGTTGACCAGTGATTCACGCTTTTCGCGAAATTCGTTTGCGCGTTTTTCCATCAGTGCGCGCGCGTTTTTAAACAGTTCGCGGTTTTTCTGTTGGTGAGCGCTAGAAGCGGCATTATCCTTGCTTGTCGACGGTAGTGCTCCCGCCGCCTCGTTAAGCTGAGCGATAGCCTCCTTGCGCGGATTTGCCTTTAGTGCGGGCGAGTCGGGCTGATCGAAACGCACGACTTCGCGTTTGCCGTTGCGACGGATAACAATCACCTTTGGGTGAATTTCATCTATGGTCGAACCGCCCGGGAGTTTATCTCCGACCGCATATTTCTCCTGGTTGCCGCTCGCTCCAATAATCACCCTAGCCGCCTGTTCACCGGGCGTGAAGACGACCCCCGCCAGGGACAGCCTGAGGTCGCTCTCCGGCAAATCCTCAAGATCGGTTGCTTGTGCGTCCTGGGCCAATTCAGGATTAGCCGAGGTCTCAGTTGAAACGAACTTAGGCGCGGTCTTGCCGAACAAACTGAGCGCTGCAATCTCCGAGTAGTCGCGCCTCGGATCATCTGAGTCTGCTGCCTGAACGCGATGAGAATGTGAAGCTGACACTGGCGGCAGCTCATCCGGGCTTGGGCGGTCGAGCGCAATCACCGCCACGATCGTGCCGGCGTTTAATGCGATCGCCAGACCCAGAAACCTAAGCTTGTTCATTTACAACGACATAAGTTATGAATTGCGAGGCGATTATAACCAAGCGCTTCGGTTTGTACGCGCAACGATGATTTCGAGAGCCGTGCGCCCGAACTCATTTCGACCCCATTTAAGTAAAAAGTTGCAACTTCTCGGAATTACGCGGTTTTTGATGCACACAGTATTACCATTTCATTACATTTTGGCGGCGACCCTTCGATATACTATCGCGGCAATTTCCTAGAGCGCTTGACCTGACCCATGCTGCGGATTTTTATCGGCTTCGACCCGCGCGAAACCGTGGCCTATCACGCCATGGTGCAAAGTATCCTCGAGAATACCTCGGTGCCTGTTGCGCTGACCCCATTGGCCTTGGCCCATCTGGGTGGCGCGCTAGAAAGAGTGCGCGATCCGCTGCAATCGACCGACTTTGCTTTCTCGCGTTTTTTGGTTCCCTCGTTGTGTGGATTCGAGGGTTGGGCGCTGTTTATGGACTGCGACATGATTGTGTTGGAAGACCTGGCTGCTCTGTTTGAGTTGTGTGATGACAATTACGCAGTGCAGGTTGTAAAGCATGATCATCGTCCGCCAGAAACGAAAAAATTCCTTGCGCAAAAACAGACGCGCTACCAAAAGAAAAACTGGTCGAGTGTGATGCTGTTTAACAACGCGAAATGTCGGGCGTTATCGAGCGCCTACGTCAACAGCGCCACGGGTTTGGATTTGCACCAGTTCAAGTGGCTTGAAAACGAGACTGAGATCGGTGCGCTTCCGGCGCGTTGGAATCATTTGGTGGGCTACAGCGACGCCATAGAGGATCCCGCAGTATTGCATTTCACAACCGGTGGCCCGTGGTACGACGATTATCGCAACTGCGATTATTCAAATGTTTGGCGCAAGTACTGGGCGTTGGCCCAGCGGGTAATCGAGAAGCACAAAAACGCTAGTTCTGAAGTGGCCGAGGTCCCCTGATTGTCATGGCGCCTGCCGAAGAGCCATCCGTGCCAGTGGCGGCTCGCATATCAGCCGCTTGGCGGTTGATGAATGACGGCGACGTGCACGAGGCCAGGACATCTTTTGAAGCGATTGCTCACGCTCACCCGGAATCAGACGATGCGCACAATGACTTAGGGATTTGTCTGACTCAAATGCACGAGTTCGCCGCCGCGCGTGCGGCTTTTGATCGGGCGCTAAAAATCAACCCGGCAAGAGAGGATGCCTGGTACAACCTGGGCGTTGCTAGTCTTAACGATGATCCGAACAATGCTTTTAACGCCTTCATTAAAGCCCTGGAAATCAACGCCACATTCTTCGAAGCGGGAATGGCGCTTGGGAGCTTGCTCGAGCGGACCTCAAGGTCTGACGACGCGGTACGCGCCTACGCTAAGCTGGGGGGCGCTCTGTTTGAACAAGCGAAACATCAACAATGCGTTCAAGCGTTACGGGCCGCGTTGCGATTGGCGCCGCGTGCTCCAGGGCCTTCCCTGGTGATGGCACGCTCGCTCTATCAATCTAAACAGGTTAACGCGGCAAAACAGGTTCTAACGCCAGTCCTTGACACGCTCAAAGAAGAACCAGAGGCGATTAACTTGGCGGGGCTGATTTGCTGCGAAGAAAATGAGTTGGCGCGCGCAGAGAAATTGTTCAAACGCGCTCTTGCGTTACGCCCCGCGTTCGCAGAGGCGCACAACAACCTCGGCAATTGCTACTCGAAAGCAGGGCGTTTCGAGGAGGCAATCAAGTCCTATCAGTTTGCGATCAATCATTTCAGAAATTACGCCGATGCGTTTTGCAACATGGCCCAAGATCTCCACGCACTTGGCGAATTAGAAAAGGCGGAAATCGCTTGCCGGGAAGCGTTGCGCATCAATCCAGATAACGCCATTGCGCACACCACGCTCGCTTGGTTATTGCTGGGCCGGGGAGACTTCAGTGAGGGGTGGCGGGAGTTTGAATGGCGTCGTTTCGAACGCTCGAATCACTATTTAATTAACCCCTGCACGCAGCAAGTGGTGCCCAGGCCCTCGGGACTCCTGCCGATTGATTTCAAAGCGAAGCGTGTGCTGCTGGTGGGCACTGGTGGTATTGGTACCGAATTATTTTTCATGCGATTTTTGAATGATCTGCGCGCCACCGGTGTCGGGAGCATCAGTTATGTCACCACGGAGCGCCTCCATCCATTACTTAACCACTTGGCACTGTTTGATGCGGTGATCTCGCCTGGGGCGCGGCCGGTCGGAGAATTCGATGTCGTGATGTCCGGCTGTGACTTGCCACTCGCGCTCGGCCATCAAACTGGAGATCCCTTGCCGCCGACGCCCCGGTGGTCGGCACCCACGCTTCATCGCCAGCGAATGCGCGCCCGCCTCAAGAAGGTTGGCGCGGGGCCTTATCTGGCGATTACCTGGCGCTCGGGACTCGCCCAAGACGCGCCCCGACGTAAGTCGCTTCCAGTCGAGGCGCTAAGTAAAACTATTCAGCAATGGCCGGGGAGCGTCCTTTCCGTGCAGCGTGAGCCTGAAGCTGGTGAGGTCGAGCGCTTGAGTCGCCTGATCAGCAAGCCGGTCGCGGATTTTCAAGATATCGATAACGACTTTCTTGGCGCACTTGCACTGTTTGAGGAAATTAATGAATACGTCGCGATGAGTAACTCGAATGTCTATATCGCGGGCGCAACCGATTGCCGGATGCGAATCTTAGTCAAGGCACCCGCGGATTGGCGCTGGTCTTTGTCCGAACAAGCTCAATCGAGCTGGTTTTCCACCGCCACGCTCTATCCGGAGCGGCGCAACGGATGGGCTGAAACCTTGACGCAATTAAGCTTCGATCTGGTCTGAATTCGGGACATTTTCCGGATTTGTCATAGGATATTTTCCCGAATATTTTTTCTACGAAATATCGGTATTATTACCGCTCGCCGGTATTGCCCGTCACCGCCCGTAACTGTCTGAGACGCAAGAGTATTTTCACTGCAATGATCCTTTACATTTTTACCGTGTTTAATTCATCCAACGGTAGGATCGCCCTGGTCAGCGGCGGTCGTCGAACTCGACGCCGGTTGGTCTGACGTTGGCTCCTGGGACAGCGTTTGGTCGGTCTTGCCTCACGATGAACAAGGGAACTTCGTCCAAGGCGATGTCTTGAGCACAGGAACTCAGAACGTCACTCAGTCGCAGCGCCGCTTGGTGGCAGCCTTAGGCTGCGAGGACCTGATCATCGTAGAGACCGCCGACGCGGTTCTGGTGATGCCTGAATCGCAGTCGCAGCCGGTAAAAAGTATCGTCGAAGAATTACAAACCCAAGATCGTGATGAGTACTCGCAACACCGTCGTGTACACCGGCCTTCGAGTCGACGTATATACCGATTGGCGCAAAACATCGTCTGGAGAATCCAGGAACGATTCCGCTAGAAATTATCTAGATTCAATCCGGCACGTATCTCGGCGAAGATGATATTGTACGCTTACAAGATAACTACAATCGTGCGCCCACGGATAAATAAATAAGTTCCAATCCGCTGAAGTTAGCGGTTATAGGAGTTCGCGCCGATGTCAATTTTATCTTTCTTGAAGGTGCTACAACGTTCATTGTTGGCCATTGCCGCGGTGCTTACGTTAATGGTTTCAGATGTAGGAATAGCTGTAGAAACTGCGAATGGGTATCGTGTTCAGGCTGGCGATAGCTTGCGAATACTGGTGTGGCGAGAGGAGGATCTTCAGCAAGAGGTTTTGGTGCGCCCGGACGGTAGTATTTCTTTCCCCTTGGTCGGTGATGTCGTCGCGATGGGTCGCACGGTTGATGAAATCCGAGAGGATCTCGCCACCAAAATTGAAGAATATATTCCTGATCCCGTTGTCACCGTTCAGGTTATGGAGACAATCGGCAATCGTGCATATGTGTTGGGTAAGGTCAATCGTCCAGGACCAATCGTGATGGCGCACCCGACTGACGTCACTCAAGCGCTCGCCTTGGCCGGCGGCTTAGCGACCTTCGCCGACGAAAACAAAATCTCTATATTGCGTAGAACCGGCGGATCGCAGACCGCGATTCCGTTTCGTTATGGCGATGTGCAGTATGGGCGCGATCTTGACCAAAATATCATGCTTGAACCTGGGGACGTCGTAGTAGTCCCTTAAGACCTTATGTCAGGCAGCGTGGTCATGCGCCATCTGGTTTTTATTCTCGGCCTGCTCAGCATTAGCACGGCAGCGCTACCCGCGGGTTTTGAATTTGACCTTTCGGGTAATGCGCGCTCGCGTTTGGAGGCCGACGACAACCGACGCTTACGCGTCGATTCACAAGAAGTGAGCTTTGCGACGATCACCAATGCCCAAGCGAAATTGGATCTTCGCACCGAGACTTATTCGGCGAGTCTAAGGCCAAGAGTGCGCACATCCCGATTCACTCGCGAAACGGCACTGAACTTCGACGAGTACTACGTGCAGTTATCGATGGGCAAATTCTGGGAGCGCGCCAGACTTTCCCTGGACTTCGATTTTGAGCGTGAGTCATCGGTAACCACGGAACTCACTGATGTAGGATCGGCTGAGACTAATCTGCCGAGGACGGGGTTGGGCCTTAATCTTTCATGGCTTTATCAGGTCACGCCGCGATTCCAAACAACGCTGTCTGGGGGTCTCAACCAGTCCACTTTTGAATCAGTCCCGGGATCGCGCTTTGTTGATTCTGACCAAGCCAATGTGGGTTTGGATTTGGATTATCAGTTTTCCGATCGAACGGCATTGTTGTTTAACAGCTCTGCATCGGCTTTTTCCACAGACAATGGCCGCGATACGGCGAGCTATCTATATCAGGCAGGCCTTCGCAGTGCGCTAACTGAAACATTTAACGCCACCGTCTTAGTCGGCCAAAATTTGAGTCGAATCACCCAGGAGTTGCCGCAACCTGTCCCGGCGACCGTGCAAGTATTGTTTTTTGGTACGCCGTTCCTGGTGCCGAACGGAAATTTCGTCAACAAACTTCGTGAAAGCAGCGCGGGTCGCGTGATCAACGTTCAGGTCAACAAAGAAATTCAACGGGGCTTCGGTACGGTTGCGTGGTCACAATTCTTCTCGCCCACAAGCCAAGGGGTCAGGGCACGCCGAGAGTCGGTGGTCGCTGGTGGGGAATATGACATCTCGCTGCGTTGGAAAGCGCAACTCGACTACGCTTTTCGCAATCAAACCCAGGAGGGGCGTTTTGGCACGCTGCTCGCTTCAATCGAGACCCACTCGGTTCGATCGCAGGTGAGTTATCAGTTTGCGAAAGAATGGTTCGCAGAAGTGGGCTATCGGTACCTACGACAATTCAATCCAGCAACCGAAGACCTGACGGAGTCGAACATGCTATTCATTGCGGTCCGCTACTCTGGCGATCCGTTTTTCAGAATACGTTAAATATCATTGAGTTATAGTATTATGCTGCCGTTCACGGAAGGACGGCGCCGAAACCAATGAGATTGCCGGATTCGACGTCTTCCGGCGACACGATTTATATCTCTGTATCAAACACTGACGAGTTTCCGAGATCGGGAATCACGGTTTTAGAAAATGACTGAATTCGCGCCCGAGCGCACCCTTGGTGATTACCTCAACGCGGTAAAACGACGCTACGCCTTGCTGTTGGCGGTGGGTGCGGTGATTGCAGTGACCGCAGCCGGTTTCGCGATGTTTCTACCCGCTATTTATCAGAGCCGGGCGGTGATCCTCATTGAGCAGCAGGAAATTCCTGTCGATTTAGTGCGATCGACCGTCACAAGTTTCGCTGACCAACGGATCCAGGTGATCAGCCAGCGCGTGATGACCACGCAAAATCTGGTCGAAATCATTGAAAAATACGAACTCTATGTCGAAGAGCGCGAGCGCGAGCCTTTGGAGTTAGTGCTCGCTCAAATGCGCGATGATATTGGGCGCGACATGATCAGTGCGGAGGTGGTCGATCCCCGGAGCGGTCGCCCAACAGAGGCGACGATCGCGTTCAGTCTGTCATTCCAAAGTCGCAATCCAACCGTCGCGCAGCGCGTGGCAACGGAGTTGGTGTCGCTTTATTTAAACGAAAATATTAAAACACGGACGGCGGCAGCGGCTGATACAGCGTTGTTTTTGAAATCTGAGGCGGAAGGATTGCGGCTGAAGGTTAGTGAGCTCGAAGCGTCACTGGCTGAATTTAAACGCGAGAATGAAGGCAATTTACCTGAGCTTGAACAGTTCACCCGGGAAATGGTGAACCGGACCGAGCTTGAGATCAGCGAAGTTCGGCGCACTATTGATTCTCTTCGGCAAAACCGGATCCTGCTTGAAGCCGATCTTGACCAACTTGATCCATTCGATTCAGGCGAGGAGGGTGAAGATAGCGCGGTTGAGCGCATGCGTGCTGTCGAATCGCGACTCACAGCGGCTCAAGCAGCATATGGACCGGAGCATCCAGATGTGAAACGGTTGAGCAAACAGGCACAAGCCTTGCGCGCTGAAGCCGATCCTGTCGCCGCACGCGCGATCTACGAAGATGAGCTAGAGGTCTCAAAGTCGGCGTTTGCGCAATTGCTTGAGCAATATGGTGGTGAGCATCCTGATGTCCAGAATGCCGAAAAACGTATCGCTAATGTCGAGAAGAAGATCGCAGCATTGCCTAATGAAGATATGGCGCGCGAACCAACAAACCCGGCCTACATTTCAGTGGTAACACGAATCGAGCTGGTTGGAACCGAGATTGCGAGCCAGGGCCGCAAGCTGGCTGAACTCGAAGCGCGTTTGGCAAAGGATCTCGACAGCCTGCGGCGGATCCCCGATGTCGAAGCTGAGTATCGCGAAATCACCCGAGAATACGTGACAACGACGGCAAAGTATCAGGAGGTTACAGCCAAGCAAATGGAAGCCTCCTTGTCGGAAAATTTGGAAACGGAACGCAAAGGCGAAAAATTCACACTGATCGAACCGCCCCTGGTTCCCGAGAGACCCGCTAAGCCGAATCGCCCCGCAATCTTTTTTGTAGGCCTATTTCTCGCGCTAACGGGCGGCTTTGGCTCGGTTGCGGTGGCCGAGGCGATGGATAACAAAGTCCGTGGACGAACCGGTGTCCAGCATATGCTAACGGCGCCACCGCTCGCGGTGATCCCCTACGTCTACGGTGATGAGCAGCGCGCTCCTCCGCATCGCAAATGGTTGATCCTGGCTGCTATCGTGATGGGGCTGATCGTCATCGCGCTGGCCTTGTTTCATTTTTTCTATAAGCCGCTAGACGTCGCCTGGTTCATTATCATGCGCAAGTACGGGTTCTAGCGCTATGGAAAAAATCAAAAAAGCGTTAGAGAAAGCACGGGAACAGCGCGGTGAGCAAACCCAAGCCTCTGCAGCAACTGAGGGCCGGCCGGCGCCAGGCGTCGACGCTGAAGAGTCGACGATTAACTATTCCCGCACGAAGGTTGTCCCGATCGATGAGGCAGTTCTTAAGCGCAATAAAATTGTTGCCGGATCGGGAACCGATGGCGCGGCGACGGCCTACAAAATTCTAAGAACGCAGGTTCAGCAGCGCCTTGACGCTAAAGAATGGAACGCACTGGCCGTTACCAGTCCTGGGGCTAATCAGGGTAAGACGCTTACGGCGATCAATTTAGCGGTGGCCTTGGCGCGAGAAGTCCACCGCACCGTATTGCTGGTCGATCTAGATTTGATCCGCCCGAGTATTCACAGCGCCTTTGAACTGGAAATCGAAAAAGGACTTGTTCATTACTTAACTGGCGATGTGCCAATTACCGAAGTGCTGGTGAACCCTGGTATTGAACGTTTAGTTATCCTGCCGGCTGGCACGTCGACACAACGATCCTCTGAACTTTTGTCGTCGCCGAAAATGGCGAAGCTTGTTGAAGAACTGAAAAGCCGCTACCCCTCGCGGATCATTATTTTCGATTTGCCGCCGATCTTATCGACAGATGATGCGCTGGCGTTCGCACCTTACGTCGATACCACTTTGTTGGTCGTTGAAGATGGCGCGACCAGCAAAGATGAACTCGCGCGCGCTGTGCAGGTGTTGGAAGGTGTTCATTTGCTCGGCACTGTGCTTAATAAGAGTGACGATGTTGCGCCCACCTATTACGGCTCCTGAATGCCGTTATGTATGAGAGCTTCTACAAATTTCGAGAAAAACCTTTCGAGTTAACGCCCGATCCTGGTTTTTTGTATCTAGGAAACAAGCACTCGACAGGGTTGACCATGCTTGAGTATGGGCTAACCAATCGGGCGGGGATCACGGTGCTTACCGGTGAAATCGGTTCTGGCAAAACCACCCTTATTCGCAGGCTTCTTGATAACCTCGGTGACGACTTGGTCGTTGGTCTGATCTCAAATACCCATAAATCGTTTGGCGATCTTATGCATTGGATTGCCGTGGCCTTTGATCTGCCATCAAACAGCGACAGCAAGGCGGCTCGATTCGATGAGTTTTCGAGGTTCTTAATCGAGCAGTATGCCGCTAACAAACGTACTGTTCTGATAGTCGATGAATCGCAGAATCTTGACAGTGAGGCACTTGAGGAATTGCGGCTGCTAACCAATATCAATGCTGATAAAGATCAGGTTTTGCAACTCGTATTGGTTGGTCAGCCAGAGCTTCGCGAGACATTGCGGGCGCCGGGTTTGCATCAGTTTGTGCAGCGGATCGGCGTTGATTTCCATTTGGGCCCCTTGTCTGGTGCGGAAACCGACGAGTACATCAAGCACCGTTTGAAAAATGCTGGCGGCGCGAGCGAGCTTTTTGACCCCGTCGCCCGTCGGTTCATCCACTATCAATGCGGTGGCGTACCACGCTTGATTAACTCGCTTTGTGATACCGCGCTGGTTTATGGGTTCGCCGATCAGCTTCAAACCATCAACGCGAAACTAGTTTTTGATATCGTCAATGAACGTCTGAGTGCTGGCTTGTTCGGCGCGGGAGTAGTGAGCGGGGCGTCCGACAATGCCGGCGCGAACGATGAGTCAACGCTTGAGAAAATGCGGAGCGTACTGGCGAAAGCCAAGGCAGAGGTAGACGCAGAACATCAGAATCTAAACGCAGTCGGGCAGGCCTGAAGCGCATTTTTCGAAAGATTGCGGGAATCTCATGCATAAATTGATGCTCGTTGCGGGCGCCCGCCCCAACTTTATGAAGATTGCACCGGTCATACGCGCGATTGGAGCGCGTCAAGATTTTAAGCATATTCTCGTTCACACCGGGCAACATTACGATCCCGAAATGAGCGATGTGTTTTTTGATGATCTGGGGATCCCTGAGCCCGACCATCACCTCAATGTGGGTAGCGCTTCTCACGCGGTGCAGACCGCGGCGGTAATGACAGCGTTTGAACCTGTCCTCCTCGAACAGTCGCCTGATTGTGTACTGGTGTTTGGCGATGTCAATTCCACACTCGCCTGTTCGATCGTAGCGAAAAAGGTGGGCGTGCGTGTTGCCCATGTCGAGGCGGGGCTGCGGAGCGGCGATCGGACGATGCCCGAGGAAATCAATCGCATCGTGACCGACAGCATCAGCGATTACTTTTTTGTAACCGAAGAAAGTGGGCTCGAACATTTACGCAAAGAGGGTCAAGCGAGCGAGCACATTTTTCACGTTGGCCACGTCATGATCGACAATCTGTTCTACGAGGTGGCTCAATTGGAGCAGATTGATCCTGCGCAACTGTCGACGAATAAGATGAAGCCAGGTGGACCGTATGGGGTTGTCACCATGCATCGACCATCAAACGTTGATCAGCGCGATACCCTTAGTGGGGTAATCGAGGCACTCGGGGTCATTGCTCGATCCTTACCCTTGGTGTTTCCCGTTCATCCGCGGACCCGCGCGGCTCTCGAACGCTTCTCGATAATCATGCCGGACGGGATCTGTACTTTAGAACCGTTGGGTTACCGCGACTTCCTTCATTTGTGGAGACACGCCGCAGTGGCACTCACCGACAGCGGCGGATTACAGGAAGAAACAACGGCGCTTGGGATCCCGTGTATCACCATGCGCGATAATACTGAGCGGCCAATAACCATATCTGAGGGTACCAATTGCCTGGTGGGAAACGATCCGCAACGGATCATCGAGGCGGCCAAGCGCATTTTGGACAGCAACGTGGAATTTTCGGGTAAACGCCCTCAGTTGTGGGACGGACAGGCGGCCGAGCGGATCCTCGACCACCTCGCTGCTTTGTTATGATTTGAAAGGCCATATGGACCGTACTACCCGGGTCGGTGCGTCCTAATGTGAAACAGCAAGATTCCCCCACTGTTACTCTGATTTATCGCAAACCGCGGGCGATGGGTACGTTCAGTATGGAAGCATCGTTTGATCAAATGAAACGATCCTTTCCCGAGACCGCGTTTTGTCGCTTAGAGAAGTTCGTTAGCCCCTATTTCAGCAACGGTGTTGTGCCGCGCTTGAAGGCGCTCAGAGCAGTGCGCAAAATCAGTTCTGACCTTTTTCATATCACCGGCGATGTGCATTTTCTGGCGCTCGTTTTGCCGCGCGACCGCGTGCTGTTAACGATTCATGACTGCGTCATGATGCGTCATCCCAATCGTCTAATTCGTTCGCTGCTCAAGCTGTTTTGGCTTGATTTGCCGGTGCGTCACTGTAAGAACATCACCACGGTATCGGTGGCGACGCGCGAGGATGTTATCCGTTTAACAGGTTGTAAACCGAGCAAAATCGAAGTCGTTCCCACGGTTATTGACGAAGCCTACGGGCCCGCGCCGCGGGATTTCAATGCTCGCCAGCCGCGGATACTGCATATCGGGTTGGCTGCGAACAAAAACTTTGAAAGACATGTCGCCGCGCTTCGGGGTTTGCCTTGCGAGTTGCACATCATTGGGCGTTTGAATGATGAACACCGGGCCTTGCTTGGCGAGTGCGCCATCAATTTCCGCAATAGCGTTAATCTGTCGCAGGAAGAAATGGCGAGCGCCTACGTGGAATCTGACTTGCTCCTGTTCGCGTCAACCTTTGAAGGCTTTGGGATGCCGATTCTAGAGGCCCAAACGGTGGGACGCCCGGTTGTCACGTCGCGAATTTCTTCCATGCCGGAGGTCGCGGGTGAGGGTGCCTGCCTAGTCGACCCGTTCAGTATCGATGACGTTCGATCGGGTATCGAAACGATCCTCACCGACGTGACCTACCGCAATCAATTGATCGAGGCAGGTTTTGCCAACGCAAGACGTTTCAAGGCGGACAATGTCGCACTTGAATACGCCAGAATCTATGAGCGTATGTACAAGGACGCGTTTTGAGTTAGGCCAACGCGGAACGCGCCGGTCGCGCGCTGTTCTGATACAAAACTTCGATGCTGTTTAATTCCCAAATTTTTTTGTTGTTTTTTTTGCCGGTAACAGTCGCCGGATTTCTATTAATGATGACCTCCGGGCGCACGCGTGCTGGCGTCGCCTGGTTGGTCCTCACGTCATTGTTTTTCTATGGCTGGTGGAATCCCATCTATCTCGTGTTGATTGCGGGATCGATAGGTTTCAATTACTTCATCGGTGCGAAGATTGCGGCGGCACCGACGATCGCGAAACGGGCGCTGTTGGGATTCGGCGTTGCCGGCAATCTAGCCACGCTGGGCTATTTTAAATATGCCGGTTTCCTTGCGGCCAATCTCAGCGCGCTGGGCGGCTTTGCGGTTGATGTGGGTGACATTGTGCTACCCCTGGGGATCTCGTTCTTTACGTTTCAGCAAATCGCCTATTTGGTTGACGCATCCCGGGGTGAGACGGCGAGTCATGACTTTCTGCACTATTGCCTTTTCGTGTGCTTCTTTCCGCAACTCATAGCAGGTCCCATCGTTCACCACCAACACGTTTTGCCGCAGTTCAAGCGATTCGAGAATTATCGGTTTGACGCAGGGATGTTCGGGGATGGGTTGTTTTTACTGCTGCTAGGACTATTCAAGAAGGTGGTGTTCGCGGATACGGCGGCGACCTATGCGTCACCAATCTTCGGTGCTGCGGACGCAGGCCTTGAGGTCACTTTTTTCGAAGCCTGGGCAGGGGCCATCGCTTACACACTGCAGATCTATTTCGATTTCTCGGGATACTCGGATATGGCACTTGGTTTGGGAAGGATGTTCGGGATCCGTCTGCCTTTGAATTTCAACTCCCCTTACAAAGCCTTATCCATAATCGACTTTTGGCGCCGTTGGCACATGACTTTGTCTGCTTTTTTGCGGGATTATCTCTACATTCCCCTTGGCGGCAATCGCGGTGGAGCGGTGGCCCGCTACAGGAATCTGCTGGCGACCATGTTGCTGGGTGGTTTGTGGCATGGCGCAAGTTGGACCTTCGTGGCTTGGGGTGCCCTACATGGAAGTTATCTCGTCGTGAATCATTTATGGCGAACCACTACGGCAAGCCAGCAGCTTGCCGGGACCCTCGTCTTTAAAGTCTTCGCTTGGGTGCTGACTTTCCTTTGCGTGGTTGTCGCGTGGGTTTTATTTCGGTCGCTGACATTCGCCGGCGCCGCGGACATGCTCCATGCAATGATCGGCGGCAACGGTTTTGTGCTTCCTGCACAAATCGCCAAGGTGATCCCCTGGCTTCCAGGGTTCGTGACGACCACGGGCACCATGCCCTTGCTTGCAGGCGGGACTGTGATGGGTGTGGTGGAGATGCTTGGCATGTTTGCGATTATGGCGGTGGCGCTAAGTATGCCGAATCTCTATGAACAGCGTGGCTGGCAAAAGCTACTGGCGGTGCTGTTGACGTTCTACTTCACCGTCCAAGCCGTTTTTTTCACGCGGATTCCCTCCGAGTTTCTCTACTTTCAGTTTTGATATGAGTATTTCGAAGCTCATCATTGCCGCGCTGATCTCGTGTTTATTATTCGGTTCATTGTTCTTTTCGGTTTTGCATAAGCCGTTAACGATTGGCATCTATGCTGATTATTTTGAAAGAAAAACGGCTTACCTCAGCAAAGCCCAAGGTAAGAAAGTCATTTTACTGGCCGGTAGTAACGGTCGGTTCAGCCACCGCTGCGAGAGTATCGAACCGATTGTTGGTCGCCCCTGTGCCAATCTTTCGGTGACCGCTAACCTGTCGCTCCACTATCAGTTCGAGAAGCTCAAGCCGTGGCTTAAAGAGGGCGATTTGGTTTATTTGCCCTTGGAATACGGTCAACTTAATCGTACGCGTAACGACGGCGCGGAAGTGCCATTTGCAGTGCAATACGATAAGCAGGCACTGTACGGTTTTGCTTGGCGAAAGCGTATTTCGGCGTTGTTTTATTTTGACCTGCCCGATTTAATTTCCTCTGTTGGGGAGATGGTCTTAGCCCAACTTGGCATCGGTCGGCGTTACTCGGCGAGTGATCTGACTGAGCAGGGCGACGAGTCCGGCCGTACGTTTGAGCGTGCCAAACCCTACCGTGACTATATCCAAAATTTTACTTGGGCCGGTCCAGAGACTGGGACAGTCGACCCTCAGTCCATCGGGGGGCGGGCGGTTAATGATTTCCTGCATTGGGCCGACGAACACAGTGTTCTCGTGGTCGGAGGATTACCGACAACATTTGACGATGAGCCAATCAGCGAAGAGGTGGTGGATGAAATTGGCGTATTTTTTTCCAATCGCCAGCACCGGTTCTTCGCGCTTGAGAATTTATCCCAATACCCGCGCGATTGCTTCTTCGATACGCAGTACCACCTGCTTGAGCGCTGTCAGTTACGGCACTCCGAAGCCGTCGCGAAACAATTGGCACGAATCGTTAAGCGTTAACCGGGCGTTCTTTGGGATAGAGCAACAAGCTCACCTGCTCGCGTTTAAAATTGAACGGCGTCAGTTGGCATTGGGGACGGTTGAACAGCACGGCGAATCGGCGATCCACTTCCATCGTTCTGATTTCATAGTCTTTAGGAAGCAGGGCGCGAAAGTCAGCCTCCGTTACAAAGCTTGCGCGCGTACTGGATGAATATTCCATCACAACGTAGGGCCTGAATTTTTCTAGGGTGTCGTGTAGACCCTCAAGCGCCTGTCTTTCGAAGCCTTCGATATCGATTTTGATGGCGCCAATGTTGGTGAAATTTTCGCGTTGGACATACGAGTCGCCGACGATCACCTCAAGCGTTATATCAGAATCGTGCGGGTTGTTTTGTGCGTGTCCGGAAACGAATGAGCCGGTGCCGAGGTTTCGTTCACCTGGCGGATAGAAGCGTAAGCGGTCGTCTTGGTTGCTGACTCCAAAGGGATGGATTGTGACGTTCCCGATGTTGTTATCGATGATCCTCTGAGACAGGACCTCGCGCACCACCGGGTAGGGTTCGAACGAGTGCACGTGATGATAATGCGCTGCGAACGCAAGTGTGTGGTGTCCAACATTGGCCCCGATATCGAGTATCGTACTCGTCGTTGCTCCAGGCAACTGGGTGATGAATTCAATTTCAGATCGCTCGTAGACGCCGAAGAAGTAAACCGTCCAATCAATGGTCGAGCGTAGATTGCCTCGGTATCTGAATCCGAAGAACGGTTTCGTAAAAGGAAAGTCAACGACGCCGTCGGGTTTGAGAAAGGCTCGGCAAATTCTGTTTCGGATCCCGACTCGCAACCAACGTTGGTGCCCCAGGAGCCGTAGCAAAGGAAAAGCGATACGACGTTTCATGGTGTTTCCATAGGCGCTGAGGTGCTTGGTCGATAGGCAAGATATGCTGATACTAAAAGAGAAAATGCAAAGCTGGCCACAGTGCCCCATGCCGCTCCCATCGCGCCGTAAGGGGGAATTAAAAGCAAATAACTAATTAGTGCGCCAACGGCACTTAAACCTTGCATCACCAGCATCGCCTGAGTGCGTTTTTGGGCGAGTAACTCGGTTTCAAAGATTGCTTGCAAGCCTTTGATGAAGTAGGCGAGACAAACCCAAGGGATCAGGTCAGCCGCGGCGCTAAAACTTTTGGCCAAGGCCAGTTCGACCAGAGGTTCGACCAAGAGCGTGACTAGATAGAGCCCCGCGCCACCGGCGGCGGCAAAGGCGAGTCCCCAATTCGTGAGCAAGGCTCGTATCCGGCGCCGATTCTGCTCAGCATGGCTATCGAAAAGCCGTGGGCGAAAAAGATCGACGAAGATTTTGCTCAGAGCGAGAAATGGCGCGCTTGCCAAACCGTAGGCCGCAATGTAGATCCCTGCACTCGCCGGTCCGTCTTGATGGGCAAGTACGAAGCGATCCGCGACCCCAATGGTCCATCCAAACAAAGCAACCGGCGCCAATGGCAGCGCATAGTCGATAAGTTGTTTGTGGAGTCGCACGTCGGTTGCCGCTCGGCTTGGTGCCGCTACAGGTTGCGCGGCGATCCGCCAAAAAATCGCATAGACGATCAACACCGCCAGTGCGTAACCGATAAACACGGCGGTCGTGGTCGCTCCCGCGAGCATCACAACCAGTGCGGCGGCAAACGGCCGGGCCCATGCATCAGCGATATTCCACGCCGCCATCACGCGTTGTCGGTGTGCAACGTTCAAAATTCCAACTTCATAGATCCTTGAGATATCGAGCACCGTGAATATGGCAACGAGCAGGAACACAACTGCTGCCGGTGAACGGCCCAAATACTCCGCCCATAAAAAGCCCGCGACGCATAGCAAAAGGGCGAATAGTGCGGCCGAGAGCTGTACAATTCGAATCGTTATAGAACGAAAGTGAGCGAGAGAATCATTGCGCTTGGCATCCGCGAAATGACGCATGGCAGCCTGGATGAGTGGATTCGCAAAAAGAGCGATGCCGAAAGCCGAGATGGCGAGCATGAGGCCCATCTCACCATAGATGTGAGCGGGTAATACTTCGGTCAGCACCCGGATCCCGACAAGACGGGCCAACAGGGCAAGTACTTGAGCAGCACCCAACCAGATCATGTCACCGAGTAGCCTGGATTTCATAGGCGATCTAAATCATGGACAGCACCGATAAGACCGCCTAGCGGCTGGTCGTTCAGCACCAAATTACGCGGACGATGCGAATATTCTTTATAGGGGCCGCTCCCGCGCCCGACACGATGGAGCGACATGTGCTTGCAACGCTTAGGGCGATGCGGCACGAGGTTGTTCATCATAATGCTAACGACTTAATCCACTTGCCCAAGCAAGCGGCACGCATTGCCAATAGTGTAGCGCGACGTTTCTTGCGCGAGCCAGAGCGCATCCAAGAGTCGCGGCTGATTGCAAAGATCTGGGAATACCAGCCCGATTTGGTGCTCGCTTTGTTAGGGAGCATGGTATCACCCAAGGGCATTGCGAAGATTAAGCAAGAGTGCCGCGTCCCGGTGGTGTGCTGGTGCCAGGATCAAATGACCACGCTTGGCCGTCAATATTTGATCGGCGCGCCTTACGACGCGATCTTTGTTAAAGATCATTATCTGCTTGGCCATCTCAGGGATTTGTGCGGTCTGAACGCGCACTATCTCGCCGAAGCGTGCAACCCGGACGTCCATAAATCATGCCTCCCTGATCCTGAGGTGCGCCGGGTTCTGGGCGCGGATATCTGTACTTATGGCAGTCTTTACTACTATCGCCAGCGGATCCTCGAAAGCCTGGTTGATTACGACCTGCGCGTTTGGGGGCCGGTGCCGGACTGGTTAATCAACCGGATCCCGGAGAAAGTGATGGGTCGGAGCATTTTTGAAGAGGAAAAATCTAAAGCGCTCTCCAATTCGAAAATTGTGGTCAACACGCTACATTTTGGTGAGGTGCAAAGTCTCAATGCCCGGGCGTTTGAGGTCGCCGGTTGCGGCGCCTGCCAGTTGATCACCCATAACGACACGGTTGCGGATCATTTCGAGATCGGTAAAGAGATCGACACCTACCGGACGCTGAATGAACTCAAGGAGAAAATCGATTTTTATCTGGCCAATGAGGATGTGCGAACCGAAATGGGGCGTGCCGCGCAGGCTAGGGCGCATCGCGACCACACCTACCAGCAACGGCTCGCGACGCTATTGAGCTTGAGTGGCCCGTGAGCCAGTCACTGAGTTTGGAAGAGGTTCCTTCGGTCCGGTTGCGCCAACCACGCAGCCCGTTGGCATCACCCGCCAGCCCGGTGGCGATTGATACGCGCCCGCGGGCTGCGGCTTACGGAATCTTTTCCGTGGCCGCGGTAACACTCGTCATTGTGACCTGGGCCATGAGTCCCGACGTGCCCTTTTCGCGCGCCCTGTACGGCGTTGCGCTACTTGAAATTTGCATCATTCCGGTGTTCTTTCTGCGCGCTCCCCAGTACCGGCTATTGGTGCTGTTCATGTTGTGGTTCTTTGCGATGTTCGGTTTCTCGTCCTTGTTGGGCGCGATTTACAGTCCGAGTGAAAACACTTTGATTTTTATCGCCGATCAGCAGGCCTTATCGGGATTGATCAATTTGGGCGATCTGGTCGTCTACGTCGGCGCGATCTCAGCAATCTTGGGCTATTACGCGGTGCAAAAGCTGATGCCGTCGCGGTCCCGTTTTTTGGCGCGGGAATGGCAGCTCAAGGCATTATTTTGGGTCGCGTTCGCCGTTTGGGTTCCAACGACCATCATTTCGTCGGCTTATTTTTTATCGCTTAAACCCGGTGCGACGCCCACCCACATATTGGGTATACCGCTCAATATTGCCTCCAACATTAAAACGTTTCCGATGATGTGCTCGGCGATTTTTATTTATCTGGCTCTGATGGGTTATCGCCGTGGCTTACTCTGGTCAATCTTGGCGGGCGTCATTGTGTTGGAGCTATTTCTCGGTTTTTTTGCCAACACCAAGGAAGTCTCTTTTCGTTTGATTGCGCTTATTATTCTTGGCGCGTTTTTCATTCGCGGGCGCGTCGAGCTGAAATGGATCATCGTCGCCGTGGTTCTGTTCGTGCCTTATCAAATGTATTTCAGCGTTTATCGATTGGAGTATTTGCAAATCCGTGACGGCACCAGGCTTGAGGCCTTGGCGGATATTGAGGCGACGCAAGCGTTCCTCGCGGAGCAAGCCGGAAAGGCCGTTGAGAAAGATGAGCGTAGTGTCATTGAGAGCAGTCTTCGTAAGCTCAGTGACCGGGTCAATGCTCGCGCTTATATTGACATTATTGTTGGCCGCACCGGCATCGACGTCGGATATCAGAATGGCAAAACGCTGATGCGGGCTATCTATTCATTTATCCCGCGCGCGGTATGGCCAAACAAACCGCAGATCGCTACCGGCCAGTTATTCAATCACGAGTTTGGCTTATCGGCGTCGAAATTGACGTATGTGCCGGCTTCGCAGCTCGGCGAGTTCTATTGGAACTTTGGTGTTCTCGGCGTGGTGGTGGGAATGATTGGGATTGGCGTGGGTTTAGGCTATGTCGGTCGTCTGCAAGGCTTGATGACCGCGCCGCGGTTCATATTGCTGCTCATGACCGCTTACTTTTTTGTTCTCCGATTTGAGGCCGGGTTCGGGCTGCAGGTAGGGAAAATGGGTCGTGTAATGGCGATTTTGTTGGTGCTACACGCGGTAATGAACCTGTTTGGGCGTAATCGCCAGAACACCTAGCCTACCCTAGACATGGGTTTGATAACCCAATTTGTGGATCAACTCGCCGGCGCGTTCATTGAGGTGAGCTTTGGCCCAAGATGGCATGTCTTCCAGGTAGCCTGAGCTCACGTTCGGGCGCATGGGATACCATTTGCGCTTGTTGAACGCATCGAACGCTGAGCCCCAAGGCACTTCATCGTTTGGGCCCGGCAGTATCGCAGGATCGTAAGCAAGCTCGACGTGTTGGCAGATCTCCTCGATGACCTGAGGGGGATCTGCCAGCAAGTCTTCGAATTTCCAGATTTTGAGATCGTCCTCGCGATCTTCCAGGGCCGCTTGAAAGCTATTCGCCCAATGTTGTACCGCAAGTTCGAATTTTTCCTCCTGGCTGCATTTCAGCCCAGAAATAATCCGATCGTGGGTGACCGCCCGCCAGGTTAGAGCGGTGGGATCGCGCGTGATGAGTACGAACTTGGGATTGCATCCGGTTAATAGGCGTCGTACTAGGCCAACCCGCACCGTCAGCGACTGGCTTTTGTCAATAAAGCGAGTTGCACCCGTTTCTTGCGCGCCGTTGAGCGCTATGATCCTTCGCAACACCGTCTTGTAGTCGGCGGCTAGTTGCGCCTCGTCCTGAAAGCCGCGTTCACGATAATGTGGAAGGAATGCATCGTTGGCATAAAGCCAATTGTGGTCGGCCGAGTCGAAACCGGGAACATCGACGCGTCGCCAACCCAATCGCTCTGGTAAGATTGCCTGTAGTACATTCTGTGTTTCATCGTCGCCCGCCCAATTGTGATGGTCGCCAGTTACCGAAATCGATGCCCGGTGGCGATGGAGGATCCTCGAAAGTAGTGTAAGACCACCCCCTTGGGTGCCGAGCAGATAGATCGGGCGATCAATTTTGACATTGGCAGTGGCCTTAAACTTTGGCGACCAACGCCAGCGGTTGCGCCGGTATCTAAAGTAAGCGGAATTACATTTGCGTACCAATACGCTTTGGGTCACTAATGATTTCATCGTTGTGTGTTGTTTGCTCGCCAGCTCGCTAACGGTGGGCGTTAGAGCCAAAATCTCAAAGCCGTTATTTTACAGTAGGCGTGTAATGCGCACCTGGGCCTTGCTTTCAATCCTGGCGGTTTTAACCCCGTTGGCCGCAAGCGCTGCAACTGCGGGCGACGGCGAGGAACTCCGTAAGCGCTGGTGGCCCAAGTCATATGACGAGTTCGCGACGCTAGCAGCAAATCGGCGTCTCACTGCCGAAGATTTAGGGGCCTACAACTACTTGCCACCTGGCAAATACACGATTGATAACCCGCTCGTGATTACAGGGCGCGAGGCGGTTTTTCTTCACGGCATCGATCGCATGGAAACCTCGCTGGTGCCTCTGAATCGCGGCCAACCGCTCCTGATTGTTCGCAACAACGCCTATATCAGTATCGCCGGTTTGCGGTTCACCGGCTTTCGCGGTCGCGATGGAGTGAACTTACGTGTTGAAGGCGACGGCGAGCAAATGCTCGATGTCCAGGACAGTTTCTTTGAGGGCGGTAGCGTCGAGCTTGAGGCGCCTGGAAACACGCGTCTGCAGGGGAACTTCTTCAACGGTCTCGCTCGCGTTGGCGCGCAAATTGTCCAAGACCATCCGGATTCGACGTTAACCATCGTCGGCGGCAACATCACTAATTCAGGCGTTGACGGTGGCTCCGATATCAGAAGTTATGCGCACGTTTGGACTCGATCAGGGCTATTGAAAATTGTGGGTACCGGGGTCCAACGCACCCGTGGCTTGGCCGATTTCAGGATCGATAGCGCGCCGCCCGTCGGTTACGAACACCAAATCATCAACGTACGCAGTGAGGGTGAGCGCGGTTTGGTTGGCAAACCGTCGGCCTTTGTTTTCGTGCCACCTACTACCGATCAGGTTGATATCAGCATTGTGAATTCCGCCGGCGCATGGGATGTCTCAGGCGAGGGTAGAAGCTTTTTCGCAAATTACGCAGGTCAAGGCCGATTACGTCTAATCGGCAATAGCTCGGATCGCGGCGTTGGGCGGGCTGTGAATTTCTCTGCCGGTCAGCGGTTCAAGGCCGTTGGGATCGCCAACACAACTCGCGCGCCCTGGCGGCCGAGTGAGGATCTAGAATCCTCACGGTTGATTTTTTCCCACGAACGCTACGCCGCTAAGCATGACAACCCCGTTCCTGGACAACGTGCATACAAAGAAATTGAGGCCATTGGCGATTCGCAAGCACTTTTCGATAATGATCCATTGGATATCGCGATCCCTGAGCCCTTAGTACGCCCGCGCTTTAATTCAGCCCCTGAAGGGATGCGCAGCGTAATAGATTTTGGGGCCGTCGCAAACGATGAGGTGGACGATTCGCCAGCGTTTGCAAAAGCTTTCAGAGCGTCTAACCGGATCTATATCCCGGCTGGAGATTACCGGCTGGGCGAGCCCATTCGCTGGAATGACAGCAAGCGAGGTCGGATTCACCCGGTGGGCGGTGCGCTCATTGGACATGGCTCGCAAACGACACGTTTGATTGGCAGCGGCGGCACACTGTTCTCAACCCAAGGGCTGGCTTATGCACACATTCAAGGTTTGCGTTTTGTTGATCGCAGCGCCGGCGCAACGGTCGTGTCGCTCGAAAACGACCCCAAAATAGGGCATGCGACGCAATCCAATCATTTTTACGACATCGCTATCGAGGGCGGGCAGACGGCTCTGGGTTTAGGCCAGTTATCGCGCCAACAGTGTTCAGAAAATTTGTTTGTCGACTTTACCGTGCGGGACGCCAACACAGCCGTGTCGGTCGGTAGCTTCAACGCGCTTGCGAATATTTTTTATCGCGTGAGCATCGCGCAAACCGCTACGGCATTCGGGCAGCACGGCAAACTGAAGGGAGGCAGTTGGACGGTGCTAAACGGTGCGTTTTCAAATATTAGCAAAGAGATATTTCGCATTCAGGCAGCATCCAATGGGATCTGGTTCGCGCACGGTCTGCAGGCTAAGAACACGACCTTGATTCGATCAGGCGCCAATGGGGCGCCAATCAATTTGTTCGTTAATCAGAGCGATTTGGAGGCTATCGCGATCGATTACCGCGCCGGGGGCGGAGTGATCCTCAATCGTTCGTGGGCCAAACCACTGGTCGCAACATTACGCGCTCCCCATGCCGATGCCTATTTGATCAATATCGATAGCGAGACCGATATGCGGTTGCCCACGGATCTCGACGATCGCTTCGCGATCGAGAATTATTAATGGCCACGAGCAACCGTGAATCGTTGCAAACGGCGCGTCAGAGCGTACGGGTATTTTGTGACTATTTCCTGCCTTCCCAACGGGCGGGTGGGCCGGCTAAGAGTCTGCACGGAATTTTTAGCGCGCTCGGCGGCGAGTGTGACTTCGAGGTTATTACCCGTGATCGCGACCGCGGTATGGCGCGGGCGTACGATGATGTAGAGCCGGGGCGTCAACAACAGTGCTATTCGGCGAGCGTACTTTATACACCGCCAAGTATCGGACGCTTGTGGGTGATCTGGCGGGCGCTGAGCCAGCGTCGCGCAAATGTGATTTATCTCAATAGCTTCTTTTCACCGATATTTACTATCTTCCCTCTGACACTGTTGCGGTTGCGGTTCGTTGCACGTCCGAGCAAGGTCATTGTCGCGCCGCGGGGCGAACTGGCGGAGTCTGCGCTGAAAATTAAATCGCCACGTAAACAAAGTTATTTGCGGCTCGCGAAAATGCTGGGCCTTTACAAAAATGCCGTCTGGCATGTCGAAAGCGAAAAAGAACGTCGGGAAGTTGAACGCGCGTTAGGAGTGCATCTCAACATTGATGCCGCTCAAACCGAAGTGTTGGTCGCGCCGCCGCCGCTTGCCGATATTCCTCGCTTACCGGGTAAGCGCAAAGCTCAAGGCCATTTGAAGATTGTCTTCTTGTCGCGGATATCACGCATCAAGAACCTCCAGTTCGCCATTGAGGTCGTGGGCGGCCTGAGCGGCGATGTCGAGTTCGATATTTTTGGGCCCTTCCCGCGGGCGGAAGACGCGGCGTACTGGCGCGAATGCCAGGTAAACCTGAGCGAACTACCCGACAACATTTCCGTCCGTTATTGCGGGGAGGTCGAACGCGACGAAGTGGTGGCGACATTGCGGCCTTACCACCTCTTTATTTTGCCGACCTTGGGCGAGAACTATGGACACGTTATTGTCGAGGCATTGAGCGCGGGCTGCATGCTGTGTATCAGCGATCAAACGCCTTGGCGGGCGCTTGAAGATAAGCGGATCGGGTGGGATATCCCGCTGCAACAAACTGAACGGTTTCGTGAGGTATTACAGCACTGCGTGGCAATGGATGACCAAGAATTCACAGCCCATACCTCAAGCATTCAGTATTATCTGGAGCACACCATCAGTGGCGCCACGGTGCACAGTCAGAATCTACGCTTATTTACATAAAATTCCGGCGTAAACCCGCGACATTTCAAAGCGTTGCGGCTAATATGCCTGGCGTTTCAGACAGTTAGCGAATTTATGCAGATCGTTCTTCAAGATCTTCGAAACGGTGACACGAAGGTCGACGTTGTCCCCGCACCAAAGCCCGGTCCCGGTGAGCTTTTAATCGCCACCCGGCGTACTTTGGTATCCGCAGGTACCGAGCGGATGCTGATCGATTTCGGCAAAGCGAACTGGATCGACAAGGCCCGACAGCAGCCCGATAAAGTAAAGCAGGTTTTGCAAAAGGTTCGAACCGACGGGCTCGCACCGACCGTGCGCGCCGTGCAGAACAAACTCAATGAACCTTTAGCCATGGGCTACTGCAATGCTGGCGAGGTAATTGATTTAGGGGCAGGGGTGCATGACTTTCGAGTCGGCGATCGCGTTGCCTCCAACGGCAACCACGCGGAATTGGTCTGCGTTCCGCAAAATCTATGCGCCAAAATTCCGGACAACGTTGACGACGACGCGGCTGCATTCACCGTGATTGGCGCCATTGCTTTGCAAGGGATCCGCCTAGTTCAACCGACGCTCGGTGAGACTATTGTCGTCACTGGACTGGGTTTAATTGGCCTGTTGACGGTCCAACTGCTACGCGGCATGGGCTGCCAGGTTATCGGGATTGATGTCGATCCGCGAAAAACCGCGCTTGCCCGCGGGTTCGGAGCGATTGTGGTCGACCTATCGAGCGGCGAGGATCCGATCAAAGTTGCCGAGGCCCTCACCGCCGGGCGTGGGGTCGATGGCGTGGTCATCACTGCCTCAACGAAAAGCAACGAACCGGTTCATCAAGCTGCCACGATGTGCCGCAAGCGCGGGCGTATCGTACTTGTTGGGGTCGTGGGCTTGGAACTCTCGCGCGCTGATTTCTACGAAAAGGAACTGAGCTTTCAGGTCTCATGTTCTTATGGCCCAGGTCGTTATGACCCGAATTATGAGCTTCATGGACAAGATTATCCCTTCGGTTTCGTGCGCTGGACCGAGCAGCGTAATTTCGAGGCCGTCTTGAAAACGCTCAGTGATGGTACGGTCCATGTCGGCGGGCTTATTTCAAGGCACTTCCCGGTGGCCGAAGCGGCCAATGCCTACCAATCACTGGACACCGACGCACTCACCCTAGGCGTAATTTTGGATTACGACGCACCAGCGCAAGCGCGTCTTACCGACACTTTTCCAATTACCACCGTCGAGAATTCCAAGGATAAGCCGGTGATTGGTTATGTGGGAGCAGGTAACTATGCCGCGCAAACACTCATCCCGGCATTTGTTGAGACGCCATGTGTGTCGAGCGTCGTATGCTCGGCGGGCGGCACCAGTAGTATGCGGGTCGCGCGTAAATGGGGGATCGCCGAAGCAACGACCGATATTGCCCGAGTGATCGCCAACCCAGACATCGACGCGGTTGTGATCGCGACTCGGCACAACACGCATGCTGAACTTACGCGCCAGGCCTTGGCCGCGGGGCAGCACGTTTTTGTGGAGAAGCCGCTGGCAATATCGCGTGAGGAGTTGGCGAGTGTGGCAGATCTCTATGCGGGATTGGCCGCCAGGCCAATCGTTGCGGTTGGTTTTAACCGCCGTTTCGCGCCACATGTAATCCGGCTAAAGCAGTTACTAGCGTCCCGGCCAGAACCAGCGGCATTCACCATGACGATCAACGCCGGCGCGATCCCACTTGACCACTGGACGCAAGATCCTGAGATCGGCGGCGGGCGGATCATTGGGGAATGTTGTCATTTCGTGGACCTCCTAAGGTATTTAGAGGGCGCGCCGATCAGCGATGTACATGCCGAGGCATTGCCCGGCGCAGGCGACACGGTGGTTGCATCGCTAGGTTTTGACAATGGCTCGGTTGGCGCGATCCACTATCTTGCGAACGGCGCGAAAGCGGTCGCTAAGGAGCGGCTTGAAATTTTTTGCGGTGGCTCCGTCATACAGCTCGACAATTTCAGGCGGATGAAGGGTTTCGATTGGTCAGGATTCTCGAGTCAGAGTCTCTCCAATCAGGATAAAGGCAACAAAGCCTGTGCCGCGGCCTTTGTCAACGCGCTTAGAAGCGGGAGCGCAGCGCCGATCCCTTTTGCTGAGCTGTTGGAAGTGCACGAGCGCACTTTCGATATTGCCGAACAGATCCAAGGTTAACTTCACAGTGGCAATCGCCCGTTTATGGCGGACTCTGAGCCATTTAAAGCCAAGCCAGCTCGGTTATCTGTTCGTGCGGCGCGTGCTGCGGCATCCGCGCTCAGTCGCGGCGCCTAAACAGGTGGACCTGCGGTCGAACTTAAAGCCCCTAAAGCTGGTGCCCGCTGCGCCAGTGGTTTTTGACGGGCCGCTGCGCGTGCGGTTTCTCAACGTCGAGCGTCTCATCGACGAGGAAATACCCTGGCATGAGGCCGGGCTTTCCAAGCTGTGGCGATACAACCTCCATTATTTCGAATGGCATCGCCAAGCGGCGCTGGATGCTGGTCTGCGAGATAGGCTTATCGCTGATTGGCTCGTGCGTAACCCGCCCGGTGTTGGTGATGGATGGGAGCCCTATCCGTTATCGCTGCGGTTGGTCAATTGGGCCGCTTTACTCAGCGCTTCGCCGGTTCAGACCAACCCCCAGCGCGAGTGGGTCGAGAGTTTCGCGCATCAGGCAGCGTGGTTGGCCGCGAGCGTCGAATACCACGTCCAGGCGAATCACTTATTCGAGAATGCCAAAGCGCTCGTATTTGCGGGCCTTGTGCTAGACGGACCGTTCGGCAAGCTACTGTTGGAAAAAGGTCTTGCGTTGACCCTTCGCGAAGCACGCGCACAGCATCTTAGCGATGGCGGACATTTTGAGCGCAGTCCGATGTATCACGATATTGTGCTGCGCGGTTTACTTGAGTTGTTAGCGGCGGCCCGCGATCACAGCGCCTTGTTTCCTTCCGCATGGGTTGCGGACATCTCGGAAATTGCCGAACGCGCGCTTAAATGGTCGTTAATGATGAGAATGCCAGATCAGGAGATAGCGCTGTTCAACGATGCTGCATTTGGAGTAGCGCCAAGTTGGTCCGATATTCAGGATTTCGCTGATCGGTACTGCGGCTTGGCAGGTATCGATAGCAGCTCGACGTCCAGTCCTTTGCTGGTATTGCCCGCGAGCGGCTATTTCGGCGCCATTTTAGACCAAGAGCGCTTGGTGATTGATTGCGGTGACCTCGGACCTGCCTACCAGCCAGGGCACGGCCATTGCGATCTTTTGAGCTTTGAATGCGTCCACCAAGGGCAGCGTTTATTTATTGGTGCTGGTAACTATGACTATTTGGATAGCCCTGAGCGGGGTTACGCGCGCAGCAGTGCCGCGAGAAACACTGTGAGCTTGGAAAATGACGAACAATCTGAGTTGTGGGGTGCTTTTCGAGTCGGTCGGCGCGCTCTGGTTGGAGCGGCCGAAGCTCGGCTAGTTCAAGGCGAGCGGTTCTCTTTTAAAGGGGAGTACCGGGGTTTCAGTGAAAATAAGGTTTGCCATCGGCGAATGATTAACTATCGAGCGGGCGCGGAGCTCGAAATTAATGATGAGCTTAACGCCCCAACAGCGGTAAATGCTTCGACCCGCTTGCGCATCGGGCCCCAGTTTCAACTACGGCACGAGCACGGAACGTTCACTGTTGTCGATGCACAGGGGCAAGGGGTCGCATCAATCGATCATTACGGAATGGAGCGTGTGGACATCGAGCAGGGCTGGTACTTCCCCGAATTCGGACTGAAGCAGAAAATCGAGGTGGTTCTGGGTCAGATCACAGTACCAACCACTCGGCTTTTTGGTTGGCGCATTTCATTTAATTAACGATGCGGATCCTGTTTCTCTCTCATTATTTTCCGCCTGAGGTTAACGCGCCGGCATCGCGCACGTTCGAACATTGCCGACGTTGGGTCGAGGCAGGGCACTCAGTGACAGTGATCACCTGCGCACCGAATCATCCACGCGGTGAGGTTTACGCGGGGTACGAAAATAAATATTGGCAGCGCGAGAGTGTTGCTGGTGTTGAGGTGATTCGTGTATGGACTTATTTGTCGGCCAACAAGGGCTTTGCTAAACGTACCCTCAATTACGTTTCTTTTATGTTCTCCAGCATCGCAGCCTGCCTGTTCGTGCGGCGCCCGGATGTTGTTATCACGACTTCCCCTCAATTTTTCAACGGCTTGGCTGGTTACGTTGTTGGCATACTGAAATGGCGCCCGTGGGTGCTCGAGATCCGAGATCTATGGCCGGACTCAATACTGGCTGTTGGGGCCATCAAAAATCCCGCGGTCATCGGATTTTTAAAGGGGCTGGAGCGTTTCGCCTATCACAAAGCGGACCTGCTGGTGCCGGTCACGGATGCGTTTTCTCAACACATGCAAAACCTCGGTGTCGACTCGGCAAAGATCGCGGTGCTCAAAAACGGCGTCAACATGGATTTCTATTTGCCCGATCAAAGCGACACTGACGCCGATCGGTTCCGAGAAACCCTCGGCATCAAAGGGAAATTCGTCGCTGCTTACTTCGGAACCCACGGTATGGCCCATCACTTAGAAACGATATTCGAGGCCGCCGATTTGTTACAACATCGCGAGGATATTAGTTTTCTCATGGTGGGCGACGGTGCGGAGCGCGATCGCTTAGCTGGGATGCTTGAGCAAAGGCGACTTTCCAATGTCTCAATGTTAGCGCAGCAACCTAAGGAGATGATGCCTACCTTATGGGCGAGCTGCGACGCGAGTTTGGTGCTGCTAAGGAAAAGCGAACTGTTTAAGACGGTATTACCATCGAAAATGTTCGAAGCGATGGCGATGAAGAAGCCAATCGTGCTCGGCGTCGAAGGCGAGGCTCAAGAGCTGCTGACGGCCGCCGATGCAGGCGTTACGATCGAGCCTGAGTCAGCCGTGGCGCTAGCCAGGGCGGTGGAGGGGCTGGCGAACGAGCCTGCCTTATGCCAACGCCATGGCGAATGCGGGCGCCGCTACGTGGAGCAACATCATGACCGCGCGTCATTGGCGGTGAAGTATGTCGAGTTATTAGAAGGTGTGGCGATAGGAAAGGTGATGTCATGAGTACGGTAAGCGAACACCCACAATCCGCAGGTCCGCAGTTGACGGTGACGCAAGTCCAATGGCTGGTGATGGCCGTTGCTGCAGCGGTCATTTATTGGTTATTCCGCGACGGTATTGATCTGATGGTTGCCTGGTGGGGGGACAAAGAAGAGTACTCGCATGGCTACATGATTCCACTGATATCGGGTTACTTGATTTGGCAGCGCAGCGACGAACTTCGAGGGATTTCCTTTAACGGCTCTTGGCTGGGGGTGCTCATAGCAATTTTGGGTTTGTGTCTGCTCGTGCTTGGCGAACTCAGCACCATTTACACCATTATTCAGTACGCGTTTTTGGTCACGCTTTACGGCGTTGCGTTGGCCTTTCTCGGCTGGCGTGCCTTTAAGGTCGTTGCCATGCCGCTGTTCATTTTATTCTTTATGGTGCCGTTGCCCAATTTTATCTACAACAATCTCTCCGCTGAACTCCAGTTGATTTCATCACAACTCGGAGTGCTGGTGATTCGCGCTTTCGATATCAGTGTGTTCTTGCAGGGTAACGTCATTGATCTTGGCAGCTATCAACTGCAAGTCGTCGAAGCTTGCAATGGCCTGCGCTATTTATTTCCGCTGATGACGCTCGGGTTCATCGTCGCTTACTTTTTCAAAGCGCCTTTTTGGAAACGCTTGGTGTTGTTTCTCTCAACCATCCCGATCACAGTCTTGATGAATAGTTTTCGGATCGGCGTGATCGGTGTGCTGGTTGAACATTGGGGCGAATCAATGGCGGAGGGGTTTCTTCACGATTTCGAAGGGTGGGTCGTGTTCATGGCCTGTTTCGGAGTCCTGTTCGTGGAGATGATCCTTTTGATGCGTGTGACGCGTGATAAACGGTCTTTGGGCGACGCGTTTGCCATTGAATCGCCACGCCCGTTTAACCCGGAAGCCGAGCACCAGGCGCGGCCGATGCCGAAAACGATGGGGGTGGCGCTCGGGGTAATGATCGTTCTCGGATTTCCGTTGGCGTCCTTGTCGGAGCGTGCCGAGGACGTACCGCCCCGCGACGCGTTGGCGCGATTTCCGCACAACCTAGAAAGTTGGTCCGGCAGTCAAGATGTCATGGAGCAGCAATATATCGATGCCTTAAAGTTCTCCGATTACCTCCTCGCAAACTATCGAGGGACCGGTAAGCACGATGGTCTCGTGAATTTATATGTCGCCTACTATGGCTCACAGCGAAAAGGTGAGTCCGTCCACTCGCCGAAGTCGTGTCTGCCCGGCGGTGGTTGGCAAATCGAGTCGCTGAGCGATCACGTGGTCGAAGGGGTCGCCGTGGACCAACGTCCGTTAGTCGTGAATCGCGCGCTGATTTCGCACGGCGAACAGAAGCAACTCGTCTACTATTGGTTTCAGCAACGCGGGCGTGTGATCACCAATGAGTATTTAGTGAAGTGGTATATCTTCTGGGACTCTCTAACTCGCAACCGGACTGACGGTGCGCTGGTAAGGTTGATCACCAAGCTGGACCGTGGTCAAGATGTGGCGGAGGCGGAGGCCGCGCTCACTGATTTCGCCCGGCGGTTGAGTGCGCAACTGCCAGGGTACGTACCGAGTTAGCCCGCTTTAGCGCGTATTTCACGCTAAGTTTCGATGCTCGCGTTCTTCACCCTCATTGTTTCGATGTTTATCGCGATGGCGTTGATCCCGCCGCTCATGAAATCCGCGGCACGCCTGTCTTTTGTAGACATCCCTGACGAGAGAAAAATCCATTCCACCCCCAAGCCCCGGATCGGTGGTGTGGCGATGGTCGCGGGCGCCGTAACGCCGATGGTGTTGTGGATCGACCATACCCAACAAGTTCTTGCCTTGCTTTTCGGGATCGCGGTGATCTTGGTATTTGGCGTTTGGGATGATCGCCGAGATTTGGGCTACCAGATCAAGTTTGTTGGCCAACTCGCAGCCGTTCTGATCGTCGTGCTGCTCGGGGATATTGTCATCCATTTCGTGCCTTTGTTTGGGATTGAACCCGTCCCGCAATTCGTCGCGATCCCGCTAACGATCTTCGCCCTGCTCGGCGTCACCAACGCCGTTAATCTGGCCGATGGACTCGATGGTCTGGCCAGCGGCCTGACGTTCTTGAGTTTCGCCGCAATCGGGATCCTTGGTTACATCGCCGGAGATGAGACACTGCTGCTCGTGGCGTTGGCCGTGATGGGCAGCATCATTGGTTTCCTTCGCTATAACACCCATCCGGCGCAAATATTCATGGGCGATAGCGGTAGCCAGTTTCTCGGTTATACCGTGGGCGTGTTGACCATCATGCTAAGCCAGCAGACGAACCAAACCATGAGTCCAGCAATGCCGTTGTTGATCTTGGGTTTGCCGCTGATAGACACCTTCATGGTCATGGGCCAGCGGATCGCGGCCAAACGCTCGCCGTTTAAACCCGATAAAAACCATATTCATCATCGCCTGATGGCTGTGGGCTTTGATCACTATGAATGTGTGATCTTTATCTACTCCGTCCAGACCGTCTTAGTGTCGCTCGGGTTTTTACTGCGTTACCAGTCTGACGTGTTGCTGCTCGGCATTTTCAGCTTCGTACTGATAGCCACTGTGATTGGATTTAGTTTCGCGGAGCGCTACCAATGGCGGGCACATATTGACGACGAGGCCGCTGAAAGAGCGCCGCTAGTGCGTTTCGTTAACAAACTGCGGCGCTCGGCGGTGTTGGTGCGCTACCCGGTGCTCTTTGCTGCCGTGAGTATTCCACTCTATGCGGCCTATGCGATTGTCGCGACCGCACGATTTCCTGTTGATGCACAATTAATGGCTGGTGCCTTATTGGTGGTCGCGCTGGCGTTTTTGCTGGTACGCCGCGGACGCCAGGGTTTCGGGATTGTTGAACGCCTGATCCTTTATGTGACAATCACCTCAGTCACCTACTATTGGTGTTCTTCGGGGGCAGCGGCTCCGGTGCCAGCATTCATCGAGGATCTGTATTTCGCGATCTTGGGCGTTATATTGTTAGTCGCCTACCGTTTTAGTCGTGGCCGCGTCTACGAGGTTACACCGACCGATTTTCTAATTATTTTCGTCGCACTTTTGGTTCCCACTTTAGGCGGCGCGTTCCTCCCTTATCCGTTTCTGGGTGAAGTTGCGATCAAGACCCTTGTGATGTTCTACGCGGTGGAACTCATCGTCGCTCTGGCCGGAGCGCATTTGTTATTGATGCGCGGGGTGGTTTGCGTAGTGTTGTCTTTGTTCGTGCTGCGCGCCGGGTTTATCGGGATGTGAGAGGTTTTTGACGGTATTTCTGTGACTTATGACCAACTCATTAAGGACGCATTGAAGCAGGCGGTGTAGAATCAAGGGCTCTCAGGTCAAAAAAATTCCTAAGATGCTCTACAGATATCTCGTCATTAGTTTGTTTGCTTCGCTGTTGATCGCGTGTGGGGGCGCCGAGGACCGGAAATCGGCGTACCTTGAGAAGGGCCGGGCGCTGGTAGCCGAGGAGAACTACGAGAAAGCCCGTTTAGAATTCCAAAACGTGCTGCAGATCGACCCTAAGGATATCGAGGCACGATTCGAGTTAGCGAAAACCCTTGAGAAACTTCAGAATTGGCAGGGTTCGGCGGGGCACTATCAAGCCGTACTCAACGAAATACCTGATCACGAAGGTGCGCTGCTGCGCTTGGGCGAGCTCTATCTTGTCGCCCGCAATCATCCCAAAGCCCTTGAACACGCCGAAGCACTGTTAGCGAAAAACCCGGACCATCTTGAAGCCCTGGTGCTGATGGGCGGCGTTCGGGCCCGCCTCGGCGAATTCGATGCCGCCAAAGAGCCCATCGAAAAGGCCCTGGCGCTTGAACCTCATCGTCCCGATGCATCGGCACTTCTCGCATCTATTCGGGTCGCCTCGGGAGACCTGGGTGGCGCCGAGCAAGTGTTGCGAGAGACATTGGGAGTGCATCCCAAAGAAACCCTGATTAAAACCAGTCTGGCGCGAATTTTGGCGCAGCAAGACCGCGCCGATGAAGCGGCCCAACTGTTCGCTGAATTAATCGCCGATAACCCCACCGAGTTCGCCTATCGGGTGACTTTCGCGCAGTTTTTGACTCGTCAGGAGCGCCTGGACAAGGCGCAAGAGGTGCTTGCCAAGGCAGTGGACGATTTTCCGGACATGGCGCTCGCAAAGCTCGCCTATGGAGAATTCATTCTCGGACGGGATGGTTACGACGCCGCCGCCGAACAGATGGGGCAATACATTGCGGCAGAACCACAGGTTAGCGAGCTTCATTTCGCGCTTGGCCGGTTGTACGAACAAGCGCAAAACTTTGAGAAAGCGCGCGATACCTATCAATCGTTTATCGATATTACCGAAAGTCAGGTCGATTCACTCAGAGCGAAGAGCGCGCTGGCGCTTGCATTGGTGCGTTTGAATGATCTCAACGGTGCCCGAGAGCTCGCCGATGATGTCTTAAGTGAAAATCCGCAAGAGCCGAATGCGCTCACGCTGCGCGGAACCTTACTGCTTAATGAGGGTGATGCGCCTGGCGCAATCGCGGATTTGCGTAATGTGCTGCGCAACGAACCCAATCGCGTAGCAGCGGTATTACTTCTCAGTCGCGCTCATTTGGCTAATGAGGAGATAGCGCTCGCCAAGGACGTTCTGCAACGAGGCGTGGATGCGAATCCCAAAGACATGCGTCTGCGTCTGGAACTCGCCAATATTTTCTCGACCTCCGGTGAACTGGATGAATCGCTAGCGGCAATCGAAAAAGGGCTTGAGACACAACCCAACAACGAGGCGGGGCTCGAAGCAAAATATAAGATCCATTTTTTCCGCAAAGAATACGAGCAAGCCCGCGATGTTGCGGAACATATGAAAACGGCTCTCGCCAACAACCCCAAAGGGTTTCACTTGGCCGGCTTGGTTAGCCAAGCATTGCAAGATATCGAGGCGAGCGTTGGAGATTTTGAGTCGGCGCTCGATATCGCACCGACCGCCGTACAGCCGCTCTCACAACTCGTCAAAAGCTATTTGGCGCTGCAGCGCAAAGATGACGCGATCGCAAAACTAAACGCCACGATCGACGCGTATGCCGAGCATTTTGTCGCCCACAACTTGTTGGGTGAAATTCGCGCCGCAGAGTCAAAATTTGATGAGGCGATCGAGTTATTTGAGACCGCGAGTGAGATCAGTCCGCAATGGTCGATTCCTTACCGCAATCTGGCAGGAGTTTATGTCGCGCGAGACGACGATGATTCAGCCATTAGCGTGCTTGAAAATGGCATTGAGAAGACTAAAGGGGCGGCATTGTTATTAACGACGCTCGCCAGCCAGCTCGAACGAACAGGCCGGTTGGATGAAGCAATCGCGCAATACGAAGGGATCCTGGAGCAAACCCCAGATTCGCTCGTTGCCGCAAACAACTTAGCAATGTTGCTCATCGAATACCGGGAAGATTCGCCCAGTTGGGAACGCGCAAGGGATTTGGCGAAAGCGCTGCGAACCAGCAATCAAGCGGCCTTCCTCGACACGGTCGGTTGGATCGAATACCGATTTGAGGCCTATGCCGAGGCGGTGCAGTTTTTGGAAAAGGCAGTCGAAGCGGCGCCCGATGCAGCGATTCTGCGTTACCACCTGGGCATGGCGTACTTCGCGCAAGGCAACAAGGTGCAGGCGCGCGACCATTTGGCTAGAGCCGTTGAGGCCGAGGTGGATTTCAAGGGCGTAGACGAAGCGAAAACCACGCTCGAAGCCATCGACGCGGGGTAGAACTAACGTTAAAAACCGTCCGTAAACTATTAATTTGAAATAAATTAATGCTATAGTGGCCAATCTCTGATAACGGGATTGGAATCACTGTGGGTCTCTGTCCCCGGGTTTTGGCGGGGTATCTAACGTTATGGTTCGCCTCCGGCGCCCTTGCCGAGTGGGACATCAGCGGCTTTGTCTCCGCTGAGGGGCGCTTCTTCACCCAATCCCCAAGGTTTTCCACCCAGCCTGAAACCGCTACCGGCTCACTCTCCTTTAAACCAGAGTTTTATCGAGAGTGGGGCGATGATCTATTCCAGAGTTTTCTATTCGTACCGTTCGGGCGAATCGACAAAGACGACGCGGAGCGCACCCATTTTGATATTCGGGAGTTGACCTGGTTGCTTGCCGCCGACGCTGCGGAGCTGCGCCTGGGATTCCGTAAAGTCTTTTGGGGAGTCGCCGAATCCAATCACTTGGTTGACGTCATCAACCAAACCGATCTGGTTGAAAATATCGATGTCGAGGACCGGTTGGGGCAGCCGATGGTGAATCTCGCGCTGATCAGCGATTTTGGAACCTTGGACTTGTTCGTCCTCACGGGATTTCGCGAACGCACCTTTCCAGGTCGCGAAGGCCGGTTGCAGGGGCCTTTGCGTATTGATCTTGGCCGCGCGAGCTTCGAGTCCGCAGCCGGTAACAAGCACGTCGACTATGCCGCGCGTTACTCACATTTCATTGGCGACTTCGATATTGGCCTATCCCATTTTTGGGGTACCAGCCGGGAGCCGCGATTCCTTTTCCAGCAATTGCCTTCTGGAGAGCGCGTACTCGTTCCGCGTTACGATCTCATTCATCAAACGAGCGTTGACCTGCAAGCGACCAAGGGCGATTGGTTGTGGAAGTTTGAAGGCTTGAGGAGAGAGGGGCAGGGCGATACCTACCTTGCCGCGGTAGGCGGGTTTGAATACACCTTTGTCGGTGCGTTCGATACTGCAATGGATGTCGGGGTGCTAAGCGAATACCATATCGACGACCGCTGGCGCGACGCGCTGTCGCCTTTCAACAACGATTTGTTTGTAGGCTCCCGGCTGGCGGTTAACGATGCTGCTGATACTCAGTTCCTCGGTGGGCTATTTAGCGATCTCTACGGCAACGGGTATTTCCTTAATCTCGAGGCCAGCCGACGTTTTGGAGACTATTGGAAACTGGAGCTTGAGGCGCGGTTCTTTTTGGATATCAAACCCGCGGACCCGCTGGCGCCAATAGCGAGAGACGACTACGTTTTGATTGAGCTGTTTCGATATTTCTAAGACGAATTTAACGCGATGAGACTCGTGCTTGTGCTGCTGCTCTGCCTCGTCGTTTCACTACCGGGCATCAAGCAGCTACCGGCTGATGGACATGAAGTCCTGGTCCTTGGCAGCGTTCAAGAGATGGCCGCCAATGGCGATTGGGTGGTCCCCTACTTTAATGGCGAGCCGCGTTTAAATAAGCCCCCACTTAACTACTGGGCAACGGGCCTGCTGGCTTGGGGATCTGGCAGTTTGCCCGTTGTCTTACCCTGGCACGGTCGGCTGGTCTCCGTGTTCGCGGCGTTACTGCTGGTCGCGTTCACCTATTTATGGGGGGGGCGAATAACCTCGCCGCGCACGGCACAGATTGCGGCCGCGATGATGGCGGTCTCGGCCGGTGTCTTCTCATACGCGCATGACGCACGGCCAGAAATGCTCTACGCCTGTTTGTGCGCCGTCGCGTACTTGGGATTCGGTGTTACCTTGCTGGAAAAGCACAGACCCGCGACCCCGGGCCGCGTTTACTGCTGCTGGGCACTGCTGGGATTGGCGACGCTCACCAAAGGTCCACAAATCCCGCTCCTGTTGCTGCTCGCCCTTGCGTTGTTTGTTTTGTTCAGCGCGCGCGCGCGGGAGCGGTGGTCTAGATTGCACCCCATATCCGGTTTCCTGCTTATGGCGGGCGTGATAGCGCCGTGGGCGATTGCACTAAACGCCGCGGTTGACTCGACAATGCTTCAGCACTCGCAGCTCGGTGGCGCTTTGCTGATCCCAGAACTCTCAAACCTGGCAGATCCCTATTATCTTTATCGCCCCCTGCAATTAGTTTTGCCGTGGTGGATAGCGCCTCTGGCGTTATTTTTACTCGACGAGCAGCGCGATTTGCCAAGGCATTGCGCTTTTTATCTGCTGGTGAGTATTTGCGTGGCTGCGATCGGTTTGAGTTTTGGCACCCAGCAGCGTTTTTTCTACATGTTGCCGTATTTGCCAATGCTGTTTTTGCTGAGCGCCATCGGCATAGAACGCTTACAGCGATCAAAGATCGGTCGCGCATTGTTGTACTTTCAGATGCTGACGATTTTCGGGGTCCTAGCTTGGTTGTGCTACGAGGCGCGAACGGTTCGCGAAATGCTGGCGGCCGCTCTGGTGTTGCTGGCGGTGGCGATCAGTCGCCGATATTTTCGGCTGCCCCAACATATGCCAACGACGATAGTGGCAAGTTGCTCAATCGCCGCGCTGATATTTGGTTTGTTTGGTCCAAGTGACGCGTTTTGGAGTGATGATAGGCGCCATAAGTACCAATTTGGATCTGGCGTCATTGGGCGATTGGACGCCGGGCGTCCAATTTACGCATGGGTCACCAATCCGAACGTCTACGTTTACTATGCGCGGCGGCGGATCCCGCAAATTCAAGAGTTGGCCAGGTTTCATATTGACCACGATCAGGAAGTACTGGTGATTAGCCCCGCCACGCGGGTCGCTGATTTAAAACCCTATTTCTCCATCACAACCGTGGGAGCAATGCCTCGTGACGCGCCCGATCGCGACGTGGTGTTGGCCGTTAGGCACCGTTAACGAACGTGCGTTTCGGCAATGGGTCCTGCGGCGGTCGATCGGGTGTCGCCTCGCGCTCCAAGTGCCGGCATAGTTGCGCCGTATTTTGTTAGCATTCCCGGCACTGTGAGCGCAGTGCGGGCCAGCCCGAGCCATCGGGTATCAATTCGGTGTAAGCGCGGGCGTCGAAAGCAGAATTTAGTTAGGGGAAAGTCATGGTTTTAAAGGACATTCGGGTACTCGATTTCACGCAATATCTAGCCGGCCCTACGGTCACCCGATTTATGGCTGAGATGGGTGCCGACATTATTAAAATTGAGCGCGCGCCTAATGGCGATCCCTGCCGGATGCTGCCGGCGGTGAAAAATGGACGCAGCGGCTACTTTGTTCAACAGAATCAAAAAAAACGCTCGCTCTGTATCGATCTCAACCACGAATCGACCAACGACATCATGCTTGAGTTAGTTAAAAACGTTGATGTGGTTGTCGAAAATTACGGGCCCGGCGTCATGGAGAAGCGCGGCTGGGATTTCGAATCGTTGAAAAAGATCAATCCCAAACTGGTTATGGCCTCGGTTTCGGCGTTCGGTCGCGAGAGTCCGTTGTCTCACAAAACTGGATTCGATTGGATTGTCCAAGCGTTTGCTGGCCTTATGCATATGACCGGTCCCAGCGATGGCCCACCGCATCCGGTGGGTGTGGGTATCGCCGACATTAACGCGGGCGTCCATGCGGCCACCGCGATTGGCTATAGTTTGTTTCATCGCGAGCGCACCGGTGAACCTGTCTACTGCGACATCTCGATGGTCGATTGTCTGTTTCAGATGCAAGAGGCGACCATTCAAGTTAATCAGATCACCGACGGCGCCTACATTCCTAAACGCATGGGCGCTCACCACCAACTGTTGTGTCCATGTGGCGTTTTCAATGGAGCCGACGGATATGTGGCTTTACTGATCACGCAGCAGCAGTGGCCAAACATGTGTAAAGCGATGGAACGTCCCGATCTTGAGACCGATCCGCGCTTTGCGCAAAGCGAGGAACGTGCCAAGAACCAGGAGATCTTGATCCCGATTATCGAAGAGTGGCTACAGACCTGGCCAGATAACCAATCAGCATTGGCTCATTTAGAAGACAATCGCGTGCCCTGTGGTCCGGTGTTAAGTCCTATGGACGCAATGGAGCATGAATACTTTTCGGAGCGCGGAATACTTCGTGATGTTAGCGATCCGGTATTGGGGGAAATGCGCCTCCCTGGGTTCCCCTTGCGTTTT
>JBCCEV010000005.1:0-48726 GCA_039030125.1 Pseudomonadota bacterium | reverse complement strand
GACACACATGTGTTCTTAGTGCAAAAACAAATGGCAGGTAACACCAAGGGTTCAGAATAACCCTTTAGCAGTGTTGAAGCCCACATTGGTTGATGATGAGTTATTTCTTGCTGAGCTACCGGCAGCCGAGTCGTTGAACTCACTAGGAAAACCATGCGGTACAGAAGAGCGGCGCAAGCAGGCGCCAGATGAGCACGTCCAAAGATCTATTGCACCCAGAACTTCACACCGCAGCACGCTGCGTCCAGTTCGGTCGAGTATTCGACGTTTATCTCCGAGGTCAAGAACGGCCGGGTCGCGAAAGTCACCCTCGATGGGCCAACCATTGAAATCGAAGGGCAAGATGGCTCGCGCCTCTATACCTTCAATCCGGAGACCGATAATAGCGCTCTGATTGGGTTGCTGTTGGATAACGAAGTCGGTGTCGAGGCGCGCCCCCCCGATCGCCAGGGTTTGCTGATGCAAATCTTTATCTCTTGGTTCCCGTTCCTACTCCTGATCGCGGTATGGATTTACCTCATGCGGCAAATGCAGGGCGGCGGGGCTGGCCGCGGGGCGCTGTCTTTTGGCAAGAGCAGAGCGCGGCTGCTCGGTGAGGACCAAGTTCGGGTCACTTTCAACGACGTCGCGGGCGTTGATGAGGCCAAAGAGGAAGTCAAAGAGCTCGTCGATTTCCTGCGCGACCCTGGAAAGTTTCAAAAGCTGGGCGGCAAAATACCCAGAGGCGTACTGATGGTCGGTTCTCCGGGGACGGGGAAAACCTTACTCGCCAAAGCAATCGCCGGGGAGGCTAAGGTCCCATTCTTTACGATTTCGGGTTCGGATTTTGTCGAGATGTTTGTCGGCGTCGGCGCTTCGCGTGTGCGTGACATGTTTGAGCAAGCTAAAAAGCATGCGCCCTGCATCATCTTCATCGACGAAATTGATGCGGTAGGCCGGCATCGTGGTGCCGGTCTTGGGGGCGGTCATGACGAAAGAGAACAAACGCTAAACCAGTTACTGGTCGAAATGGATGGTTTTGACGGTAACGAGGGTGTCATCGTTATCGCGGCAACTAACCGGCCGGACGTTCTAGATCCTGCCTTGCTGCGCCCCGGGCGGTTCGATCGGCAGGTGGTGGTGCCCCTACCGGATATCCGCGGGCGCGAGCAGATCCTGAAAGTGCATATGCGCAAGGTACCGTTGGACGACGACGTCAAACCCGCCATTCTCGCGCGCGGAACGCCGGGATTTTCTGGGGCCGACCTGGCGAACCTTTGCAATGAAGCAGCGTTGCTGGCCGCTCGGATTAACAAGCGGCTAGTGGATATGGAGGAGTTTGAACGGGCCAAAGACAAGATCATGATGGGCGCCGAGCGGCGTTCAATGGTGATGGGTGAGGACGAGAAGAAACTAACCGCCTATCACGAAGCGGGGCATGCCATCGTGGGCCGCTCTGTGCCGAGCCATGACCCGGTTTACAAAGTGACGATTATTCCGCGGGGCAGAGCGCTCGGGGTGACCATGTTTCTGCCCGAGGAAGATCGCTTGAGCTACAGCAAAGAGCGCTTGGAAAGTCAGATTTCCAGTTTGTTTGGCGGACGCATCGCCGAGGAACTCATTTTTGGGGACGATTCGGTAACGACCGGCGCCTCAAATGATATTGAGCGAGTCACCGAGATTGCGCGCAATATGGTCACCAAATGGGGCCTTTCACAGAAGCTTGGGCCGATGACTTACAGCGAGGACGAAGGCGAAGTCTTTCTAGGCCACTCGGTCACGCAACATAAGCTCTTGTCCGACGACACGGCGCGGCTAATTGATGAGGAAGTCCGTAATATCATCGACCGGAACTATGAGCGGGCGCGAGACATCCTCGAATCGAACACCGATAAGCTGCACAAAATGGCGGATGCGCTCATCAAGTACGAAACGATCGATAGCGAGCAGATTGACGACATCATGTCGGGTAAGGATCCGCGCCCACCAAGCGGTTGGATGGATGACGACTCTGCACCGGGGGGAGATTCGGCAAACGCCGCATCAGATGAAAAGACTCGCGACGAGGATGGGTCGAACAAAGACGGCCCGATTGGCGGACCGGCCAGTTTGCATTAATTTTCAAGCGCTAATCGCCGCATGTGACCTAGGTCTCATGCGGCGTTTTTGATCTTGCTAGGCTTGCGGTGGCTTAGCTAGGGGTATTTCGCGATGAGCGCTCCACAACGTAAATTCTTTGGCACCGATGGGATCCGGGGACGGGTTGGGGAACACCCCATCACGCCGGACTTTGTCATGAAATTGGGATGGGCGGCCGGCCGCGTGCTGGGTCGCAATAGCCAGGACCTTACGAAAGTCCTGATCGGTAAGGACACGCGGGTCTCGGGCTACATGTTTGAATCGGCCCTGGAAGCAGGTTTGGCGGCGGCAGGGATCGATATTCATCTGCTGGGACCGATGCCGACCCCTGGGATCGCCTACTTAACACGCACCTTTCATGCGCAGGCCGGCATCGTCATCAGCGCGTCGCATAATCTTTACGACGACAACGGCATCAAATTTTTCTCGGGAGAGGGCGGCAAGTTGCCCGATGACACCGAGGCTGCGATCGAGGCGGAGATGGAATTGCCGATGAAAACGCAGGCTTCGCGCTCGTTAGGAAAGGCCCACCGCGTGACCGACGCCGCTGGACGTTATATCGAGTTTTGTAAAAGTACGGTGCGCAGTGATATCGACCTCAAAGGTCTGCGGGTGGTGGTCGACTGCGCGCATGGTGCCACCTACCACATAGCGCCCGCCGTGCTTTCGGAACTTGGCGCGGACGTCGTCGCAATCGGTGATGACCCGAACGGATTCAATATCAATGACGCATGCGGCGCGACGGCGCCAGATGTGTTGGTCGAGACCGTTAAACGTCAAAAAGCAGATCTCGGGATTGCGCTTGATGGAGACGGCGATCGTCTAATGATGGTCGATGGTGCTGGAGAGGTCTTGGACGGCGACGATATTACGCTGTTAATCGCTCGTTATCGTCAGCAGCGTGGACTTTTGGATGGCGGTGTCGTGGGCACTCAAATGAGCAATTTGGGGCTTGAGTTAGCAGTCCAATCGCTCGGCTTGGGATTTCAGCGCGCGAAGGTTGGCGACCGCTATATCCTGGAAATGCTCCGTGAGACCGGTTGGCGACTCGGTGGCGAGACTTCAGGACATATCATTTGCTTGGACCTGACGACGACCGGGGACGGCATGATCTCGGCACTGCAGGTCTTGGAAGCTCTAAGCGAGTCGGGCCGTAGTTTGTCGGATTTGCGCGGCGAGATGACGAAATATCCGCAGGTGCTGCTCAACGTCAAGATGGCGCGGAAAGTGGATGTGCTCAGTCTCCCGGCAGTGAAGCTTGCGGTTGAGAAAGCCGAAGCCGATCTGGGCAGCGCCGGCCGTATTCTATTACGTCCCTCCGGCACCGAACCGGTCCTGCGCGTCATGGTTGAGGGGCGGGATCAAGATCATGTTCAGCAACTTGCTGAACATTTAGCCGAGGTCGTTGAGCAAGCCGTGCCCTCCGAGGAGGCCGCCTAGCTGATCAGGGTGCCCTACACGTCGCGGAGCAGTTCGTTGATCCCGACCTTGGCCCTGGTTTGCGCGTCGACCCGTTTCACGATCACTGCACAGTAGAGACTGTGACTGCCATCTTCGGCCGGCAGGTTGCCGGGCACCACCACCGCGCCGGGCGGCACGTGGCCACTGCTAATTTCGCCGGTTTCGCGGTCGTAGATTTTCGTACTTTGCCCGATAAATACACCCATCGACAGGACCGCTCCTTCACCAACAATGACGCCTTCAACAACTTCCGATCGGGCGCCGATAAAACAATTGTCTTCAATAATTGTCGGTGACGCCTGCAGCGGTTCTAGCACCCCACCGATCCCCACGCCTCCGGAGAGGTGGACGTTCTTACCGATTTGCGCACACGAGCCAACCGTGGCCCAGGTGTCGACCATTGAACCTTCATCGACGTAGGCACCTATATTGACGTAGCTCGGCATAAGAACCACGTTGCGCCCGATATAGACGCCCCGCCGCACCGTGGCGGGCGGCACCACGCGTGCGCCGGTCGCGACGAATTCGTCTTCGCCCATGCCGCCAAATTTGAGTGGTACTTTGTCGTAATAGTTTGTCACGCTACCGGACATAGCGTGGTTGTCGTTGAGTTTAAAAGACAAAAGCACAGCCTTTTTTGCCCACTCGTTAACGACCCAAGCACCATTTTTGGGTTCGGCGACCCGCAGTGCGCCAGCGTCGAGTTGTGCCAGGCACTGCTCGACCGCTTCTCGTAGGGCTGCTGGCGCACTTGAGCTGTCAAACTCGTCGCGCGTGTCAAATGCTTGATTAATCGTGGCTTCTAAATCGGCCATGGCGTTATCCAATCCTCTCTAGTAGTTCAGTCAGGGCTTGCGCTGCGGCGCTACATTGCTCGAGTTCGGCGACCAAGGCGATCCGCACGCGATCGTGCCCCGGGTTATGACCTTTTACAGCCCGGCTCAAGAACTCGCCTGGCAGCGTTAGCACGCCATACTCACGGAACAGGGTTTCTGCGAATTCAACGCCCGCCAGTGGGAGTTTGGGCCACAAATAAAATCCCGCTTCAGGTCTTTCAACCTCGAGTTTTTGGGCAACAACAGGTACCACTGCGTCGAACTTTTCCCGATAGGCCCGGCGGTTCTCGATAACATGTTGCTCGTCGGACCAGGCCGCAATACTTGCGTGTTGAACAGGAAGAGCCATCGCGCCGCCGTGATAGGTGCGATATTTGAAAAACCGCTCGATAACCTTGGCGTCGCCAGCGACAAAACCCGAACGTAATCCCGGCGCGTTCGATCGTTTGGACAGGCTATGCATGACCAGACAGCGCGAAAAGTCATCGCGTCCGGTGCGACTCGCGATCTCGAGCAAGCCGGGCGGCGGCGCGGATTCTTCCGCGTAAAGCTCGCTATAGCATTCGTCCGCCACAACCAAGAAATCATGGCGGTCGGCCAACTCCAGCAATAAGGTCGCTTGAGCCTCATCGATCACCGTTCCCGAGGGGTTGCCTGGCGAGCATAGGTAGACGAGTGCGACGCGCGCCCAATCCGGTTCGCGTACCGCGGCAAAATCAGGTTGGAAGCCAAGTTCTTGCGGGCAATTCAAATAAAGGGGCGTGCCGCCAGCAAGCAGCGCGGCGCCCTCATAGATTTGATAAAACGGATTTGGCAGGGCGACAAGATTCTTACTGCTGCCAGCCGCGATTTCGCACTGAGCGATAGCGAAGAGCGCTTCGCGCGTCCCGTTCACGGGCAGAACTTGGGTCGTGGCGCAGACCGAGCCGCTGGCCAATCTAAAACGCTTGGTCAGCCAAGCCGCGATGGTTTCCCGGAGTTGTTCGCTACCGCGTGTAGCCGGGTACTTGGCGGTCAGGTGCAGGTGCTCGATGAGCGCGTCATGAATGAACGGTGGGGTTGCGTGTTGCGGCTCGCCGATCGATAAATTGATGATCTCATCGGTCGCTGGCGCCGCGCGCTCACGTAACGCGGCCAAGCGTTCGAAAGGGTAGGGCTGCAGCTGTTCGTAACCGATATTCATAGCGGCGTGCATGGTACCCGAAAGTCGATATGGGTCGAATCGAAATGGGTTATGCTCACGCGCCCAAATTCGATAGGTTCCTAAATCGGAGCGCGGAGTGAGCGAAAGAAATGTCTCATAAGATTTTATTGCTCGAGGGCGATGGCGTGGGCCCAGAAATCGTCGGCGCGAGCGCACAAGTGCTCGATGTCCTGCGCTCGGAGTTTGGTCTGAACTGCGAAGTGGAGAATGCCTTGATGGGCGGCATCGCTATCGATCAGCATGGTGATTCTCTTCCCGACAGTACATTAGGTATGGCGCGAGAGGCCGACGCCGTGTTACTGGGCGCCGTGGGGGGACCTAAGTGGGACCAAGCCCCCCGTGATATTCGACCGGAGCGCGGACTATTGCGCATGCGATCCGAGCTCAGTCTGTTTTGTAATTTGCGCCCCGCGGTTTTGTTTGATGTCTTAGCCGAAGCCTCAACCTTGAAGGCCGATGTCGTGGCTGGCTTGGATTTGATGATCATCCGTGAGTTGACCGGCGGTATTTACTTCGGACAGCCACGCGGGATCGACAAAAACGAGTCCGGTGAGCGGGTGGGACACAATACCCTCGTATATGCCGAGCATGAAATCGAACGCATCGCCCGGCTCGCTTTCGAGGTCGCGAAAAAACGACAAGGGCGCCTGTGTTCGGTGGACAAGGCGAATGTTCTTGAGTCAACTGAATTGTGGCGGGAGGTCGTCACCGAGATCGCGCCGGACTTTCCCGACGTGGAGCTAAGCCACATGTATGTCGATAACGCGGCGATGCAATTGGTCCGCGCGCCCAAACAGTTTGACGTGATTGTCACCACCAACATGTTTGGCGATATTCTGTCTGATCTCGCCTCGATGCTTACGGGCTCTATTGGCATGTTGCCTTCCGCTTCGCTCGACAAGGCGGGCAAAGGGCTGTTCGAGCCGGTACATGGCTCGGCACCTGATATTGCTGGTCAGAACCTCGCCAATCCGCTCGCCACGGTGTTGTCGCTGGAGATGCTCCTGCGCTATTCGCTTGGGGAGGCGGAATTAGCCGATCGGGTCCAGCAAGCGGTCTCTAAGGTGCTGAAAAATGGAACGCGGACCGCCGATATTGCCCCCGCCGGCGTTAAGCCGGTGGGTACCGATAAGATGACCGAACAGATTGTCGTTACCCTGCGCGGCGGTTAACGGCCGTTTAGCCCGGCCTTTAACGCCCGATCGGGTTCGGTCTGGCACCATTAGAAACGGTGTTCAAATCGTGTAAATTTTGGTAAAAAACCATTTATAAGCTATAGTTAACCCCCAATTATAAAGCTTGTTCGGAAGTTCCGAACGGTGCCGAAAGCTGAGGTCGAACTCAGAAACTCGGCGCTTTTCATTTGACCGCGCAGCGTTAAGGAACGATGTCATGCTACGGATTCGAGCCGTTGCGACCCTCCTTTTGATTAGTTTCAGTTCCGGGCTTTTTGCACTGGGGCTAGGAAAACTCGATACGAAATCGGCACTTAACGAGCCGTACGAGGCCTCGATTCCGGTTAACGGAACCGAAGATGAGCTGTTGGGCCTTACGATTGCCCTGGGCTCGCCGGAGCAGTTTGATCGGGCCGGTATCGCGCGAACCGCGGTCTTATTGGGGCTGACTTTCGAATTAGTCGATGAAGAAGGCAGCGAGCCCTTTATCAAGCTTTCCTCGCGAGAGCCAATTCGCGAGCCCTTTCTGAATTTTCTCCTGGATGTCAATTGGCCGACGGGGCGATTGCTGCGCGAATACACTGTGCTTCTCGATCCGCCTCTGTACGACAGCACGCCGGTGATGGCTTCCCCGAGTGCCCCAAGTACGCCCGCGATGCCCGAACCCGCAGGCGAAATGCCCGAGAGCACGCCCTCGCAGGACACAGTAACCAGCGCGGCCAGTCCGGCCGTGGCGGCGACGGCCAGCGGTGATTTAGGTCCGATTGGGGCCAACGACACCCTCTGGTCAATCGCATCGAATAACTTGCCGAGCGACGCCGTTTCGGTGCAGCAGATGATGGTTGCGCTGTTGCGCACCAATCCCGATGCGTTTATCGACGGCAACATTAATTTACTGAAAAAAGGCGCGGTCCTTCGATTTCCCGGCGCCGATGATTTAGGAACGATAAGCCGCGATTCAGCGCTCAGCGAGGTTCGCCGACAACATCAAATCTGGGAAGACTATCGCGCTCAGGCGGGACTCGCGCCGGCCCCAAGGCCTAGCGGCGCGGCTGCGCCAGCGACGGCCTCAAGTTCTAGCGGACCACCGGATGAGGGTGGCGATCCGGATGCGAGGTTAGAACTTGTGGCACCCGGCGGTGCCACAGCCGCTTCTGGGTCTAGCGACGCCAGTGAGGCGGCGGGAAGCGATCTGCTGAGCGAAGCACTTGACGCCAAGAGTCAGGAAAACGATGAGTTACTCGCCAAGCTAACCGAGGCTGAGGAGATCATCGATTTACTTCAGCGCCAGCTTAATTTGCGCGACGACGAACTTGCAGAGCTGCAAGCACGGTTACGCGAACTCGGCGTTGAAGCCGAGGTAAGCGCACCGATCGAGATGCCGGCAGAGGCCGGGGATGCGGCGACGGAAGTCGAGGAATTAGTTCAACAGCCCGAGAGTGAAATCGTTGACGAGCCGGCCGTGATGGAACCGGAGCCAGAGGCCGTTGAACCTGAGGCCACAGATGAACAATCCGTTGCGGAGCTTGACCAAGCTGAGACCTCGACGCCGCTCGAGTTAGCGCCCGAACCGGTCCCGGCTTTCCCGTTGAATCTAGTCCCGCAATCCATCGCCGGTTTGGTGCCGGGTGGCGCGCTCACAATACTGGGCGTCGTTGGATTGATTCTTTTCGTTCTGTTCGTGCTGGTGGTCCAAGCCCTTGTTAAATCCTTTGCTGCCCGCAAGGTGGAGGTCGCCGATGAACCGGAAAGCGTTAGTGTTGCCGCGAGCGAGGACATCACCGACACCGCAACCCCCGAGGATGATGACGGTGACTCGGAGGCGATCACCGAGATTGGCGACGATGACAGCGATGCGTTCGAGGAAGAAGATTCGACTGTGGTCGCGGCCGCCGAAGCAACCGAAGAAGCCGAAGAGCCAGAGGACGATCCCCTAGAAGAGGTGAACGTCTACCTGGCCTATGAGCGATTCGACCAAGCCGAAGAACTCGTCAAAAAAGTGATTGCGGAGAACCCGGACGTTCATCAATACAAGGCGCGCTTGCTTGAGGTGTATTACTCCGCGAATGACAAACCGTCATACGAAGCAACAGCCAAAGAGCTTTACGACGCCGTTGGCGAAGATGACCCCTTATGGCAGACCGCGGTTGCGATGTGGTCAGAAATGTCACCCGAGCGAGCCTTGTTCGAGGAAGGTGGCGAGGCTGAACCCGGCGAGGCCACCGCTGACGATGCTAAAGCCTTTGTTGATATCACGGCTGACGAAGGGGGTGATGATGACGGCGACCTGGATTTTGATATCGGTGCGTCCGACGACAGCGGCGATGATGATGTCCTGGATCTCACTGCAACAGCCGAAACGCCCGATGTAGGCGGCGATGCCGATGCCGATGGCAGTGCGGGCGATGCGGATATCATCGATCTGACCGCGACCACCGACGCGGATAGCGTTGAGCAAACGCTGGCTGCCGAATCCACCGACGAAATTTTGGATCTGACCTCGACCGAGGAAATCGAGCAGGCTGCCACAAGCAATGAAGGCGACGATGTTTTTGACCTCACCTCAACGGAAGAAATAGAGCAGGCGGCGAGCGCGGATAGTGATGATGTATTGGACCTCACCGGCGGCGACGACTCGGACGATGTGCTGGACCTAACCGGCAGCGATGCCGGCGGCGAGGATGTCCTGGATTTAACCGGCACAGTGGACGAGCCGGCCGGCACCGCCGATGAAGGTGACGATGGGCTCGACTTTGATTTACGCGACACCGCAGAAATCAGCGGCGAAGTTGCTGCCCTCAGCGACGGTGGCGGCGATGAGGACGTTCTCGATATTACCGGTGAGGGCGGTGGCGATGACGCGGGTGGCGACTTGTTGGATATCACCGGCGGCAGCGACGACGTTGTCGAACTCGGTGACGATGAAGACGGGGGTGACTTGCTGGACGTAACGAAAACGGGAGATTTATCCAGCGTTGTTGATGAAGATTTGCTTAATGTCACCTCCCCGGGCATGGGCAATGAGGCCGAACTTGAATTGGATGACGCGCCCGCAGAGGAAGAGACCCCGAGTGTCGACCTTGATATCACCACCGAAGCCGAAGGTGATGATTTAGATTTTGATATTAGCGATACGGTAGCGCCGGCTTTCGACAGCGGTGATGAGAGTGCGGATGCCGCGGACGCCGGCGACGACGATGGCGACTTGGATTTCGATATCGGCGGCCTTGCGGACACCAGCGACGGCTCCGATACGATTCAACGTGACGGGGCGGAGACAATGACTTCCCTCGATTTGAATCAAGCGTCGAGCGATTCTGGGCCCTCGATCGACGCCGATGCCGATGTCGATCTAACGCTTGAAACCGAAGCTCAGACGATTGATGTGACATCGTCACTTGACGACGATTCGACCCTGAACGTCGTCGAAGAAACCAACGATGCGGGTGGTCTGGAGATCACCTTAAGCTCTACCGCGCCGGGTATCGGCGACGACGATGATGGTGTGGGTGAGCTGGATATCGAATTGGGTCTTGACGGTGATAGCGACATGGATGGCCTTGGCGCCGACGACGCCCTTGATATCACCGGCGGAGACGACGATGCTTCCCTTGATGAACTCACGGTTGACATGGACGACTTGGGCGCCGGTGATGATGTTCTGGATATTACCGCTGGCGATGCTGGCGACCATCTGGACACTCTGATCCTCGACGAGGATGAGGACGCCGATGAAGATGGCGCTGATAAGACGATCGTCATGCCGCAAGCCGACAACGTGGAGATGCAATCGGCCGATGACGAAGCTGATACGAAGCTAAATCTCGCCAAAGCCTATATCGAACTTGGCGATAAGGATGGTGCCCGCACAATCCTCCAAGAAGTGCAATCAGACGGCACGGACGCGCAAAAAGCGGAAGCCAGCGATTTGCTCGGCCAGCTCTGAGCGTCTCTGAGGTTATCGAGACCGGTTTCCGTCCCCGCTAATGCGCATCGCGCTCGGGATCGAATACAACGGTGCTGAGTTTCGGGGCTGGCAGGTTCAGGCTGGCCAACGAACAGTGCAGGCGTGTTTGCAGTCTGCCCTCGGCGAGGTTGCCGACCACCCAATCGCTGTCACCTGTGCCGGGCGCACCGACACCGGCGTGCATGCTTTGTCGCAAGTTGTTCATTTTGATACGTTCGCTGACCGTGCCCCGCGCGCGTGGCTGCTGGGCACTAACGCGCAGTTGCCCGACGATGCCGCCACGGTGTGGGTCGCGCCCGTTACCGACGATTTCAACGCGCGTTTTTCCGCCGTTGGGCGAAGCTACGTTTATTTGATTCAGAATCGCGCGAGCCGCACGGCGTTGTTTACCAAAGCGATGACTTGGTCGTATCGCGAATTGGATGCTGAACGGATGCAACGCGCAGCGGCTGACCTTGTCGGCGAGCATGACTTTAGCTCTTTTCAAGCCGCGGGATGCCAAGCCAAACACCCCATCAGGACAATCTCCCACCTGGGTATCGAGCGCACCGGCGAGTTCGTTATTGTGCGGATCAAGGCCAACGCATTCCTGCAAAAAATGGTGCGCAATATCGTCGGCGTTTTAACCGCCATTGGCACCGGGGAGCGCCCGGAATCATGGGCCGCCGAAGTGCTCGCCCATCGCTCGCGGGAGTTGGGCGGCGTTACCGCGCCGGCGTGCGGTCTTTATCTCGCCGGCGTTGAGTACCCGCAGCACTATAATTTACCAATCACCGAGGCTAATTTACCGCTCTTTGTTCCTGCAAATCGTCGTTCACAATGAGTCAAATCAGAATCAAGTACTGCGGCATTACCCGCCTTAGCGACGCCCTGGAGGCAGCGATGCTTGGCGTCGATGCGCTCGGTTTTGTTTTCTATGAACCTAGCCCCCGATACGTGTCCCCGCAAGCGGCGGCCGCGATCATTGGGGCGCTGCCGCCGTTCGTAACCGCTGTGGGATTATTCGTGAACGCCGATGCGAAGCACGTCGAAGAGGTCACAGAGCGCACCGGGATCGCAATGGTGCAATATCATGGTGATGAGGCCCCGGATGCTTGTGACCTTGCGCCACGACCCTGGATCAAGGCCATTGCCATGAAAGGCGATACGGATTTACGTGTCGAAGCGGCGCGCTACAGTGGCGCTCGGGGCTTGCTACTCGATCGCCACGATCCGGTTCGTTTCGGAGGCACGGGTCAGACCTTCCAGTGGCGCGCACTGCCAGAGGGGCTGTCAATGCCGGTGATCGTTGCCGGGGGCCTGAACGTAGGCAACGTGCGGGCGGCCATTGAGGCCATCCAGCCATGGGGGGTGGATGTCAGTGGCGGTATTGAAACCGCCAAAGGCATCAAAGACCCAGTTAAAATGCGTGAATTCGTTAGAGAGGTAAGAAGTTTTGAGCGCCATCGCTGACAGCGTGTCGATGAATCAACCCGATGAAGAAGGGCATTTTGGCCCTTATGGCGGCCGTTTCGTCGCCGAAACTCTGATGCAACCGCTCAGTGAACTCGAACAGGCGTTCTACTCGAGCATTGATGATCCCGAATTCAACCGGGAAATGGCCTCGGATCTCAAGCACTTTGTCGGACGCCCGTCGCCACTTTACGAGGCTGCTCGATGGTCCGATGATCTCGGTGGCGCGCGTATTTTTCTAAAACGCGAAGACCTCAATCACACTGGCGCGCACAAGGTGAACAACACCGTCGGCCAGGCGTTGCTCGCCCGGCGCATGGGTAAGCCAAGGGTCATTGCTGAAACCGGTGCCGGCCAGCACGGCGTCGCGACGGCAACCGTGGCGGCCCGGTTCGGGATGCGATGTACCGTTTACATGGGCGAAGAAGATATTCATCGCCAGTCGCCGAACGTGTTCCGCATGAAACTGTTGGGTGCGGAAGTGGTGCCTGTGACCTCAGGGTCGAAGACACTAAAGGACGCACTGAATGAAGCTTTGCGGGACTGGGTGACCAATGTCGATGACACTTTCTACATCATTGGTACCGTTGCTGGTCCTCATCCCTATCCAGAGATGGTGCGACATTTTCAAGCCGTGATTGGCGAAGAAACCAAAGGCCAAGCGCTAGACACCTTCGGCCGTCTGCCCGACGCGCTGGTTGCCTGCGTTGGTGGTGGATCGAATGCGATCGGGATGTTCTATCCGTTTATTGCCGAGCGATCCGTGCGTCTGATTGGAGTCGAAGCGGGTGGCGATGGCATAGCGACGGGCCGACATTCAGCGCCTCTCAGCGCTGGGGTTCCCGGCGTGTTGCATGGCAATCGAACTTATTTGATGCAGGACGCGGCCGGACAAATTCTCCCGACGCATTCCATATCGGCCGGCCTTGATTACCCAGGCGTGGGTCCCGAACACGCTTGGTTAAAAGACATCGGACGCGCGGAGTATGTGTCTGTAACAGACGATGAAGCATTGGCTGCATTTCATCGCCTGTGTCGACTGGAAGGGATCATCCCTGCTTTGGAGTCGAGTCACGCCCTCGCCTACATTGAGAAGCTCGCGCGAGAGATGAGTAGCGATCAGATCATTGTTGCCAATTTATCCGGGCGTGGCGACAAAGATATTCAAACGATTGCCGAGCGCGAAGGCATTAGCTTGTGACCAACCCAGCGCGAATCGATGCCCGATTTGAGAATTTGCGCGCGGCTTCCAAGCCGGCTCTGATCACCTTCATCACGGCCGGCGACCCAGCGATCGAAGCCACCGTGCCTTATATGCATGCATTGGTAAAAGGCGGTGCCGATATTATCGAATTGGGTGTCCCTTTTTCGGACCCGATGGCCGACGGGCCTGTTATTCAGCGCGCTAGCGAGCGTGCGCTCGAGCATGGGACCTCGCTGTCGGACGTGATCGATGCCGTGAAAGCCTTCCGGGAGACCGATAACGATACCCCGGTGGTTCTTATGGGCTACCAGAATCCAATTGAACGGATGGGCGCGGAGAAGTTTGCGGCCGTTGCGGAATCGACCGGTGTCGATGGTGTTCTGATTGTCGATCTACCACCGGAAGAAGCCGAGGAGATGGGCGAGATCCTCTCTCGCCACCACCTCAACCAGATCTACTTGATTGCGCCGACCTCCTCGAAAGACCGGCTGCAAGCGATCTGCTCGCGAGGCAGCGGGTTTGTCTACTACGTCTCGGTTAAGGGTGTGACGGGCGGCCGGCAAATCGACACCTCCTCGCTGCGCGAAAGTATCGACGAGACGCGAGCGCTCACCAAGGTTCCGATCGGCGTTGGCTTTGGAATACGAACACCTTCGGCGGCTGCGCAGGTCGCGGAAGTCGCTGATGCGGTAATTATTGGGAGTGCGATTGTGGAACGTCTGGAGCAGGCTGCTTCGGTCGCCGCTGCGACCGACGATTTGACGGCCTACATCGCGGAATTCCGGCACGCCATCGACGAGCGGGAGAACGCCTGATGAGCTGGTTGGAAAAGCTCTTGCCATCGAGGATCCGAACAGGTGCCGCTTCGAAGCGCTCAATTCCCGAAGGGCTTTGGACCAGTTGTCCCGAATGCAAGTCGTATTTGTACCGCGCCGATCTGGAACGCAACTTGGATGTTTGTCCCAAGTGCAGCTTCCATATGCGTATTACCGCACGCGCGCGGCTCGATCGGTTTTTTGATGCGGATACCGCGACCGAACTCGCTGATAGTCTGGCACCGGAGGATTTCCTAAAATTCAAGGACAGCAAACGTTATCGCGATCGGATCGCGAACGCGCAAAAGGAAACCGGAGAGAGTGATGCATTGGTCGCGATGTCGGGGACGGTCGAAGGGATTCCATTGGTCGCGTGCGCGTTCGAGTTTCGTTTTCTCGGCGGCTCCATGGGTTCGGTCGTTGGCGAGCGTTTCGTGCGCGCGGCACAGCACTGCTTGGGTTCGCGCATGCCGCTGGTTTGTTTTTGCGCAAGCGGTGGTGCGCGCATGCAAGAAGCAATCGTATCTCTAATGCAGATGTCGAAAACCAGTAGTTCAGTTGCTGAGCTTCGCGAGCAAGGACTCCCCTATATCGTCGTTTTGACCGATCCAACGACCGGCGGCGTTTCAGCAAGCATTGGAACTTTGGGCGATGTGATCATTGCTGAGCCGGGCGCTTTGATTGGCTTTGCGGGTCCTCGCGTGATCGCACAAACCACCGGCGAAGTATTACCGGAAGGGTTTCAGCGCAGCGAATTTCTGCTTGAGCACGGCGCCATCGATATGATTGTTGATCGGCGCGATTTGCGCAGCCGGATCGCAACGATCTTGTCAATCCTCACCCACCAAGCCAACGATCCCAGTCTCACCAAGGCGGTTGAATTGAGTGAGCAGCAAAATACCGCGCATGGTTAGCGGCGAGCAGAATGACATCGCGCTTTTCGACGCTCAATGAATGGTTAACCTGGCTAGAGCGGCGCCGAGGCACCGGGATCGATCTCGGGCTTGAGCGTTGCCGGCGTGCCGCGCGGGCATTGGGTTTAAAAAAACCCGCGCCTTGCGTGGTGACGGTGGCAGGCACCAATGGCAAAGGCTCTAGCGTGGCGATGCTTGAGGCAATATTACGAGCCGCCGGTTTCAAAACGGCGAGTTACACCTCCCCGCATCTTGTTCGGTACAACGAACGGATCAAAATCGGTGGGATCCCCGTATCCGATGACCTCATTTGTGATGCGTTCGAGCGCGTCGAGCAAGGCCGTGATGAGCAGCCACTGACATATTTCGAGTTTGCGACTCTTGCGGCACTCACCATTTTTGCCGCTAGCGATCTGGATATCGTTGTTCTTGAGGTCGGTTTGGGGGGACGTCTCGATGCCGTGAATATCATCGACCCGGATATCGCGCTGATCACCTCAATTGGCCTCGATCACACCGATTGGCTTGGCGAGACGCGTGAGGCGATTGGTTACGAAAAAGCCGGAATTATGCGCGCCAGAACGCCTGCGATTTGTTCCGACGCGGAGGCGCCCCAATCGGTGATTGCCTACGCGCGCGAGATCGGCGCGGAACTCGAGCTTTTAGGCGTTGATTATTGGTTTGAGGTTGAAGGCGATCGATGGAACTGGTGGTCAAAGCAAGCAGCCCGCCGGGATCTTTCGCCGCCGCCGCTGCAAGGATTCCACCAGTTTCGAAACGCCTCCGGCGTATTGGCGGCATTGGCGCATCTCCCGGGGGAACTGCAAGTCTCGCAGAGCGCTATTGAGCAAGGCTTGCAAGTCCTTGAGCTGCATGGAAGATTCGAACAAGCAAGTGGACGGGTCGACCGGGTGCTTGACGTCGCACATAATCCCCAGGCACTTGGTGTCTTTTTGCAAACCCTCGCTGAACAACCGCCGGCGCAGAAAACACACATCGTCATCGGCATGCTTGCTGGCAAGGATCACAATGCAGTTTTGTCGATGCTCAGAGAAATTGCTGATTGCTGGTATTTGGTTGACTTGCCAGCGGATCATGCTGAATCTGCCGATAAGTTGGCCGAGCGTCTTCAAAAAATCGACCGCAAGGCCGATTGGCAGACGTTTTCCAGCGCTCAAACTGGCTACGAGACGGCGATGGCCAAGGCCCAGGCCGGCGACCGGATCGTCGTTATCGGTTCGTTCGTAACGGTTGGCGAAGTAATGAAAGTCGATCTCGCGGGCCGTGACACTTCTCCAGTATTTTTGAACGAGGCTGTGTGATGGACCCGCATTTGCAGCAGCGCTTGTTGGGCGCGGCGATTCTGGTAGCGCTAGGTGTGGTTTTTATTCCTCTTCTACTCGACCACGGCGGCTCTTCCAGTGAGGCGCCGCAACTGCGCGAGGAGATCCCTGAGCAGCCGCCGGAAGACTTCAGTTCAAGTGTGATCCCGTTAAACGAAGAAGCGATTGAGGCCTTGCGCAGCGAGGCGCTCACCCCTGCACCCGCGATAGTGCGCGAAGAACCGATAGCAGAAGAGCTGCCTGATAAGGATCCAAATCAAGGTGAGACCGTGACAACCCGAACCGGACTCAATGCGTGGGTTGTGCAGCTCGGTAGCTTTGCCGATGAAGAGAACGCGCAGCGCCTAGTTGCAAAGCTGAAGGGTGCCGGGCACAGCGCCTACGTGGATCAGGTTGCCGACGATGGTAATGCTCAATTCAAGGTCAGGGTGGGGCCGGAGATCACCCGCGAGCAAGCCGCCGCCGTTATGGCTGAACTCGAGCGGTCGTTCGGCACCAAGGGGATCTTGCTAAAATACCGCTAACGGCGGTCTGTTAAACTTGCCAGATGTAAAACTCGGACGATTTCCTGGTGAGTCTGGTCGATGTTGCGATCGCCGCGATCATCGTGATCTCGGCGCTGATTAGCCTCCTTAGGGGGTTCGTGCGAGAGGTCTTGTCGCTGATTGCCTGGGTGGTCGCCTTCGCGGCCGTGTACAAATTCTCGCTCCCGACCGCGGAGCTCTTAACCGATCTGATCGACAATGCCGTGCTCCGGAATGTTGCGGGTGTCTTGCTGGTGCTGTTCGGAACCCTGATCGTGGTCGGGTTGATCAATATGCTCATTGCAAGCCTGATCGATAAGGCCGGCCTCTCCGGAACCGATCGCACTTTGGGAATGATTTTTGGACTTGCTCGGGGCGTTGCCATCGTCCTCGTGTTTGTCTTGCTCGGGGGACTGACCCCTGCTCCTGCTGAGCCCTGGTGGCGCGAGTCGCAATTGCTCTTGCCCTTTGAGAGCATGTCGCTCACTATCATCGATTGGCTACCGCCGGATTATGCCCAGCACTTCAGCTACTAGGGTACCGAGCGCCATCGATTTGAGGATCTAGCGAGCTATGTGCGGAATTATTGGTATCGTTGGAAACGGGCAGGTCAATCAATCGATCTATGATGGCTTGACCGTGCTTCAACATCGCGGCCAAGACGCGGCGGGCATCGCGACCTACGAAGACGGTCGTTTGTATCTGCGCAAATCCGGCGGTCTGGTTCGTGATGTATTCGAAACCCGTCACATGCTGAATTTGCGCGGTGCAATGGGTATTGGACATGTTCGATACCCCACGGCAGGTGTCTCGTCGCATGCCGAAGCGCAGCCTTTTTACGTGAACTCCCCATATGGGATCGTCCTCGCCCACAACGGCAACCTCACCAATGCCGCCCAGTTAAAGCAACAGCTATTTGAAGATGATTTGCGTCATATCAATACCGAATCGGATTCGGAGATCCTGTTAAACGTCTTTGCCAATGAGCTGCAGCGTCTGGGCAAAATACGAATTAACGCCACGGATATTTTTGCGGCGTTGACCCAGGTGTATCGACGCTGCTCGGGCGGATTCGCGGCCGTTGCCATGATCACGGGTGTCGGGATTATTGCCTTTAGAGACCCGCACGGTATTCGGCCTCTGGTGTTCGGGCGCCGCTCCACCGATGCCGGCGAGGAATTTGTTGTCGCGTCCGAAAGCGTTGCGATAGACACCTTGGGATTCGAATTAATTAGGGATGTCGGCCCTGGTGAGGTGGTTTTCATCAGCAAACAGGGCACGCTTGAAACCCATCAGTGCGTGGCGCCCGAAGTTTTGGCGCCCTGTATCTTCGAGCACGTGTATTTCGCTCGCCCCGATTCAATAATTGATGGCATTTCAGTTCACAAAGCCCGCATGCGTATGGGTGAAATGTTGGCGAAGAAAATAAAGAAAGAATGGGCAGACAAGAATATCGACGTGGTGATTCCCATTCCTGATACTTCGCGCACGGCTGCGCTTGAACTTGCCAATGCGCTAAACGTGAAATACCGCGAGGGTTTTATCAAAAATCGCTATATTCCGCGGACGTTCATCATGCCTGGTCAAGCGCTGAGAAAAAAATCGGTGCGCCAAAAGCTCAATGCGATTCAATTGGAATTCGAGAATAAGGATGTACTGCTAGTCGATGACTCCATTGTGCGCGGAACGACATCGGGACAGATCGTGGAAATGGCTCGCGATGCGGGTGCAAGACGGGTGATGTTTGCGTCCGCAGCTCCCCCGGTGCGGCATCCGAACGTCTACGGAATCGATATGCCAAATGCCCGCGAATTAATTGCCTTCGATCGCGACTCCCGGCAAATCTGCGATCTTATCGGCGCCGATGACCTCATTTATCAGGATCTCGACGACCTGGTTGAAGCGGCGCGAAAAGGTAACCCGGATATCGCTGCATTTGAAAAATCTTGTTTCGATGGTAACTATGTGACCGGAGATGTTAGCGAGGGCTATTTGGAGCGACTTGGCGAGCAGCGCTCCGATGAGGCAAAGCAAAAGCGCGCCGCTGATGACGATTCATTGCGAGATCTGTACGCGGCAACCAGCGTTGTCGCCGATGTTGGCTGACGTTGACAGCTTAATGGAGTTTCACTAGAGTTCGCTTCACACATCGCGCCGATTTGAGTGATCAGCTTGCGGGCGCGTAAAAAATGCTGCTAAAGCGGTTGGAAACCTGCAGTCTTCCGGCCGCGGGTTTTTTTTTGCCTGGCGGAGTGTGACGCCTCGCGGGAGAATTTCTATGGTCGAAGAACCGCAATTCCTGGCGCCCGAAACGCTCGCCTGTCGTGCTGGCTACGAGCGCAGCTTAGAAAATGAACATAGCGAGGCGCTATTTCTAAGTTCCAGTTTCTGTTTTGAGAGCGCCGCGCAAGCAGCAGCACGCTTTGCCGGTGAACAAGACGGTAATGTCTATTCCCGATTCACGAACCCGACCGTGCGGACGTTTGAAACGCGCTTGGCTTTGCTGGAAGGCGGGGAGGCGGCGCTTGCCACAGCCTCCGGTATGGGTGCAATCTCGACATTGTGTTTTTCAACGCTGGCCCCGGGCGATCATATCGTCGCCTCGCGGAGTGTGTTCGGCACAACGGTTTCGCTATTCGACAACGTCTTACCGCGCTTTGGAATCGAAACCACCTTCGTCGATTTGACCGACCCGGAAGATTGGCAACGTGCAATCAGACCCGATACCAAGATGCTTTTTCTTGAAACGCCGTCGAATCCCTTGGCTGAGATCGGTGATATCGAGAAACTGGCGGGGTTAGCGCGCGACAATGACGCATTGTTGGTGGTTGATAATTGCTTGTGCACCCCGGTGCTGCAGAGGCCCTTGGCATTCGGCGCCGACGTAGTAGTTCATTCGGCGACGAAGTATCTCGACGGGCAGGGGCGCTGCGTTGGCGGTGCGATTGTGGGTCGAGAGTCGCTCATCAAGGAAAGGTGTTTTCCGTATCTGCGGACCACCGGCTCGACGATGAGCGCGTTTAATGCTTGGGTGTTCATCAAGGGATTGGAAACGCTTGCGATTCGTATGGAACGCCATAGCGCATCGGCAAGTCGTGTAGCCAAGTGGCTTGACGAACATAAGCAAGTTGCGCGGGTTTTCCACCCGTCGCTCGCCAGCCACTCGCAGCACGCGCTGGCGTGTAAACAACAGGGTGGGCCAGGGGGGATCGTAACGCTCGACCTCACTGAGCGCGAGATCGCATGGCGTTTTATCGATTCGCTCAAGCAGTTTTCCATCACCGGTAACCTCGGCGACGCCAAGAGCATTGTCACTCATCCTTCGACCACCACGCACGGGCGGCTTAGCCAAGAACAGCGAGCGCGGATGCAGGTGACCGACGGCTTGGTGCGACTCTCGATCGGCTTGGAAGACCCGGAAGATTTAATTACCGATATTGCACGGGCGTTGGATTTAGCCCAGGCTCGTCTTAGTGTCTAAACCTAAAATCGGCCTTACGCGCCGATGGCCGGTTGTCGTTGAGCAAGAACTCGCTGCGCGCTACGAGGTTTTGCTGAACAGCGAAGATACGCCACTGTCGGCCGACGCTATCGCTCAACTGTTGCAAAACTGTGATGCGATCTGCCCGACCGTCACCGATGATCTCAATGCCGAGGTTTTGGCGGTCCGGCCAATTCGCGCCCAGCTCATTGCCAATTATGGGGTAGGTTATAACCACATCGACATTGCTGCGGCGTCCACTGCGGGGCTGCGTGTTACCAATACCCCAGATGTGTTAACGGACGCCACCGCCGACCTCACCCTCGCATTGATGTTGAATCTGGTGCGCCGGACCGCTGAGGGTGAACGGGAACTCAGAGCCAATTGTTGGTCTGGCTGGCGGCCTACGCATTTGCTGGGCGGTGATATCAGCGGCAAAAGACTGGGGATAATCGGTTTCGGGCGGATCGGGCGCGCGGTAGCCCGGCGCGCGCATTTCGGTTTTGGCATGTCCATTGTGTTCCATACGCCGTCGCCACCAGAGATGGGCGTCGCCGAAGAGTTCAACGCCGAGCGCTGTGATTCAGTCGAAGCGCTGCTCGCCGCTAGCGATATCGTGTCTTTACATTGTCCGGGTGGCGCGGAGCGTAGCGGCATGATGAATGCGGCTCGGCTGAGCTGTATGAAGCCTAATTCGTATTTGATCAATACGGCGCGCGGCGATCTCATCGACGAAGCCGCGCTGGTTGATGCGCTTGAGCATGGTCCGCTTGCCGGTGCCGGGCTCGATGTTTACGCTCAAGAACCCGCTATCCCGGCGAAGTTGATGGCGCGAGACGATGTGGTTTTGCTGCCGCATCTTGGTAGCGCGACGCGAAACACCCGCATCGCAATGGGGCGTCGTGCTTTGCGGAACTTGGACGCACACTTCGCGGGCGAGCGGTTGCCTGATCTGATCGAGTTGTCCTGAATGCGAAGCCGCTACCCAGGCGCAAGCACCGGTGGCACAATGCGCGCTCATTGACCCACTTAGACGAATTGGAGGTTGCTGTGGCAATTAAAGCTGGCGAGAAAATGCCATCGGGCGCGTTAACGGTAATGACCGCAGATGGTCCTGGTCCTATGACCACCGATGAACTGTTTAGCGGAAAGAAAGTGGTACTGTTCTCGGTGCCCGGCGCTTTTACACCGGCTTGCTCGGCCAAGCATCTTCCGGGTTTTATCGAGAAAGCGGCTGATATCAAGGGGAAAGGCGTTGATACGATCGGCTGTATCGCGGTAAACGACGTATTCGTTATGGACGCTTGGGGCAAAGCGCAAGGCGCAGGTGAGTCTGTGATGATGCTTGCCGACGGAAATGGCGACTACACCAAAGCTCTAGGTCTTGAGTTGGATGCCTCGGGGTTTGGTATGGGCACTCGTGGGTTGCGCTTCGCTCTTGTGATAGAAGATGGGGTCGCGGCGCAGGTCCACTTGGAGAGTGCGCCGACGGATGTCGACGCGTCGTCTGCAGAAAATATTCTAGCCAACGTTTAGGCCGCTAGCATCACCGAGGTCTCATGACCTCGGTGGCTGTGTTTGCAGGTCATGGCGAAACCCTCGCATCCCAATATGACCGCCGAAGAGTTTCGGAAATGGGGACATGCGGCTGTTGATTGGGTTGCCGATTATTTGGCCGACGTTGAAAACAACCCCGTCCTCGCGCAGGTTGAACCAGGCGATATTCGCAGCCGATTACCGGCGCGGGCGCCGCAAAAAGGTGAAGATTTTGCGGCAATTCTCGCCGACCTCGATTCAATCGTCATGCCGGGCGTGACCCACTGGCAATCACCGAACTTCTTTGCTTATTTCCCAGCCAATAATTCTGGCCCATCGATCATCGGTGAATTAATCAGCGCCGGACTCGGCGTGCAAGGAATGCTGTGGCAAACCTCGCCGGCCTGCACCGAGATTGAGATCCAGGTGCTTGACTGGTTGGTCGAGGCCCTCGACTTACCCGCGCGTTTTTCTTCCAGTGGCGCCGGTGGCGGTGTTATTCAGGACTCTGCTTCAAGCGCTGCGCTTTGCGCTCTACTTGCGGCGCGAAGACGTATCCAGGGTGAAAGTGCGACGGTGCTGCCAAGTGATCCGAGATTGGTGGCTTATACATCATCGCAAGCGCACTCATCGATGGAAAAGGCGATGATGATTTCGGGCCTGGGGAGCGCCGCTCTGAGGCCAATCGAAGTCGATGAGAATTTCTCGATGCGAGCCGATCGGTTGGCGCGACAAATCGAGGAGGATCGCGCGGCCGGACTGCAGCCCTTTTTCATCAGCGCAACGGTGGGAACCACCTCATCACTCGCCTTCGATCCGGTGGCGTTAATCGCGGAAATCGCACAGCGCTATGGCCTTTGGTTACACGTCGATGCCGCAATGGCCGGTACCGCTACGATCTGTCCGGAATTTCGTTGGTTGAACGACGGCATCGAGCACGCCGACAGTTATTGTTTCAACCCCCATAAATGGATGCTGACTAATTTTGATTGTGACTGCTTCTATGTCGCCGATCGCCAAGATTTGATTAGCGCGCTTTCAGTAACACCCGAGTATCTGAGAAATCAAGCCAGCGACGCTGGGGTCACCGATTTTCGGGACTGGCAAATTCCGCTGGGGCGCCGCTTTCGTGCGTTAAAACTGTGGTTCGTACTGCGCCACTACGGCATTGAAGGGATCCAGAGCGTTATTCGCAACCACATTGATTTGACCAAAGAGATGGGTAAATGGGTTGCTGGCGATAACCGGTTTGAATTGTTGTCTGAGCCTACTTTGAATTTGCTTTGCTTTCGCCTGGCCGCGAGTGACGAGGTCAACCAGGAGCTTCTAAACAGCTTAAACGCATCCGGTGAGCTCTACCTTTCCCACACTGTACTCGATGAAAAATATTATTTGCGATTTTGTGTGGGGCAAGGAACGACCGAGCGCGTTCATGTGGAGCGGGCTTGGCAATTAATTTTAAGATTTGCCGGAGAGTTAACGAAATGAAACAAGCCCTACTAGGACTAGTGATCACGTTGAGCGCGGGTGCGCTGTGGGCCGATTCTCACGATCCGTCGCGGGATCTGGTGCATCTCTCGGTCACCGCGAGCGAGGAAGTCGAGAATGATTTGCTAGTCGCCCGACTGTATGTCGAAAAAGAGAGCGCTGAGCAAAGCACTGCTTCGAGCGGCGTCAACGAAACGATGATCTGGGCGCTTGCCCAGAGCAAGCAGATGAAAGATCTCAAGCAGCAAACGATTGACTACCGGACCTCCCCAATTTATGACAAGCGCCGGGTTGTCGGTTGGCGGGTGCGCCAATCACTCTATCTGGAATCTGCCAACAGTGATGGCCTTAGTGAGTTATTGGCGGTACTACAAAGCCGTATGGCAATCGAATCAGTTGGTCACAATGTTTCCGATGGTGCTCGCGAGAAAGTCGAGAGCAGACTCATCGATGTCGCTATAGCGCGCTTTAAAGAGCGCGCGGAGCGGATCGCTAAAAATTTCGACCACCCGAACTATGACATTGTCAGCGTTAATGTGAATACTAATCGCAGGGGTGGGCAGCCGATGATGATGGGCGCGCAAATGCGCTCGGTACAAGCGGAAGCGGGCCCGGCGTTCGACGGCGGCACCCGCGGACTTGAAGTTTCCGTTAACGGCACGATTCAATTAGCACAATAACGCTCGTTGTTAATACGCTTGTTGCAAGAGGTCGATAACATCCTCAATCGAGTCCACCGGACGGGGATTGCTTGCCACCACTAAATCTTGCATCGCGTCTCTGGCGATGGCGGGAAAGTCTTCGGGTTCAACCCCAACTTCCCTTAACTTGGCTGGCAAGCCAAGCTTTAAGACCAGCTCTCGAATAGCGTCCCGTCCCGCCTCTCCAGCCGCTGTGGCATTCATATCAGGAGATTTGGCGCCCATCGCTTCGGCAACCCAGCCGTGCCTATCGGCAACGTGGTCTTTATTGAAGGTCATGGTTGGATACATCATGACGCAGGAGGTATGCCCATGCGGGACGTCGTTGCGAGCGCCTAGTTGATGGCCTATTCCATGGCTTAATCCCAACGCGACGTTGGCGAGCCCACATACCGACATCCAGGCGGCGATATGTGCTTTGGTGCGCGCCTGCAAATTGCCGGGGTCCTCTTTGCAAGCAAGCAGATTTTCATTCAGTCCGGCGAGCGCATGCATGGCCATCGCGTCGGTATATGGGTGTGCGGAGGATGAGCAAAGCGCTTCAACGCAGTGATCGACCGATCGCATACCCGTCGAGAGCCACAGCCACATCGGAGTTTCCAAGGTTAAAGTCGGGTCCAGGAAGACTTGCTTGGCCGCGAGTTGCTTATCGATATAGAGATCTTTTACTTTTCGGACCTCATCGGTGATCCCCGCAAAGTGCGTAAACTCACCAGCCGAAAGCGTCGTCGAGATGGCGAACATCGGTATCGCCGTACCTGTCATTGGCGGGATCTCGACTTTGTCGGGATATTCGTACTTCACCATGAATTCATCGAAATGCCCGGGCTCGGTAATGCCCTCTGATAAGGCTAGCAGGACTGCTTTTCCGGTATCGTTGGGGGTGCCTCCGCCGAACGAGATCACGGCATCAGCATTGATGCCGCGCGCCTGCTCCGCCGCACGTAGCACCGATCCGCGATGAACGTGCTGGACGGTTTCATGAAAAACGCCAGCGATTTTACCGCCTGCGTGTGCGCACACGGTGTCCACCAAATTGGTTTTTGTGGCTAGGGTGTTACCCGTGATCAGCAGCGCGCGGGATACGCCATATGCGTCTAAAGCGGCGGCCAGACCGCTGATTGAATCGGCGCCGTAATGAACGTCATCGATCGGAAGTAGAGTAAAAACACCGCTAAGCTCAGTCATAAGTTTTCTACGTTCTGGTGAGAAGCTCCTATTATGACAGCCAGGCTTATGCGCGAGGATAGGAAATGAAATTTGCAATTGTGGGGGCGGGTGCCTTGGGCACCATTCTAGGCAGTCACCTGGATGCAGCCGGACATGAGGTCACAATGATCGCGCGTGGCGCCCGGTTGCGCCAAATTCGCACCCTGGGCCTAAGGCTCTCGGGGCTCAACGAACTTCATCGTCAGTGTACCGCTTTGTCCGCTGCTGAGGTTGTTGATGAATACGACTGCGTGGTCTACGCCGTCAAAACCTACCAGATGGCCGCAGCGGTTGAGGCGACCAAGCACATCCAAGCGCAGGCCGTGTTCTCGGTGGCTAATGGGGTGCAAAAGAACGAACTGCTCGCTAGCGCCTTTGGAATTGAGCGGACGTTGGGTTGCATGGCGGATTTTAGCGGCGAATTGAAGCCTGATGGTACGGTCGTTTTCACGCGCAACATCTTCATCCACATTGGAACATTATCAGAACACTCGCATCACGCTGATGGCATCGCCGAGGCGATTCACGCGGCCGGCGTCAACACCCAATCGGTGTCGGACGTGCGCTCGGTTGAATGGTCGAAATACGTGGGCTGGGTCGCGATGTTCTCCCTGGCGATTATTTCGCGACTCAACACCGGGCATTTCCTGAGCCAGCCCGCTTTCGCGGCCATCGCCTACGATTTGATTGGTGAAATGCGCGAGGTGGCGTCGTCGTACGCTGTTTCGCTGGACGGCGATTCGCCGCTGCCAGTCGCCGTGCTTGCTTCGGCGGATCGCGAGCAGGCGATTGAACTCTTAACCGAGCGTGGGCGAAATTTGCTCGAAAATGCACCGGATCACCGCATGTCTTCTTTGCAAGACTTAGAACGTGGCACCGCCTTGGAATATGAGGAAACTCTGGGTTTTGCGCGAAATATTGCCCAAGCGGAAGGCATTTCCACGCCAACGCTGGACGTTTGCTACAACATTGCGGCTGGCTTAAACGCCAGTGTTATATCGACATAACCGATCGAACTACGCCGCCAGCCTTGAAACTAATGGCGCTCGCCCCTATCTAAACAGTACGGAGTTCGAGCTAGCGAATAGGGCCGCTAACGCTCTTGGGGCATCGCGCTATTCAGGGGCATCGAAAATTGCACCACCGTGTGGATCTTGTGCACGTGGATTTTGTTGAGTAGTCCGCGCCCGAAGCGTAGCATCGCGATTGAAGGAGACCCATTGCCAATGTCTGAAACACGACGGGTACTGTCGGCAATTTTGGCGGCTGATGTCGTCAACTACTCGGGATTAATGGGTGGCGATGAGGCCGCGACCCTCGGCACACTCAACACCTATCGAGCGGTGTTTCGCTCGCATGTCAGCGGCCACGGCGGTCGGGTGGTCGATACCTCCGGCGACAGCGTGCTTGCGGTGTTTGAGAGTGTGGTCGAGGCTGTTGAGGCAGGAATCGCGGTTCAGAAAGAGATTGCCGAGCAAAATAAAGCGCTCTCCGCGGAGCGCCAAATGCGGTTCCGTATTGGCATCAATCTCGGCGATGTCATCGAACAAGAAGACGGCACCATCTATGGGGACGGTGTCAATATCGCGGCGCGCTTACAGTCGCTGGCAGAGCCGGGCTCGGTGACTTTATCGGAATCGGCGTTTGGATTTATCGAGGGGAGAGTTGATTCGTCCTTTGAATTCGCAGGTGAATTCGAAGTGAAGAATATTATCAAGCCAGTAAGGGTATACAAATTGAATATGGATACTCCCACCGATCCAGCGGCGAGCTCAGTGGAAAGCCTGCCGGAGAGGCCTTCGATTGCGGTGTTGCCGTTTTCCAGCGTTAGCGCCGACAGCGAAGATGAGTACTTCGCCGACGGGATCGCCGAAGACATTATTACCGAGCTGTCTCGTTTCAAGGATCTGGTAGTCACCGCCCGGAACACCTCCTTCCAATATAAAGGACGTTCGGTGGATACGCGTGAGGTTTCGCACGACCTGAATGTTCGTTATCTAGTGGAGGGTAGTGTGCGCAAAGGCGGCGCGCGGGTTCGGGTAACCGCTACTTTGGTGGAAGCCGAGACCGGTAGCCATATTTGGGCTGAGCGCTACGATCGAACCTTGGACGACGTATTTGCTGTTCAGGATGAGTTGACCGGAAAAATCGTTGCCACCTTGTTCGACAAAGTCTCCGATAACGAGCGGCGCCGAGCCTTAAGCCGCAGCGATGGTTGCGAGAACCTAAGAGCATACGACCTAGTGCTCAAGGGGCGTCAACTGTGGTCGAAGTTCACCAAGACGGATAACGAAGCTGCGCGTGCCTGCTATCTGAAAGCCGTCGAATTAGATCCAGACTACGGCCGTTCGTATGCGAGCTTGGCCTGGAGCTACATCATGTCCTACGACGAATATTGGTCGGACAGCCCGCAGAATGATCTCGACGAAGCCTTGAAATATGCGTTAAAGGGCGCCGAGATCGATTCGTCCTCGCATACGCCTTTCCTGGCGCTTGGGTGGGTGTATTACCTGCGTAAGGATTTGCCGCGTTCGCTCGATGCTTTCGAGCGGGCGATGGATCTCAACCCCAATGACCCCGATTGCCATACCTTTCAAGCGATGGCGTTGGCAGTCAGCGGTCATGGAGAGCAGGCGTTGGAGCTACTGGATCAGGCATTCTCACTCAATTCCAACCTGACACCTTGGCATCGTGGCACCTACATCGGTGTGTATATGATCCTCGAGCGTTTTCAGGAAGCCGTCGACGTGTTCGAGCGGATTGACAACGCCAGGATCCCTTATTACCGGTGGGCTGCCGCCAGTTACGCGCATCTCGGCGACCTCGATAAGGCCAAAGAATGTGCTCAGCATTATCTGGCTCGCTACCCAGACTTTGACCTTGAAGTGCATTTGGAGCGCATGCCGTTTACTCATCATGCTGATGGGGAGCTTTATGCAGCCGGGCTTAAGAAAGCCGGCTTCGGCGGCGGCTTGAAGGCCGTTGCTAGCGGCAGCTAGTACGGGTCGTCAGAGAATCGTAAGTTCATGCGTTAACATGAGCTGGTATTCAGCTCAGAGTTAGAACATGTCCCAGCTGTGTTTCGCGAGCGACAATGCCGCTGCCACACATCCGCAAATCCTTGACGCAATACACGCCGCCAATGGCGGTTACGCGATCGCCTACGGCGATGATCCGCATACGAAGGCGGCACGAGCACGATTCAAAGAGCACTTTGGAGATCGCTGTGAAGTGTTTTTCCTGTTCAACGGCACAGGCGCGAACACCATCGGCTTAGCGGCTCTCACCGATAGTTTTGATGCTGTGATCTGCGCAAGCTCGGCGCATATTTGGGAAGACGAGTGCGCCGCCCCGGAGCATTTTTTCGGCGGTAAGTTGCTGCCAGTCGCACACGATCTAGGCCGCATTTCCCCGGCTAGCGTTGCACCCCTGCTCGGCCCCACACGCGGCGTTCACCACGCTCGACCTCGAGTAATCGCGATCACTCAACCCACTGAGTTCGGGGTCGTTTATCGTCCCCAAGAGATCCAGGCGCTGGCGGATTTAGCCCACGAAAACGGGTTGGCTCTGCAAATGGACGGTGCCAGGATAGCTAATGCCGCCGCGTTCCTGCAGGTGCCCTTGAGCGCGATCACAACGGAGGTGGGCGTTGATGTCCTTTCGTTTGGCGGCACCAAGAACGGATTGTTGGGTGGCGAGGCGCTGGTGATCTTTAATCCTGATCTCGTCGAACGCACTGAATATCTGCGGAAACAGGCGACCCAACTCGCTTCGAAGATGCGGTTTATCTCTTGTCAGTTCGAGCGTTTATTGCATGATGACTTGTGGCTTGCCAACGCCTCGCACGCCAACGCGATGGCAAAGCGACTCGAGAACGGAATAGCCAGCATCAGCGAAATCACTTTAACGGCGCCGGTGGAAATTAATGCATTGTTTCCGAAACTTCCACGCTCCCGTTTGAAGGCTATTCAAGAATGTGGTGACTTCTACATGTGGAGTGAAGCTGAGGACATTGCGCGATGGATGACGTCATTTCAAACCACCCCCGAGGAGGTCGATGAGTTTCTCGCGCGCATCACCGATGTGTGTTCTAAATTGTAGGAAGGAAAAAGTGAATGGGTGGTATCGATTTTTCGGGCAAGACGGTTCTGATAACACATGCCGCTGCCTTTATGGGCCCGGCACTGGTCGAGACCTTCACCGGTTACGGTGCCGAGGTGATTGCGAACGCTGTGGAGTTTATCGATGACGATGCCGCCAAGCAGATGGTTAGCGATGCGGGTCGTGTTGATATCCTGCTCGCCAATCTCGGGGTGCCAGCGCCGTCGACGAGTGTCTTGGAGAGCGATGGGGACGAGTGGCGCTATGTGTTTTCGCACATGGTCGATCCGTTACCACTATTGACGAGGGCGGTATTACCGCAAATGCTTGAACGTGGTGGCGGGCGGATCTTGGTCATGGGTAGTGCTTCGGCGCTGCGTGGCATGAAAAGGACCTCCACGTATAGCGCAGCACGGGGGGCGCAACTCGCCTACGTTCAGGCGGCGGGTGTGGAATTGGCGCCCGACAATATTCAAATCAATGCGATTGCGCAGAACTTTGTCGATAACCCGACGTATTTTCCGGCCGAAATCCAGGCCAACGAAAAGTTCCAGGCGCGGTTGAAAAGAGAGGTTCCATTAGGCCGTTTGGTGGCGCCCCGCGAAGATGCGGAGTTCGCTGCTTATCTTTGTAGTGAGGCCGCGGCGTGTTTTGTCGGTCAGGTTTTTCCGATTTGCGGGGGATGGGTAACACGATAAGGGCCTAGGCGATGGAATTAATATCCCTTTTGTCAGAAACGGTCGGCGCTGTCGCCGTGGTAGTTTCGCTGCTCTATCTTGCTGTCCAAATCCGTGAGAATTCGCGATTTGCCAGGGCGTCCATCTATCAATCAACGACGGAAATGATGTCGTCTTTCGTGAAGTTGCTGGGTGAGCGGGCGGATCTCAATGAACTTTATTTTGCTGGTTTGACTCAACCAGAGCAGCTAACCGATGCGCAACGCCGCCAATTCAATTCGCTCTTTGCTTATTCATTGGCCGCCCAAGAGAATCTTTTTATTCAGCACAAGTACGGTTATACCCCTGATCTTTCGCAAGAGCGCTGGCAGTTTCTCCTCAAAGGCCAGTTAGCGACGAGAGGCGGCGCACTGTTCTGGAAATCGAATCAGAAACAATTTAACCCGGAGTTTGTCGCCTATGCTAACGCCTTATTGGTTCCTGATCGTGCTTAAGGCGTCGCGTTTGGCGATAAGGTATCTGCGCTCCGCTTCATTGCCGCTCAAATCGATAGCGCGTGCGTAGGCGTCGAGCGCGATTTCTGTTTGCCCCAATTGGGACAGTAACTCAGCGCGCGCGGCATGATAGGGCTGGTATTGGGCAAGTTCATCCTTCAAACACTCGATACTTGAAAGTGCTGGCTCTGGCGCTTCGGCATTGGCGAGCGCGACAGCACGATTAAGTTGCACGACCGGCGAATCGAGATAGTCCCGCAAGGCGTCGTAAAGGCCAACGATTTGTTTCCAATCGGTGTAACCGCTGGCTTTGGAGTCGGCGTGCACTGCGCTAATGGCCGCTTGAATTTGAAAAGGGCCGGGACGGTTTGCCGCTAAGGTGTTAAGCAAAAGTGTGCGACCCTCCTTCAGCTTTTCGTCGCACCAACAGTCTCGAGATTGTTCATCAAGCGGGATATACGCACCATTTTCGTCCAGTCGCGCATTGCGACGAGAGTCATGCAAAAGCATGAGCGCAAGTAACCCAGCATTCTCGGGGTGGGGACATTGGCTGTGCAGCAATCGTCCCAACCTAATTGCTTCATCGCAGAGCTCTTTTCTTATCAAAGCGTCGCCCTCTGTCGCGGAGTATCCCTCATTGAATGTCAGATAGATCACGGCACGGACCGGATCCAGCCGTTCTACTAAATTCTCAGCTTCTGGAATCCGGTAGGGGATCCCCGCGTCGCGGATTTTCCGCTTGGCTCGTACCAGGCGCTGCGCCAGTGTTTGTTTTGAGCTTAGGAATGCACTGGCGATTTGCTCCGTATTCAAACCACAAAGTGTCCGAAGCGTAAGGGCGACTTGGTGAGTCTGCTTTAGTGCGGGGTGGCAGCAAGTGAATATGAGGCGCAGACGTTCGTCGGGAATTTCCTCGTCTTGGCTTGAACACCAAGTCGGCTCTAGTTCATAAGCCCACTTCAATTGTTCTGCGTTTTTCTCAACACTGCCGCGGCGACGCAGGCGATCGATCACGCGCCGCTTTGCTACAGTCAGTAACCATGCGGGCGGAGACTTGGGCAACCCATCGCGCGACCAGCGCGTGAGGGCCTCAAGCCAAGCATCCTGAAGGGCTTCCTCAGCCAGGTCGAAGTCGTTAACTTGCGTGATCAACGCTGCGAGCACGCGCCCGGCGTGCTCGCGATAGAGGTGGCTGATCTCAGTTGCGAATCTGGTCATCCGCCAGGAACGATAACGGGCCTGACTTCTATGGTGCCGCCAGCACTCGCGTGGGGAATATCGGCCGCCGCGGCCACCGCTTCATCGAGGTCGGCGCAATCGAGTAGGTAATAGCCACCTAGCTGCTCCTTGGTTTCAGCGAATGGACCGTCCGTGGTTGTGATTTTGTGGCCGTTTTTCTTTACGCAGGTCGCAGTGGTGCTCGGCATTAAAGCGTCGCCTGCTTTGAACTGCCCGGCCGCAATTATTTTTTGCGTATAGGCTCCGTAGTCCTCCCACATTTTTTGCGCCTCCGCGCTTTGAGGATCAAAGTCTGCTGGTTCTTCGCGATATATCAGCGCCATATAAAGCATGTCGATTTCTCCCTATAGTTGGTTGTGTCCTTTATAAGTCGTTTGGGAAGGGGCGAATTCGACACCTGACCCGATTATTTTTAACCCTCGCAATTTATCGGTTGTGGCTCGAACCCCGCATGGGGCGCCATTATCGCTTCGCGAACGTTGGCTAAAGGCGCTTGGGAAAACCGTATTGAGCGGGCCCCGGGATTTAATCCAAGGTCGGCAAAAATTGGCGTGAAATCGGGAAAATCGACGCTACGGCGGTAACGATCGTAAAGGTCCTTAAAAACAGGCTCGGGACTGAGGGTGTCGAGTTTCGTAAATAACCGTTCACCGGACCAAACGCGTTTTGCTGGTAAGCAGCACTTCTGTAGCTTTCCAAGCACCGAATCGAGTGATACTTGGTTATTCGAGCGCCGGCGTAATTCGGCGTCGGCCATCAAGAATACCGCGGTACCGCCCCAATAGGTCTTCATCAAGCCGTCCCAGCCGCCGATCCGCATGGCGTCTTCCAACGGTAAACGCGGCGCGGAGTCGATACCACGGAGGAAACCTTCATAGATTTTCCGCCAGGCTTTCTGTTGGGTGTACATCCCTGAACGTGCCATCAAGACATTTTGGTAGTAGCTCGCCAGACCTTCGGAGATCCATTTTTCGCGGCTATCGATGTAGGGGATCAGAAGGTGGCTGAATTCATGGGTCGCGGTCCAATCAGCCATGAAGGCCTCAAGACCACGATTTTGGTTGACGAAAAACTGGACTGCTTCGCCGCCGTTGCGGATCACGTGACCGAAGGGCACGGGTTCGCCATAGTCCAAAGCATTTTTCGCAACCGGTACGACGATGACCTGAGGCAAGGGGTTTGGAAACCTGCCGTAAGTCATCGCTACATGGCTCGCCGTTTGTTGGACCCAATGACTAAGTTCGGTGGTCTGGCCGCGAGTCTGACCTCGTAAGATCGAAGCTTTTAAAAGGCCGCCGGGTACCGGAATATCGCATTGGGCAAATTTACCGAATACCGTAACGGACTCATCACTTTCTGGTGACAAGGGAATTTCAAAACGCCGGGCTTTGTCACCTGCAGCCTCAATTTCAATCCAAGGGACCGAGATTTGGCTCGCGGTTTCAAATTCCACAAACGTTTGTGTGCGCGAACCGGGGTAAGGGCGCCACAGCCATAGCGATGCGGATACCGCGACGTTGGAATCTGCCAGATACGCGTAGCGCCGATTCGCGCCTCGACTAGCGCCGAGGTCAAAGCGGTAACTGACGCAGCGGGTTCCAGCGGGAACGGGGATCTTCGCGCCATCGAGGGACAAAGGCTGACCATCCTGATCGGCGATCTTCGTAAGATATTGCGATGCATCTCTAAAACCCGATCGCAGCTCGGTAAATTCGCTTTTCGGACACACGGTCACATCGAGATGGCGTAATGCGCCGTCGACCGCAACCGTGACTTCATTTCCAGTAGTGCTCATCGCCGCAAACGAGAGATGGAAGGCGAAAAAAGCGATGGAGAGGGCTCGCAAATTCATTGTTAACAGAAACTCAGATTGCGCCGGCCGTCGGTAATGGAATTGGATGCCATTCCACAACGAGTCCAACTTCAAAGCCGAAATGGGCGGCTTGATGGGCGGCGAGTTCCAAAGTCATCGCGGCGCCAAAACCCATCGACACCTGCCAGGGCGATAGCGCTTCGACAATTTTTAGCACAATCATTGAGCGGCTTAGATAAACAAGGTCAATGGGATATGACATCGCGAAGGTGTGCACGCTTCCGCAAGGCTGAATCAACAGCCCCTCGTCAATGGCTAAAGGTGGGCGTCCTAGTAAACCTCGCATCCGCTCCCACGCCGTGGTGGTACGAAACACCGTCGGTACCAAAGTAGCGCCCGTATCAGTGCGCTCGAAGTATCCGGTCAGCATTTGAACTCAGCGCTTCGCCTTACAGCGTACGGTTACATGTGATGGTGGTAGGCGTCCACAGGTTTATCGGATCGGTAACCAAGATAGCTGGTGATTGCATGCGAATTGTAGCTTCGGCGCTAATGGGCAGTCGATTATGGGTGACCAAGCAGGTTCTGCGAAAGTTTGTTGGCGTGCCGATCGCCGCCGGCCCGCCGACGCCCGACATCAGATCCATTTGATCATTTCGCGTCCCGCTGCTCGTTGGCGCTAGAGTCAGTAATGAAAGAATCGAGCGATTGACAAAGGGCACGATCATTCGATGGCAATAGGTCACGCGGATCTTGAGCAAATTAGCTTCTTGGATGGGGGTGCCGCCGGTGGTTTCCCGGTACATGAGGTTGTCATTGGGGATCGCGTCGTAGGTGTCGATTTTCGTCGCGTAGCTTTCGCCAAAATCGCCGGCCGTCGGGTTCAGGATCTCCAAGTCCAGCATACCTTGATTGATTTCCTGAATGACGCATGCGCGGGCTTCGCGCTGCGCCTGGGCATTGGCGCGTGAGGTATAGATCGCCGCCAGATGGCCGGCCAGCGCATAGGCCATTTCGTTCGGGTCGGCGTTGTTCAGTGCCCCGGCCCGGGCCGCTTGAAAGGTCGCGTAAGTGAGCACTGTTTTCACGTTATAGATAAACGTGAACTGCAGCGCGCCAAGGGTGAGGAGCAGGAGGACCGGCAAAACGATGATGAATTCCGTCATCGCCTGCCCCGAGCGTTGTCTGGTTAGGCGAATCATCCGGGTGGACCCGCCACGCCTGGGGCCGGTAGCGGCCCGATTAATTCTGAAAGGGCCTCAAGCAAAGACGCCGCGCGCGCGGCGTTATCATCATTGTCTGGCGCAAAGCGGATGAGCTGCGTGAGAGCGTTTTGCGCGCGACGGATTTCAACCACACTGAGGTTGTACCAGCCCTTGCTCATTTTGGGATCGCGGACCACTGCTTCTCGATACGCTGCCAGGGCGCGATCGCTATTGCCTAATCTAGCCTCGGCGGTGCCAAGCCTAAACCAAAAGTCAGGATCACCCGGAACAGCTATCGTCAATCGGCGGTAAGCAATGGCCGCGGCCAGCCATTCACGTTTTGAATATGATTCGACCGCCGACTGTTCGACCTGACGGAGCTCGTCCGGGCCTAACGGCTTTTTGTCATCGGGTTTGGCATTCTTAGCGCTGCACCCAAGCAAAGACGCAAAAAGAACGATGCTCGCGAGAGTTCGCAATGGCCAGGGAAAAGACATCGATTAGCGGCTAAAAAAGGCCGCCACTCATGATTTTCATCGCGATCGGAAAACCAACCACCATGAACGTGAGAGGAAAAATGAAAAGGATCAAAGGGAAGATCAGTTTCACCGGTGCTTCCATTGCGAGTTTCTCAGCTCTTTGAAAGCGCTCTTCACGACGCTGCTCAGCCTGTACACGCAGCACCTGGCCGAGGCTCGAACCCATACGTTCAGCTTGAATCAGGGAGTTGACCAAGCTCGTTACTTCACCGACGTCGACGCGTTCGGCCATGCGGCGCAATGCATCGGCTCGAATCACTCCAGAACGAATGTCGCGTAACACGATAGAGAGTTCCATCCGCAACGGACCGGCGGGTGATTTCTCAACCGCATTGCCGATCGCGCCCTGCAAGTTCAAACCGGCTTCAACCGCCATCGTGATGAAATCGAGGTACTGTGGCAGTGCCGAGCGGATCCCTTTTTCGCGGCGCTTACGCGTGTCGCTCAACCACACGTTCGGCAGCAGGAATCCCAAAATGGCGAGAATGAATATTGACAGGCGCATGTTCACGCCGGTCGCGGCCGCGAGGATGAAACCAAGCAAGGCTCCCGCAAATGCGCCAAGAAAACGAACGGCCCAGAACTGTTCGGCAGTTAGGAGGTATCCCACACCGGTTCTTTGCAACTTGACCTCGGTGCGTTCGAGTAACTCATAGGGTAGCAACGAGCAACCAAATTCAGCCACAACCCGGATCAGCGGCCAAGCGAAGCGTAGGGTCGGCGGTAGTGGGTCCATGAAATCCCGATCTTCGGCGGGCAACATCGAATTGAGCTGCGCAATTGCCGTACCGAAACAAAAAGCGGACAGTCCAATCAGTAATGCGAAGGCGGGCTTGAATGGAAGGATCTCTAACAACATGGTCTATACATCAATCGTGGTTACTTTGCGGATAACGAGGAACCCAAGGACTTCCATTACAGAGATCACTCCCAGCCATATCCAACCGATCTTCGTGGTGAACAGTTTGCCGGTTGCTTCCGGTTCAACGAACATCAGTGCGCCAATGAGAAAAAGCGGCAAACACGACATCACAATGCCTTGCAAACGTCCCTGCGCCGTCAGGCTCTCGATTTTTCCTTCCATGGTGATCTTGCGCCGAAACGTCTCTGCCAGCGTTTCCAAGGTTTCGGCCAGGTTGCCGCCAATTTCGCGGTTGATGCGTAAGGCCGCGATAAAGATCCCAAAATCTGGCAGTGGAATGCGACTTTCAAGCGAGGATAAGGATTGCTCGAAATCGACGCCCAAGCGCTGTTCGCGAATGAACAGCTCAAACTCTTGACTGAGCGGCGGCTGCGCCTCCTTAACCGTTCCTTCCATCGCGATAGCCAAACTCGCTCCGGCTTTCATCGAGCCCGACATCATGAGCAGACCATCTGGTAGCTGCGTCTCGATCCGGCGCAAGCGTTGCTTCTTGGCCGCTTTATACAGCAGGGAGGGTACGAACAGCACAATGATGAAAGTGACGATAGTCGCCAAGACATGAAAGGTTAAAAGCCACGCTAGAGCAGGTAGCACAACCAAGGCGATCAAGTTGTACATGAATAGGTTTTGTGGATTCACGAACACAAACATGTCGCCGAGGTTACTGCCCGCAGATTCCGTGAACGTTTCGCGATAGCGCGTGAGGAACGCGCGGCCCCGAATGATAATCACCGAAGCCAACAATGCGCCAAATAAAAACGACGCGATCAGGTAGACCAACCACAGCGGTAGTTGTACGAATTGCGCGAGGAAATCCATCATCTAGAGTTTGCTCCTCATCTGACGACCACTAGAATTTGAAGATACTCATATCAACCGGGATCCCGCGAGATCGTAGTTCCTCATAGAACTCGGGTATCGCGCCGGTAGCGACAAACTTGCCGCGCACCATGCCTTCCTCGTCGAAGCCCTCCTGGTCGTAGCGGAAGATGTCCTGCATTTGCACGATCCCTTGTTCGACGCCGGTAATCTCGGCCACGTTGGTGATTTTCCGGCTGCCATCTGCAAAGCGCGACTGCTGCACCACAATGTCAACGGCTGAGGCTACTTGTTCGCGGATCGCCGAAGACGGTAAGTCCATACCCGCCATCATCACCATGACCTCAAGACGCGCGATCAAATCCCGAGGTGTGTTGGCGTGCGCAGTGGTAAGCGAGCCATCGTGACCGGTGTTCATTGCCTGCAGCATATCGAGTGCCTCGCCGCCACGGCATTCGCCGACGACGATCCGATCAGGGCGCATGCGCAGACAGTTCTTGACGAGGTCTCGGATCGGCACCGCGCCTTTGCCCTCGAGATTGGGCGGCCTCGCTTCCAGTCGCACGACGTGCGGTTGGGCGAGTTGCAACTCCGCGGCATCTTCTACGGTAACGATGCGATCGGCGTCGGGGATGTAGTTGGATAAAACGTTGAGTAGCGTGGTTTTACCGCTACCGGTACCGCCGGAGATGATGATGTTGAGGCGCTGCTGTACGGCGACTTCCAGAAAATTCAGCATTTGGTCGTTGGTAGCGCCGAATTTGACCAAGTCCTTATCGACCAACTTGTTCTTGGAGAACTTACGGATCGTCAGGCACGGACCATCGAGTGCCAGCGGTGGAATGATTGCGTTGACGCGCGATCCGTCTTTCAAGCGCGCATCGACCATCGGCGAACTCTCGTCGATACGTCTGCCCAACGGTGAGACGATGCGCTCGATAGCCGCCAACACCGCGGGGTCTCCCGAGAAGGTAACCTCCGAGCGTTGTAAACGGCCGCTGCGCTCAATGAATATTTTTTCGCAACTATTCACCATCACTTCGGTGATGGTCTCATCGGCAAGGAGTTCTTCAAGCGGGCCTAGCCCCACCGCCTCGTTGAGTACATCGGTTGCGAGTTGTTTTTTGTCGACATCGGCGGGCAATGTTCCCGACATCTTTTTGATGATCTCGCGGATCATGGACTTGACGTGATTGCGCAGCTCATCGTCGTCCATTTCGCTGATATCGGTGCGCCTGAGATCCATCATTGACAGGAGTTCTTTGTGAACGCGATTACGCCACATGAATCGGCCCTTGCGCTCGAACTCCTGAACTTCCTCGACGTTTGACTGGTCGATACCGACCATGCCAATGACTGTTTTTAGATCCTCGTCGTCGTCTTCTTGCTTGGCCGCGCCGTTACCATTTTCCTTTTTGGCTTTGAGTTGCGTGATCTCGAAATCAAGATCTTCGACTTTTTCTTGTTTCGCAGCCGCACCGACCGAGATCCGGAAACCACCGATTTCTACTTCGTCCTTGCTGCGTAGCGGACCATAGCGGGTAATCGCTTCGCCGTTTACAGTCGTGTTGCCCTGACTTTTATCCTCCACGTAGATGCCATCAGGAAGCCGATTGAACTCTGCGTGCACCCCGGCCACTCGCCAGCCGCGAAGTTTGACCAGGTTCTGGCTGGATTTTCCAACCGAGCACTCATCGCGCTTGCACTCTACCTTCGCCAAGAGCTTGCCGCCCTTGTCCTTAACCATGATGTTGAACATTTTGTTACTCGATAAGTTCGACTTTTTCTTTCGTGAGAGCGTTGCTAAATTTCTCACGCATTTCCTGGTGACGCGCGATTTCTTCCTTGTTGCGCTCGGCTTCGCCGTCAATCAAGGTTGGCGTGACGAAGATCACCAGTTCGCTTTGACGGTCTCGAAACGTCTTCGAGCGAAACAGAGCACCAAGAATCGGGATCTCGCTAAGACCGGCTAGCCGATCAATATCCTTCGAAGCTTCTTGGTTAACTAGGCCCGAGAGCACCAATGTGTCGTTCTCGGTGAGGTTTACATCGGCCGTGGTTTTGCGAGAGGCAAAACCGGGGATCCCCTGAACGGCGACTGAGTTGTCGATCGAACTGACCTCGGTTTCAACGGAAGCCAGGATCCGGTTGTTGCGGTCGATAATTGGTGATACCGATAAACTGATACCAAACTCCTTGTACTCGACGTTGGTGCCATTGATGTTGGAGGTGATCACCGGCACCTCGCCGCCGGAGAGGAATTCGGCCGCGCCGCCGCTGCGCGCCACCAACCTTGGCTGTGCCAGCAAGACCGCATCACCGCTATTGACCAAGAAGTTGATCCGAGAGGTGATTTCGCTCGCAATTCCAAAATAACCAGCCGGGCTTTGCACGCGAAACGGCAGCCCACCAAAAGCCATATTGGAATCGAGCGGTGCGCCGCCGCGAAAGACCTGGTTACCGACCGCGTCGTAGGCAATGCCCGCTCCCGGTCCAGCAATGGGGTTCGACCAGCTCACCCCAAGCTCGTCCAAGCGGTTGGTATTGAACTCCGTGATCTTCACATCCATTAAGACCATCTTGTTGTCCTCGGGATTCAACACGGCGGCTTGGCGCACCACCAAGTCCAAAACAGCTTCATAACGTTCAATGATCTTTGCGAGCAGTGCTTCCTGATGAGCCGCGATCTTTCCTTCGAGAACGATTTGCCGGCCCACCTTGCGTGCCGTTACGCCCTCAACGGTCGACAGCATGTCTTGAATCTCAGCGAGGTCCTGCCGACCAGGAGGCTCCTGGGTCACGAGGACCAAGTAATTCAACTCAACGCCGCTGTTGAGCCAAATGTGCATCGACGACATGCCTTCCTTTTCGGCCAAGACAATGAGCTGGCCGTTATCCAACGCCGAGGTGCTTAAAATATCGCCATTGCCAACCGCGACCCTTTCGACCTCACCGAGCTTCATCACTTTGACTTCGCCTAGAAACATCTCCAGCATTTCTTCTTCGGCAAAAGCGACGTTGTTTGTCAGGATCGCAAGCGCGACCAAAATTCGCTGTATCACACGTGTTCCCCAACTCATTGTGCTGCTCCTTCCGCGCTTTGTTGCGCGTCAGGAGGCGGTTCTAAACCGACGATCGGCATTTGCGTGACTTTGGCCACGCCGTCTTTGCCGCTACCACCGACGATCAGAGCTATCGTTGCGCCATCGCCACCGCGGGCTTCTGGACTGCCACTCGGCGGCGGTAAGCCCGAAGGCGGAGCGATCCTTGCGTTCGAGCCCCCCACACCAGCGATAGTGAGCGACGGTGGCGCGGCCTTGCCGGTGACCCCCGCGATCGTCTGGCCGTCGGCCGTGGTGACGGTGCCATCCTCGGCGACCGTGATCTCGTTGGCTTTGAGCACCGTGCCATCGCTGGTGACCACTTCACCATTTTCGTTGACCGTTACGCCGGAGAGGATTTTGCCGTCAGCGGTCATCACTGTGCCGTCCTTGCTGACATAGAAACCATCCTTGGTGCGGGTCATGTCGTTGATGTCCGGTGATGCGTCCTGTCCTGTCACACCCGCAATGATTTTGCCATCGCGAGTGGTGACCGTGCCGTCATCGGCGACTGCAATCTCGTCAGCTTTGAGCACCGTCCCATCCGCGGTGACGACCTCACCGTTTTCATTGACCGTGACGCCTTTTAGGATTTTGCCATCCGCCGTCATTACGGTGCCGTCTTCGGCCACGTAGAAACCATCTTTGGTCCGTTTCATCGTGCTCGGATCGACCGCTGGATCGGTGGCACTCAACCCGGCGATAGCGCGGCCATCGTTCGTCGTCACCGTGCCATCGGCCGCGACGACAATGTCATCGGCTTTGAGTACGGTACCATCTGCCGCAATGACGTTGCCGTTGCTGTCCAGCCGCGCGCCGCTCAGCACTTTACCGTCGGAAGTCATGATGCGACCGTCTTCGGTCACCAAGAAACCATCTTTGGTGCGCTTGGCTTTGACGACGGTGCCGTCATCGAGGACGGCGACTTCATCGGCTTTGAGGACGGTGCCGTCGGCGGTGACCACCTCGCCATTCGCATTGACGCGCACCCCGGTCAGCACTTTACCGTCCGCGGTCATGACGGTGCCATCTTCGGCGACCAAAAAGCCATCTTTGGTCTTGGTGACCTGTTGGCCGGAAATGACGGTTCCATCTTTAGCCAGGATCGTGCCGTTGGCCAACACTTGCACGTCATCACGCGCATAAACCTTGCCATCTTTATCGACGAAATCACCGTTCGCGTTGACTTTCATGTCCTTCGTTGCGAGCAACTTGCCGCTCTTGGTGGAAATCGTACCGTCGGCATTGACGACGATGTCCTCTTTCTTCACAACCGTACCGTCGGCCAGGACCCAATCGCCGTTTTCGTTAACCTTGGCGCCCGCTTTTCGTGCGAGGTCGTCGAGGTTCTGGGCGGTGATCAGCGTACCGTCGCGTGTGGTTATCGTGCCGTCGGCGTTGACTACCACATCCTCCGCCGCGACCACCGTGCCGTCTGCCAGCACCCAGTCGCCATTCTCGTTGATTGAAGCTCCCGCCTTGGCCGCCAATTCAGCCATTTTGGGCGCGCCCAGCAGTTGACCGTCTTTGGTTGAGGCGGTGCCGTCGGCATTGAGCACGATGTTGTCGCTTTTGATCACGGTGCCGTCGGCGGCAACCCAATCCCCGTTCTCGTTAATGGTTGCACCGGCTTCTTCGGCCAGTTTGCGCAACTGTTGTTCACGACGCACCTTCACAGCGTTCACGGCGATGTCATAGGAAGACATCGCGTCGAATTCGGCAACACCGCGGTCTTCGCGATTGCGCAAAATAGCTAATAAATCGCCGGCCTCCCGGGAGGCTTCCAACAGCGCCGCTTGTTCTGGCGTGGTTTGTAAGGTGATGTTGGAGTAGCGGCGCTCGCCGGAGGGTTGCGGCCGCTGCAGTGAATCCAAACTCGATTGATAGGGGATGTCCGCGGTGGCCAGGACAAAAATATCCTGAATTACGGGCACCACAATCGCGGACGGCGGTTTCTCCGCGCCGAGCGCGTTCAATGAGGCTGGCAAAACGCCAGAAGCGCGCACCGGCAGATGGACAAAAATATCGACGCGGTTGCCCGGGCGAATTAAGCCCGCCACGCCGTCAAGGTCGTCGACCTGAACGGTGATCGCGCGTTGCCCCATCTCGATGGTGTCGGAAAAATCGATTGGAAATTTCCGATCCATGTGGGAGCGCAACAAAGATGTTCCCGCACTGATTGGGGTCGTGAGAAAGCGACCGATAAAATGATCAAACTCTCCCGGGAGCACAGCCTCGGAGTGGACAAACGTCCGGGGTAGGGGACGGGTGCCGAAATGTTCATAACCGATTTTTGTGCCCTCCGGTAAGTCGGTGCCGGCCACCACCACCTCGATCTGCTGCGGTTGCTCGGCGGCATGCTTGGCCTCGAGCGCGCGATCTTTTGCCTGCAAATAAATGTACGCGACGATGGCCGCGACGATGCCAAACAGCACGGCACCGCCAAACAGCGCGCCTACCTTTACTCCATCTCCGTTTGCCACTCTAATCCCCCTTCAAGATTATCGAATTTCGTTTGTTCGCTATGGCGGCCAAAAGGCGTCTATGACTTCTTCCATGTCGAGGGCGTTCACTAAGCCACCGGTTTTGGATTCGAGTTTGTCACCGATCTTCTCGCCGGCGTAATCGACCAGTTGCTTAGTCGCGTAGTCACCCAAGTTGCCACTTTGAGCTGCTTGGAAGACTGCAGTTTCTCTAGCGTCTTCAACGCGCTTGTTAGCGAGTTGAATTCCGTAATCAAAAACGCTGTCCGCTTGCGGCGGATCGGATAGGGACAACGTAAAAATCATGCCGCGATGGGCATCCTTCATGGCGTCGACTAGTGCTGTCATCGCGTCACCCAGGGGGTCGTTGAACAATACGAGTATTCCCCAGGTGACGATCACCATATATTCGGTGAACGATTGCCCCGCTTGCTTACGGCGATTCAAAACCACGAAGTTTTCTCCACGTTAATCATCACCACGGCGCCACCGTCTTGGCCGCGCATTGCCACGATGTTTACCTTTTGGCCCATGTCGTTGAAGGCCAAGGTATGCATCTGATTGTCGATATTCTGGTCCATGACCGGCGTCCAGCCCTCGGCCAGGTAGCGCTCGCGATAAAAATCGGCGTTGCTTTTTACCGAGTGATCGTTGGTCACTAGAACCACGCGTCCTTTTTTACCATCGTCCTTGGTTTCAAGGTCGCTAATGACATCGCTGCCGTCCATCTTGGGTACGCGTTTGCCCATGTCGTCCTGCAAATCCGGATCATTGGGCGGTTTGCTGATCGCGAGGATCCCGCTCGAGCCGCGGCCTTCGGGTTTCGTTTGCACCGTCAGTAAATAGCCGTCTTCCATCCGCGAAATTACGGTCCAAGGTTGCAGCACATCGGTCACCAGAACGCCCGGATCTTCTGGCAGGCTGGCGGGGAACTCATCGCGATAAAATTGGATGACTTCGCTCACGTTCCGCTGCGACCTAAAGTGACGCACGCTCACTGTCACACCATTGAGCTTCATGTTGTTACCAGCGGGCGCCACCATCGATTGAGGCGGCGGTGGGAGATCGGGTATTGCCAGGGCGGGTAAGGCGATCACCACTGCCAAGACAAAAAGAGCGCACGGCATTCTAGAAGGCACTGCAATTCCCCGGTGGCGGTGTGGGTTCCGGCGAAAACTGACACAAACCGCTGCTGCAAGAATGCGAACCACCACTTTCCAAATAGTACGGGGGCACATTGTCCGGTTCGACGTAACCCCATTTCAGACAGTCGTTGCTGAACTCGGGCAGGAAGAAGGTCAGGATGGACCAGAGCTGCTTGATACCAGGAAGGTTCGTAAACTTAGTCCAGATCTCGCCAATGATGCCGGTCGGCACCAAGCCCCTCACTTGATTGCTCACGTGATCAACGCCGCCCGCATTCCACGGCTCGGTTAGGACTGCTGCGCTTGCCGTCAATGTACCGGTGATCGGGGTACCGTTATCGTTAATGATGCCGTTGTCAGTGATCTGGAGACTCATTGAACCATTGGCGTAGCGATCGAGCTCGATCACGGTAAAGCCAACGGGGCTGCCGATAACTTTCATAACACTCGCCAGTACGGACGTGATTGCATCGAAGCCCTTGTAAAGTAGATTGGTGATGTCGCCCAAGACCGGCAGGGTCGGGGTGCTGTCGGTGGTGGTCATGGACGGCGAGTTGAGATTGTTCTGATATTGAAACAGGGATCGGTCGGCGTGATCGCGCCAATACTGTTTCACTTCAGCTTCGCTGCCAATGCCGCCCGAGTCGGCCGCGCTCAGCGGCTGATTTTCCAGACCAAAAAACCGGCGCTCGGCTTCCCGTGCAGTGGTATCAAGCGATTTTACCGGCGCCGACGCCGCACTAAATCCGGCCGTCCTTTCGCTATTGCTCGTATACCAAACGGTGTACTCCCAAGCTTGGTAACGCGCCGCTTGGATTGTCGCGATCTTCATGTCGATGTACTTCGCGATCACCGGCAGCATAAAGAACAACGGGATCAGTACAAAGCTCGCGACGATGTTGATCTCCGTCATCGCCTGTCCGGTGTTTTTTTGACGAAGACTAAATCGCATTCATCAAGCTCTTAAAAACATCTTGAGGATCGGGCAGGCTCGGGAAGGATGACCCAGTCACCCCCGTAAAGTCCTGACCTTGTTGGATGAGAAGGGCAAGCAGGCGGTCGAAATAACCGATATTGACCAACCGTGCCTGCCAGTAAGGGTTGAACGCGTTGGCATACTCTTCCTGGCCATCATCGCGCTGGAAGTACGAAACTTCATTGGGTCGCGAGAAGTAGACCTCCGAACGCGCGATCGCCGCTAACGATCCACCGGCGGAATCGTTACCGACGTTGGTGTTGGTGCGGCCGAGATTGCTAAATCCATATGGCGTCATCCCGAGGTTGCTCACCGTGTCCTCGTTATAAGTTAGGCCAAGAATCAAATAGGGCGCGGTGAAACTGGTTTTGGGCTCGTTTACCGTAGTGTCGATATACCAGGGCAGGCCCTTGTAACCCTTCAGCTTGTTGATTTGGAACTCGGCCGTGGTACCCGGCACCCAAGACAAGCGGTTGGTTGGGGCGCCACCGTAGAAATCATCGCCTGAGTCCAGCACGTGCGCGGGGGTCAGCGATTTCTGACCGATCTGCGCGGCGCCGCCACTGAACGGAATTGCGGTCGGCGCGGGCACGTTATTAAGAATGGGGATCGTGACTCCCAGGACTTTCACTTTAAGTGTGGCGCGACCATCGGAGAAACTGACATCGAGTCCGCCGAGATTGAAAGTCTTTTTGCTGCCGATGATCGGGTCGACGTACCCGTCGATATTGGCCTGGATCACCAAGTGCGCGCCCATGCCTGAGTTGTCGGCACCCGACCAATTGAAATTCTTGTCTTTCGGATCACCGATGTAGCGCAATTCCGATCCGCCACGGCGTTGAATGTTAATGCCAAATTCGAAGCGAAAATTGATATCGACTCCAACTTTAGCGATGCCGAGGTTGATACCGATGGAATCGTTAACGCTCAGCGTCAGCGGCCCGGATGTTCCGGGTGGTATGAGCCACAGCGTCCAACCACGATAATGCGAGAACGGATCGCGCGAGGCTCGGATCAAAGCGGCCAGTTGCTCCCAGCCCTCGTCTTTCGCATCGCTCGAGGTACCGGATAGAAAATCGAGTGGTCCATGGGTGCGGGTAAAGTCGCCAAATGGATTTGGAATGCTGCCAAAGCTGACCGTGTGTGCCGCGAGCGTCAGCCACCCGTAGGGTGACAACGTTGCGCCGGGCGCGTTATTGGCAATCGAATCCTTAATCTGAGCGAGTGAATAGGCGACGCTAGTGACGTGGAAAGCCTGCTGGGCGATGCTCAGCACGCGATTGGCGATATGCAGAAAGCTTGAGCCGGTTTGGGCGACGGGTTTGAGAACCTTGTTCGCGATGTTCCCGCTGGTGGTAAAGGCATTTGCGATCGGCGTTGTGATTGGGCTGGTCGCACCCAGTGTTACCGCATCGAGCGTTTTACCGTAAGCGTTGAGGTAGGTGCCATAGGACTTCCAATACGAGGTCCAAGACACCAAGCCAATCAATTGGCCGACCGCGACTTCGTTCGCGATCAAGGCCTTGTTGATGTAGGCCATTAAATTAAGATCGCGCGCTTCGACGACCGATGTGCTGTAAGCGGCGGCGTCAGCGGCGTTTTGTAACTCGATGCGTTTAGCGGCGACCAAACCGGTGTGGTAGACGCTCGCGAAGCCGATGAGAATGGCGGTGAGGACAACCAGGGCGAAGACGAGGGCCTGGCCAGCGAGACGTTGGCGTTTACCCAAGGGTCGAGTGCGGCGAGGTGCCTTCACGCGAGGCAAAGCCTCCTTATGGAGGATGCCGTCCGGATATTTCCGGACGGCAACACATTAGCTAGCTATTGCTCAGCCCCATAGCTGCCCAGCTTTTTGTCTTTGGCGGCTTCTGCGGTAGCGCTTGCCGCCGACGTTGCCGCCGCAGCTTGACCGCCCGCAGCGCTTTGCCCGGAGACCTCGGCAGCCATGCCTGAAACCTGGCCTCTGAGCGATTGGCCGAAGAACGAATAAGCGGCGATCGCGGCGATCGCGATGACGGCCACGATGATGATGTATTCGATCATGCCCTGACCTGATATGCGGCGCGTTTGCGGTGTGTTCATAACTGTCTCCGTGTGGGTGCGTGGACGTAAGGTTCGCGACTGCTGTTAGAACGAATTAAAGCACCCCTGATCGGCCTCTGCAATGCAAAAAATCAGGTACTAGGTCCCGATTTTACAAAGCGATATCAAAATCTTGCATGGCACACCCGGAAACTGTTCTCATCTTCCTTTCTGAGGGGAATTTTGGTGATGCGAAACACCACCGGGGTCGATCGGGAGAAAATGAGGGAAGTGGTTGGCAAGCGCATAGTTTGGGCGCCAAAAGCGCCTAAAATTGCACTAATTGGGTGCCTCAGTGCGGTTTTAGCTTGCGGTGCTTGGCAGGTGGGCGCGCAGACCCCCACGGTGCATGAATGGACCGTCGCCACGCCACACACCCCTGCGGTGCCGTGGGTTTCTGTGTTGCGGGATTTTTTCATCCCCGAATTCAAGCGCCGCGCTGCCCGGCGGCCCGGTTTTCAAGTTGATTTTTACCCGGCCTGGGGTGGTTCATTGGTGCGTTGGGGGGACGGCTTGGAAGCCGTCGAGATTGGCCTTGCCGATCTTGGCTTCGTGGGCACTCTTTGGGAGTCGTCCAAGTTACCTCTGCAAAACGTCACCTATTCATTGCCTTTCATCACCGATGACCTCGGCGCACTGCTCAACAGCGTTAATGCCTTGCACCGGGAGGTACCGGCGCTGGAGGCGACCTGGCGCGAGTACAAGCAGGTCTTCCTCGGCGCCGCGGGTGTCGACACTTACCACCTGTTCACGAATTTCCCGATCCGCACGCTCGATGATCTCAAAGGACGCAAAATCTTGGCGCCGGGGGTCTCCGCGCTATGGTTGCGAGGCACGGGCGCGGTGGCGGTCGACGGGGCGCTATCAACCTATTACACGCAACTGCGCACGGGAGTAGCCGACGGCGCGGTGTCGATTGCCACCGGGATCTATCCGTACGGGATCCATGAAGTTGCCCCTTATCTGACTTTGGTTGGGATCGGCGCCCAGTGGGTGGGAGCGCTAACTATCAACGAGAACGTTTGGGATAACCTGCCGGGCGAGATTCAACTTGAATTAAAAACGTTGGGCGAGGCGTACACCCGCAAGGTCGCCGAAATTGTCGAGCAACGCCGCAGCAAAGCGGTCGCGGCGATGATCGACGAGGGAGTGGAGGTTTCGGTTTTGCCGGCGGCTGAAAAGCGTCGGTGGATCGATGGACTGCCGCAGTTGGGCCGCGAGTGGGTAACCCGCAACGAGGCACGCCAACTACCGGCCCGTGAACTGCTGGACGTACTGATGCGCAAACTGAAGGAACAAGGGGCGCTCATCTCCACGGATTGGACCCAAACTTTGGAGGCCCGCTGAGTGTCCGCCCGCCGAATTGCCGTGGCGCTCGATGCGATAGCGGCTCTCGCATTATTGACGCTCTTGCTCCTCATCAATTCCGATATTGCCAGTCGGAATTTATTTGATGCACCGATCCGTGGTGTCACTGAAATCGCGTCGTTGGCAGTTCCGGTCATGCTGTTTTGCGCCATTCCCGGCCTCGTCGCGCGCGGCGAACTGATCCAGAGCGAAACCCTGTTAGGAATCATCGCTCGCCACTGCGTCGTTGGCGCGCGCGGTTTGCATGTTGGTTTTTTTGTGGCTGGCGGTTGCCTGCTGATCGGGGTTGCCTTAGCGGCAATCCCTAACTTCATGCGCGCACTATCAATCGCTG
>JBCCEV010000004.1:0-49008 GCA_039030125.1 Pseudomonadota bacterium | reverse complement strand
CGACGCAAATCGCGCCTATATCCGAGACAGTTCCGAGAGATACTCATCGGCCTCAGAGGCTTCCCATTCGCCCTGTTTGACGAACAAGGTGCGTCCCCCGGGCGCAATCACCGCAGTAAACGGCAAGGCGCCTATTTGGTTGCCAAGGTGCTGCATCAAGACGATTACGTCGTCCTCGCCGACTAGCACCGGGTAATTCATCCCCTGTTCTTCCGCAAATTGTTGAACAGGGAGCGCCTCATCCAGTGCAATCCCGACAAACTGCACACCTTGGTCAGCGTACTTGTTTTGCAGATCGATAAACGCCGGGATCTCGCGGCGGCATGGCGAGCACCAGGTCGCCCAAAAATTTACCACCATCCAATGCTTTTGCCATTCGCCCAGTTTTTTCATTTCACCAGCCGGGGTGGCGAACTCAAAGCGGTAAACCTCTGCTTCAATGAAAGGCGGCGGCGCGGCGGTGTCGTTCGCGCGCTGCTCGCTTGCGACCCAAAAACCACCACCTGCCGCTACGATGACTAAGCCAAGCAGGAGAAAGAAATTCGCGATTTTAGATTTCAAAGTGCAAATCGATCGAGGTGCGCGGAGAGGTCTTCTGCTTCAATAAATCCGATCAGCCGGGCGGCGGAGAGCTCTTGCGAGTCCCGGAAAAACAGCAACGCCGGCGGCCCGTAGAGTTGATAATGTTGCAGGAGCAGGCGATGTTCATCGTTGTTGGCGGTGACGTCGGCGCGCAACAAAACAAAATGCGCCAGTCGGTCTTTAATCGCCGGGTGGGCTAAGGTTTCTCTCTCTAAGTGCTTACATTCAACGCACCAATCGGCGTAAACATCAAGTAGAACCGGGCGGCCGTCGCGCTGCGCTTGAGCGAGTTGCTCGGCAATCGATCGTCGATCGTAGAGGGTTTTGAAATTGGTTGGCGCGCTATCCTCGATGCTGCCGCCGCTCTGCCCCATCTGGGCGAGGGGCTGCAGGGGATCACTCGTACCAGCCGCCGCGCCGACCAGCAACGCGCCACCATAAATCAGCAACGGCAGTCCCAGCGCTTTCGTCCAACGCGGTGCCTGCGTGTCGAGAACGCCAATAAAAGCTGCCGTGCCAACGAGTAACAAACCATACAAAGCGACGGTTAGCGGGCCGGGGAAGACCCGTTCCAAAAACCAAACCGCGACGCCGAGCAAGATGACCCCGAAGATAAACTTCACACCTTCCATCCAGCGTCCGGCCGCAGGCAGTAGGCTGCCGGCGGTGACGCCAAGAATCAAAAGCGGGACACCCATGCCGATCCCCATAGCAAAAAGCGACAAGCCCCCGATGACGGGCCGCCCATCGTGACCTATGAATGCCAATCCCGCCGCCAGTGGCGGCGCGACGCAGGGCCCAACAATGATCGCCGAGAGCAGGCCCATCGCGGCTACGCCAATATAGCTGCCACCGGCTTGGGAGCGGCTTAGCGCATCAAGCCGAGTTTGCCAGGTGCTCGGTAGCTGTAATTCATAAAAACCAAACATCGACAGAGCCAGCAGCACAAAGACGCCGGCGAAAGCGATGATGATCGCCGGATGTTGAAAAGCCGCCTGCAGATTTTGTCCAAGCAGGGCCGCGACCAATCCAGCTATCGCGTAGGCGCTTGCCATCGCGACCACGTAAGTAAGAGACAACGCGAAACCTTTCCTCGCCGTCATCGGCGCACGCTGTCCCGCGATAATGCCGGAGAGGATAGGGATCATCGGAAATACGCACGGGGTCAGGGAAAGCAGCACGCCGAAACCAAAAAACGTTAACGCGATTTTCCACAGGCCCGCGTTAGCAAGCCGCTCGCGGATTGCACCCACTTGGCCGGTCTCGACAGCGTTCAGCGGCGCAGACACCGCTAATGTGGGTCCGCTAGCGGTTGGTGAAAGCTCGATTCGTTGTTTCGCTGGGGGGTAGCAGATGCCATCCTCTGCGCACCCTTGGTAGGCAATCGTTATCGGGGTATTCCCACGCTCAACAATATCGGCGCTCACGGAGACCCAATTTCGATAGACCTCGACCTGACCAAACTCAGGATCATCTTTGAGCTCGCCGGCCGGCGACTGGAGTGGCCCCACCGCGCCAGGCAGCGCGCCAGTGATAGCCATTTTGTTGCGGTAAAGGTAGTAACCGTCTGCGATCTGCCAGCTTGCAGTGACGCGCCCGTCAGACTCCTCGGCATGGAAGATAAAGGCCTCCTCCATCGGCAGGAAGTTACCCGACGAGGTGCTGATCGGTTGCGCGTCGGCGAGACGATCGAGCGCGGCAAAAGGATTAGCCGAACAAGCTAAGGGCAATAGGAAAAGGCTGATCAACCGAAGCATCACGGCGAGGTATTGTCCTCGATCCACCTGAGATAGCCTTCTAATCCGCATTCGATAGGGACTGCGACAACCTCGGGTAGTTCATAAGGGTGCGCGGCAAGGATCGTTTTCTCCAAGCGCGGATAAGAGGCCCTGGTGGTCTTGATGATGAGCAAGATCTCCTCATCGGTGGTTATTTTTCCCTCCCAACGATAGTGCGAGCGGATCCCCGACACTTCGTTGACACAGCTCGCAAGCTCAGCCGCCACCACCGAGTGGGCAATGTGCTCGGCAGTTTTACGGTCCGCACAGGTGCAAAAGACGACCAGGGCATCGCTCATTATTAGGGGGCAACCACCAACCTAGCTGGCACTATTGTATCCTGACTGACATCAATCCGAGGCGTACCATGCCTATTTTGCTGTTGCTACTGATCGCCCTAATCGCCGTTCCTCTCGTCGAAATCTACGTGATTTTGACGGTTGGTCAGCGGCTTGGCGCCGGCCCCACGATCGCGCTGATCATCATCACCGCAATCGCCGGCGCGTGGTTATTGCGGCGCGAAGGCCTCAGCACACTTGCCCGTGCCCAATCTCATCTACAAAACGGCGAGTTACCCGCACTCGAGTTGTTGGAAGGCCTGGTGCTGCTGGTCACCGGGGCACTCTTACTCACTCCAGGGTTTTGCACGGACGCCGTGGGGTTTGTGCTGCTAATCCCGCAGGTCCGGCGCGCGCTAGTCAAAAACTTTGCCGCCAAAGTGGTGGTCACCGCCCCCCGACGGCCGCCGCCGGGTGATGGCAACGGCACCACTTATGAAGGAGACTACCGCGTCGAGCGCGATAACCGATAGCAAAGGCGCTAACTTCGCCTCCTATATCACTAGAAGGTGTTTTATGGTGCAATACGCGGCGTTTTCGGCTCCGCGTGTTCATACGACGGGTAGCTGATAGCCAAATCAACACTTCGACGACCCACGACATCCGCGCTCGAGACCTCCCTGAACAAGGAACGCTCACCCAGCGTGTGAGCGAATGTCGGTGAGTCGCGTCGCATCTCAAGCGAGGAGATTTCAATGAGCTATTCAGATCGTGATGGCGAAATCTGGATGGACGGCGAATTCGTGCCATGGCGCGAGGCTAATGTGCACGTCCTTACCCACACGCTTCACTACGGCGTGGGCGCGTTTGAAGGAATTCGTGCCTATCAAACCGATCAAGGCACGATGGTTTTCCGCCTCGATGATCATGTCCAACGCCTGTTCGATACCGCGCATATCCTGGAAATGGATGTGCCTTACGAGTTCGACGTCATCCGCGACGCCTGCGTCGAAGCAATCAAGCGCAATAAGCTTGATTCAGCATACGTTCGCCCGCTGGTCTACTATGGCTCGGAAGGTATGGGGCTGCATGCGCAATCTCTTTCTTCACACGTCTCGATCGCCGCTTGGTATTGGGGCGCTTATTTGGGTGAAGAAGCGCTCACCAAGGGGATCCGGATCAAAACCTCGTCCTACACGCGCCATTTAGTCAACAGCATCATGTGTCGCGCGAAGGCCTGCGGCAACTACATCAATTCGGTCCTCGCCCTGCAAGAAGCCGCGCGCGATGGTTATGACGAAGCACTGCTGCTCGATGCCGACGGCATGGTCGCCGAAGGTAGCGGTGAGAATATTTTCATCGTGCGCAACGGCATCATTTACACGCCAGAGATCACCTCGGCGCTGGAGGGGATCACAAGGGACACCGTCATTAAGCTCGCGCATGAGGAAGGCTTTGAGGTTATCGAGAAACGCATCACTCGAGATGAAATCTATATCAGCGATGAGGCGTTCTTTACCGGTACCGCAGCCGAAGTTACACCGATCCGCGAACTCGACAATCGTCGTATTGGCGTCGGCCACATCGGTCCAATCAGCAAGCAACTCCAGAGCGCCTACTTGGATGTCGTCGAAGGACGCCGCGCTGGACTCGATGGTTGGCTAACGCCGGTCGCTTAGCTGCCGTGACGCGAGCGCTCTAGGTCGTGCCCGCGCCCCTGGTCCTCTGGCGCCTTACCGACGGTAAACCGGGACATGGACGGCAAAGCGAAGGTCTTGTTAATGCGTTGGCCACACGGCTTCCCATCACAGCCCTCGACGTCGACGTCCAAGGCCTACGCACGCTAGCAAATACCTTGCCACGGCCAGACCTGGTTGTGGGTTGCGGCCGCCAATGCCAGATCCCGCTGTGGCGGGCGGGCCGCCGTTTTTCGGCCAGGACTGTTTACCTCATGCGCCCGCAGCTCCCGATCCGATGTTTCGATCTGTGTTTAATTCCAAGACACGACGGTGTCCCTGAACGCGATGGCGTCATCATTACAGACGGCCCATTGAATACCATCACGAACGCAGATGAGTCGCGCGCGCCATTTGGAATGATCCTCATCGGTGGACCTTCTAAACACTTCGCTTGGGATCCCGAAGGCCTCCGCCAAGCGGTTGCCAAAATCACCGGCGATCAGACACTGCGTTGGGAGTTGGCGAATTCAAGGCGCACACCGGAGCTTACTTCTCATCAACTGGGAGATTTGGTTAACGATAACGTGCGGTTTTTTGACCATCACCGCACCGATAGCGACTGGTTACCGAGCCGCCTGCAACGCGCTCAAACGGTGTGGGTTTCTCAGGACAGCATGTCGATGGTCTATGAAGCCTTAAGCGGTGGTGCGCAAGTTGGGGTCCTCCCGGTGCCAACCCGTCGCCCAGGCCGTGTTGTTAATGCAATTAATGATCTCGTTAAGCGCGGCCTGATTGACTACTACCGCCCCGATCGCGGCCCCGCGCCAAGCACCGCAAGGCGCCTGCCTCTTAACGAAAGCGGACGCTGCGCAGAACTCATTATCGAGCGTTGGTTACGGCCATGATGGAGCGACCACTCACGGTGGTCCAACTGCTTCCCGAGCTTGACGTGGGCGGCGTCGAACGCGGCACGATCGAAATCGCACAGGCTTTAATCGCCGCCGGTCATCACGCCATCGTGGTCGCCAAACCGGGGCGGTTAAGCAGCGAGCTTACGGATTTAGGAGCGACCCTTGTCCCGTGGCCGATTGGCGAGAAACGGGTTTCTTCACTCCGCTACGTTTCCCAATTACGCGCTCTGTTCGCCACCGAAGCTGTCGATATCGTGCACGCCCGCTCGCGACTACCGGCGTGGCTAGGATGGCTGGCCTTACGCAAAATGCCACGCTCTTCACGGCCCCGCTGGGTGACCACCGTTCACGGTCCCTACAGCGTCAATCGCTATAGCAGGATCATGTGTTCAGGCGAGCGCGTGATTGCCATTTCAAATTTCATTGCCGACTACATCAACAGCCACTACCCACAGTCCAGCCCGCGAGTTACGGTCATCCCGCGGGGTGTCGATCGAAGGCTATACCCCTATGATTTCGAACCGTCTGCGCGCTGGCTGAAGCGCTGGCGAGAGCAGCACACAAGGCTTGCGCAAAAAAAGCTGATCACGATCCCGGGGCGGCTGACCCGTTGGAAGGGTCACGAAGACTTTCTGACAATTATTGCGCTCGCGCGACAGCAACAACCGGCAATACACGGGCTGGTAGCGGGTGGTCCGCATCCGGGTAAAAAAGAGTTTGAGAACGAGCTTCATCGCAAAGTCGAAGCGCTCGGTTTGCAAGACTCCGTGAGTTTTCTCGGCGCGCGAGACGATCTTCGGGAACTTTTGAAGATTTCTTCGGCAGCCGTCTCAATTACCGCTGAGCCCGAAGCCTTTGGCCGCACCACAATTGAAGCTTTGAGTCTCGGCACGCCCGTGATTGGCTACGATCACGGCGGCACCGGAGAGATCTTGCGCGACATCTTCCCCTATGGCCTCGTTGAAGTCGGCAACGTTCAAGCCGCGACCGACAAGCTTCTCGCAATAGAAAAGGCGCCAGCGCCCGCGGCAACACACCCTTTTACGGTCGCAGCGATGCAGGCTGCCACGCTTGCGGTTTATGAGGAATTGTCTGGCGATTCCCAGCGCGAGAAATCGTAGCCAAAATGATTGCGCAAAAAACGTGCGCAAAGGTCGCTGAAGACATTTCGATCAGACGGGTCAAAGTAGGAGCCGGCCGGGCGCCCCGATTCCCGGATTTCACCCTCTGGCCGCGCGGGATCATGGCGGCGTGCCATTGCTTCCTTGGTCGATGCGCCGACGGCATTGATCATGCACTCATCTGAAAAAGGGAGCCGCAGGTGCTCTGCCACGCGCCGCATTTGCGCGAGCGTATCGCTTTGCAGATCCTCATAACGGATTAGCAATACTTCTGTGTGACACCGGCGGCGTACGTCAGACCAGGCATTAAGGAACTCAAAATTCCACCAAATGTCTGCGTTAAACCGCTTACCAAACGGACAACCCTGCAGATACACGGAAAAATCAACGCCGTAACTCGCCTGCCACTTAGCAAAGTTGGAAACCAAAGACGATCTGAGATCGCGCACCAACAACACGTAGCGCGGTAATTTAAATTGTTTGTGGACGGCCGGGTAATGCAGCAGCGGGTGGGGTAGCGAGTGCGAGCTCAAGATCCGGGGGATGTGGCGGTAGCTCACCGTATCTTTTGGGCCGCCGATGATGTCGTTTGCATGATTATAGCTGGGCGGCGGTAATGCGTAGTGTTCGGCCAAAGCATTCGCCAACATGAACTTAAGCCAATGCGTTCCGGCTTGGTGCATGCTGACAATGTAACCGTCGGCATGACGATTCCTAAGTAGGGCAAAATTCCCGCAACGGCGGAGTAGTGCAACGGTGTGAAAATGGCTTGGCGTCATGCGGAGCGTTAACATGCCGCGCTTGTCATACGACGTCAACGGAATTCGGTGAACGCGTAAATGCGGATCCTGACAATGAAATTCGGGGCGCTAGGGGACGTCATTATGTCAACCGCGCTGCTCGATGCCATCAAGCGATTCCACCATGGTGATGAACACTTTGTGATCACCAGTCCTTCCTACCGAGAAATCTTCTCTGCGTTTGATTGCGCTGTCGCGAGTTTCGATCGCACCCAAATGTGGGCAATCATTCGTTATCTGCGATCACTTCGCTGCGATCGCATTTATGACTTACAGGGCAATGATCGAACGTCGATCCTATGTGCTTTAGCGAGCGCCCGTGAGCGCGTAGGCAATCATCCGCGGTTTCCCTACACTCATCATCCCGCTAGCCGGTGGTCGGGGGACTCCCACATTTTCGAGCGGATGTGCGAGATCCTGAACACTGCGGGGATCAACGACATCCCGTCGCGCCCGGTACTGACCGCCACCGGGCAAACGCGGGCGCGGGTTGCACAATGGTTTGGTAAGCACGGTCTTGAAGGTCAGCGCGTTGTGGTCTTCCACGCTGGCGCGAGCGCCTCCCGCCCGGAGAAGTGTTGGCCTTATTTCCGCGAACTCGCCGGGCTGTGCGTCGAGCAGGGCTATACCGTCGTCTATGTCGGTGGGCCGGAAGACGCGGCTATAAACGCCGAGTTGAGTAGCGGGTGCGGCATCGATGCAACCGCAGAGTTTTCCATCGCCGAGGTCGCCGAGTTGGGACGACACGTCCGCTTCGCGGTAACCAATGATTCGGCACCGATGCATGCTTTGAGCGCCAGCACGACGCCGGTATTCGGAATTTTTGGGCCCTCCGACTGGCGGCGCAATCACGCCCTTGGCCAACGCGACCAGGTGATCGATGCAGGCACACTGCTGGGGCGAGACGTCCGTGCTGAGGTGGTTGACTTGGCGGCGCTCGACGTTGCTACCGTTCATGCCTTCATCGAGCGGCGTCTTTCGAACTTACGTGCGAGCGAGTAATTCGATTATCGTCGCCATCACCGCCTGAACTTCAAGATCTTCAAGCCGCTCGCCGGGCGCGTTCAGCACGACCCCATGCGGGTTCCACGGCCGATAACGATGCGGCTCCCCGGGACCGAATAAAGTGAGGGTCGGTACGCCGACGGCCGCCGCGAGATGTCCCAGCCCGCTGTCGTTGCCAATGAAAAGGCTCGCATGGCTCAAAATCGCTGCCGCCGTTAACAAACCGGTTTGACCACAAAGGTCGAGAATGTCGGCAGCGCCACTTGCGACCTCGGCACTAATGACTTGATCGGCCTGACTGCCCAGCAAGATGATCTGTTGGGCCCTTGACCGAAGCTCTGCCACCAACGAGCGGTAATGCGCGGCGGGCCAAAGCTTGCCGGGCCAATTGCCACCCGGCGCCAACACGACTCGTAAGCCATCAATAGGTGCAAGCCGCATCGCCTCTTGTTGATCTTGAACGCGCGGCGCAACCCGACACGGTGGGATGGCAGTATCGCGGCCGAACAACTCGTCAAGTGCGGCGAAATGCGACTCCACCGCGTGCGGGCCTCGGGCCTCACGGACACGCTTCGCGACTCTAGTGTCAGCGCGCAGGAAGTACGGCAACAACGGTGTGCGCAGATCGACAATGTAGCGATAACGGCGTCTTCGTAATTCACCGATCAGCTTGAGCTGCGATAAGGTTGTCGCCGCTTTATCCTTCACGAATAAATCGCCGCGATACTCAAGACCTGTGAGCACCTCCAGCGACCGTCTGTCGCCAAGGATATCGATCGTCGATAGAGGTTCCCGTGCCGATATGGATTCGAGTACGGGGGTCGTTAAGATCACATCGCCGATATTGCTTAAGGTGACGACTAAACTCCGGTGCTGCGAAGCGTTCTCAGGTGCTGCGTCGAATAGAAAGGGTGCACTGTTCATCAACGACAGGCCGGCGCTATTTTCCAATACAGAACGTTGCAAAAATCTCGCCTAAAAGATCTTCGCTACTAATCACGCCGGTGATTTCTTCCAAGATGCTCGACACATAGCGCAAGGATTCTGCGACAAGCTCCGGCTGAGAAACAGGTAATTCGAAAGATAAACGGTGAAGTTCATCGCTCGCCTTATCAAGCGCCGCGAGGTGGCGTTGGCGGGCCAGGAACTCGCCTTCCTCAGCGGCGCCCACCCGATGGTGCTTAGCGATTTCCGCGGTTAACAAATCTATACCCTCGCCGTGCAATGCACTGATGTAGACATGTGGCGTTTCTGAAATCTCTTCGCGTTTGGGGGCGAGACCGTGAAGATCAATTTTGTTATGCACAATGACTGTCGCGCGATGTTCACCCTCAACATCGTGGGCGGCAAGTTCCCTCGCTGCATACTCGGCATCGGCTACCGCCGTTATCCAGACCATTAGGTCCGCGGCTTCGACGCTCTGACGGCTCCTGCGGATCCCTTCTTGTTCAATCTCATCGGTGCTCTCTCTAAGTCCAGCGGTGTCTGTAATGCGAACCGCCAAGCCGGCGATTAATCGGTCGGCCGTGACAAGGTCGCGCGTGGTGCCGGCGTGCGGCGTTACGATTGCGCGCTCATTGCCAACCAAAGCATTGAGCACCGTGGATTTACCGACGTTGGGTTCACCAGCGAGCGCCACTCGCAAACCATCATCGAGGAGATCGCGAGCGACACACTGTGATTTTAAAGTGTGCAGATCATCGTGGAGCTGATCTAAAAACCCTTTCGTGCCACCACTGATGTCGGCGATTTCCACATCGTCGCTAAAATCAATCGCGGACTCCAACCACACGCGCCGTTGTGTAATAGCGGCGACAAGAGCATTGATTCGATCAGAAAATTCACCCTTGATGCTTCTCAGTGCCGCTCGCGACGCGCGGCGATTGTTCGTCGCGATCAGATCGGCGACTGCCTCAGCCTGAATTAGATCGAGTTTGCCATTGAGAAATGCGCGTTTGGTGAATTCGCCCGGCTGCGCATGGCGCGCGCCGGCGTTAACCAGTACATCGACGATCCCACTAAGAATGAGGGGACTGCCGTGACCGTGGATCTCGAGTAGATCCTCGCCCGTCGCCGAGTTAGGCGCTGGGAAAAATATCGCAATGACTTCATCCAATACTTCACCGTGCAGATCGCGAAGATCGGTATACGTTGCGTAGCGTGGCTTAAGTTCGCGGCCCAATACCTTTGAGATTAGCGGTTTGACCTGTGCGCCTGACACTCTAATGACGCCGATCGCCGCGCTAGCCGTGCCGCTGGCGATAGCCACGATGGTGTCATCGTCAAAATTGGTCATCGTGAAATAATCAACGAAGCGCTGATGTAAAGCGAGATTAATTCACATTTGCAGGCGTGAGGAAACAACGCCGGGAATGCTCAAGAGGTGCGTTCGATGACCTGCGTAATGCGCCACTGCTGGGCAATCGACAATACGTTGTTGATGACCCAGTACAGCACCAGACCGGAGGGAAAGAAGGCGAAAAATACGGTGAAAACCCAAGGCAAAAGCTGCATTACTTTTTGCTGAACAGGGTCCATGGGTGCCGGATTGAGTTTCTGCTGGACCCACATTGAAACTCCCATCAACAAGGGCAATACGAACAGAGGATCTTTTTCGGAGAGATCGTCGATCCACAGTACAAACGGTGCCTGTCGGATCTCAACGCTTTCTAGCAACACCCAGTAAAGAGCAATAAATACTGGAATTTGAATCAGGATAGGTAAGCAGCCGCCCAGCGGATTAATTTTTTCCTCTTTGTACAGATCCATCATCGCCTGGTTGAGGCGCGTTTTATCGTCTTTATAACGGTCACGTATGGCGAGCAGGCGTGGCTGTACCCGCCGCATATGAGCCATCGATCGGTACCCTGCGGCCGACAGCGGGTAGAAGAAAAGTTTAATGATCAAGGTGAGTATCACAATCGCCCAGCCCCAGTTTCCTGACAGCTCTCGCAGCCACGCGAGCGCTATAAATAGCGGTTTCGCGATGAACCAAAGAAACCCGTAATCAACGGTGAGGTCTAATCCCGGAGCGACCGCCGGCAGAATATCGTGGCGCTTGGGGCCGACGTAGATCGTGGTTTGTGCTGTTGCCGACTCGCCCGGTTGGAGCATTATTTCTGCACTCGTAAACCCAACTAAGTAACGTTCATCGTTGAAAGTATCCGAGCGGTAGGCGACCGGCGCCGCGTAAGGGGGCACGAGCGCACTAACAAAATAGTGCTGCATGACGCCAACCCACCCGCCGCTGGCGCTGACGTTGAGTGGCTCCTCTTGAAGATCGTCGTAATCAAACTTCTCGAATGGTTTGTCCGGTACTGAAAGGACTGCTCCGTTGAAGGTGTAGACCATGCCCTGACGGGAAGACTCGTGTGTTTTTTTAAATTGCTCGTAATGGAAGCCCTGCCACGGTGCGGCCGTCCCGTTCTCAATTTGGTAGCTCACCTGAATTTCATAGGAACCGCGTTTGAAGCGTAGTGTTTTTGTGACTGACAAACCGCTGGGACTGCGCCATGTCAGTGGGACTTCGAGCATCTCAGCGTCAAGAAAATATTCGGCGGCCTTTGCTTGATAGTTTTGTAAATGCGTTGGCGCCTCTGTTTCGCTGATTAGTCCGCCTTGATTAACGAAAATGAAATCTTCGTTCACTCGCAGTAACCAGGTCGGTAATTGCGCCTGCTCATTACTGACCGGGTATTGCGTTAATGCAACGGCCTTCAAACCGCCACCACGAAGATCAATTTCCACGTTGAACACATCAGTGGTGACTTCTACGACTTGTGTGGCGCTAAAATCGTCGGGTGATGTTTGCGGTTGTGCCGCCGGCGACGCGGGCGGCGGGGTAGCGGTAAGCGCTGGGAGGGTGTCATCGCTGGCAACCGGCACCGTTGCCTTGGTGGAAGCAGGTGCGTCTTGTTCCACTTGCGCAGGGGCCGCAGGAACAGGCCGAGCGTAATCGGCCTGCCAGTTTTCCCACAGCAATAGTGCGATGAACACCAGCGCAATGGACAAGAGGAGCCGAGTGTTATCCATGATCTCTGCTTAGGTAAAACTGCTTTGCTAGGTCTTGAGAAGTTCGTGCAGCCGCGCGCGGAGCAAGGCAGGCGATTGGCGACCAATCGCGGGTTGCGCCAGGACGAGTACGTCGTAGCCGGTGAGTTGCGTCTTATTGATCCTAAAGTACTCTCGAACGATACGTTTGATCTTATTTCTGTCTACAGCGCGAGGGCTTGCTCGACGTCCTATCGCTAAACCTAGCCGTGCGTTTCCGTTCGGGTTTTCCGCAACGCAAACGGTGAAAGTTTGGTTAGATCGCCGGCGCGCGTTCCTCAGCAAGCGCTTAAAGTCGCCGCCCTCGGTTAAGCGCTCCGCGCGGGTGTAGGAATGGGACCTCAGTTCGCTGCCAGAACTGCGCGGCCCTTCGCTCGTCGGGCTTTCAAAACTCGCCGTCCCGCTTTGGTCTTCATACGTGCTCTAAAACCATGCTTGCGGGCACGTTTTAGGCGGCCGGGTTGGAAAGTGCGTTTCATATTGATGCGCCTGATGAATTAGAAAATCAGTAAATAAATCAATGACAAATGGGCGGGGCAGCGGCGCGCGATACTACGTGATCGACGACTTGTAAGTCAAGCCAGCCGTCTCGTTCGAGACTGTGGATAAGTGCGATCAAAAGCGTTACGCTGGCGCGCTATTTGACGACGTCCTGGGGGAGTAAGGATCCGGTGAGCAGTTCGGTTTGGCGCGTTTGCTTGGAGCAGCTTGAACGTGAACTGCCGCCACAACAATACAACACGTGGATCCGCCCTTTGCAGGTTGTCGAGAACGGCTCTTCGATCGAACTCCTCGCGCCCAATCGGTTTGTGTTGGATTGGGTCCGCGATAAATATGGCGGCCGCATCGAGGAACTCGCCTCAGCGGCTTCGAGTCCGCAAAACGTCAAAGTCGGCCTGTCGGTCGGCAGCCAGCAAGAAACAGCGCCATCGCCGCCGGCCGGTGTCGAGCGCGCCAAAACCGCCAGACAACCGACCAAGAGCCGCTATGCTGCGCAACATGGGCTGAAAGCTGATTTCACCTTCAACTCATTCGTGGCCGGTAAGTCGAATCAGCTTGCTCGCGCCGCATCGCTTCAAGTCGCTGAAAATACTGGGAAAGCTTACAATCCGCTGTTTATTTGCGGGGGCGTGGGTTTAGGCAAGACTCACCTTATGCACGCGGTGGGAAACACCATCTTGGCGGATAACCCTGAAGCTAAGGTCGTCTACCTACATTCCGAGCGGTTCGTCGCCGACATGGTTCGTGCGCTGCAGCACAACGCCATCAACGAATTCAAACGCTTCTACCGCTCTGTCAACGCGCTGCTTATCGACGATATCCAATTTTTCGCGGGCAAGGAACGTTCCCAGGAGGAATTCTTCCATACTTTCAATGCGTTACTTGAGGGCCAGCAACAAATCGTTTTAACCTGCGATCGTTATCCGAAAGAGGTTTCCGGCGTGGAAGAGCGTCTGAAATCCCGATTTGGCTGGGGTCTGACAGTCGCCATTGAGCCGCCCGAGCTTGAAACGCGCGTGGCGATATTGAAAAGCAAGGCGCAAAGCGCCCAGATTGCATTGCCGGATGAGGCTGCGTTTTTTATCGCCAAACGATTCCGCTCAAACGTAAGAGAACTCGAAGGTGCACTGCATCGAGTGGTGGCGAATTCTCATTTCACGGGACGAGCGATCACAATCGAGTTTGCGAAGGAGGCGCTGCGCGATCTCCTGGCCCTGCAGGACCGTCTAATTTCCATCGACAACATTCAAAAGACCGTCGCCGAGTACTACCAAATTAGAGTTGCAGACCTGCTCTCGAAACGGCGAAGCCGTTCGATTGCCCGGCCTCGACAAGTCGCGATGGCCTTATCGAAGGAACTGACCAACCACTCCCTGCCCGAGATCGGCGACGCCTTCGGAGGGCGCGACCACACAACCGTGATCCATGCTTGTCGGAAGATCGCGGAGTTGAAAGCGTCTGACACTAAAATCGACGAGGACTACACAAATTTAGAGCGCATACTGACAAGCTGATCAATGAGCTGTGGATAACTCGTGTGCTTCTCTGGGCGTAAAAGTTATCCACAAAGACTTCACGGTTAGCTCAGGCTTACAAACGCAAAAAGACAACTTAAGCGATTGAAAAAAAAGGCAAATTAAGTTATCCCCACTAAACTGCACGCTAGTAATAATGACAATGAGATTAAAGATATCTAGAGAAGATCTATTACCTGGGCTTCAAGCTGCAAATAACGTGGTTGAAAGACGGCACGCATTGCCTATTTTGAGTAACGTGTTGCTAGCGGTAGAAGGCAAGCAATTACAAATTACCGGCACCGACATGGAAGTCGAGGTGATATCGCTATGCGAAGGCAGCGAAACCGTCGACGGCGCCGTCGCTGTGCCTGCCCGCAAGCTTTTTGATATTTGTCGCGCGCTACCGAATGAATCATCGGTGGACATTTCCCTTGAGGAGAACCGCTTAAAGTTGCGCTCTGGCCGCAGCCGATTTTCTTTAGCGACCCTGCCGGCAGGGGAATTCCCGACGATTGGCGATTTCCCTACCCGGATCGAGGTGGATATCGACACTGGGGTTCTAAAAGGGGTTCTTGAGGCAACCCAATTCTCGATGGCACATCAGGATGTGCGCTATTACCTGAACGGGCTTCTGCTGGATCTTGATGGGACGAACTTGAAAGCCGTCGCCACCGATGGTCATCGGCTCGCGATGTCGGAAGTTACCGTTGCGGAACCTTTCAGCGAATCCTTGCAGGTGATCGTGCCGCGGAAGGGGGTTTTGGAGATCGGCAGAATGATGGCGGCGGGGCCTGAAAAAGCGCAGCTCTCGGTCGGCGATAATCACTTGAAAGTTGTCTGTGGTAGCCAGACTTTGGTGACCAAGCTGGTCGACGGGCGGTTCCCAGATTACGACCGGGTGATCCCAAAAAATTGCGATAAATTAGTCCTTGCCGACCGTGAGCTTGTGAAGTCGGGGCTAAACCGGGCATCGATATTATCGAACGAAAAATTTCGCGGTATCCGGATTGCCCTTGCAAGCGGGGTTCTTAAAGCGATGGCCCACAACCCAGAGCAAGAGGAAGCGCAGGAAGAAATGGAGGTCGATTATGAAGGCGATGAGCTCGAGATTGGCTTCAATGTTTCCTACTTATTGGATGTTTTGTCCGCTTTGAATGCCGAGCAGGTCCGCCTGCTGTTTGCCGATTCGAATAGCAGTTGCTTGATAGATGAGGGAGAAGAAGCGAATTCGCGCTATGTCGTAATGCCGATGAGGCTCTAATTGAAGCAATGCATATCGGTCGTTTGGGTATTGCGAATACGCGCCGTATCAGCTTTGCCGAATTATCCCTCGATGATGGGATGTCATTAATCGTTGGCCCTAATGGCAGCGGCAAAACGAGCCTTTTAGAAGGGGCGGCGATTGCCTGCTCAGGCAAATCTTTTCACACCAATGCGGCGGCGGACCTCATACACAGAGGCGCGCAGGGTTTGGGAATACGCGCCATGATGATTAGGGACCAAGGCGAGCATTTTCACGTTGCCATCTCCAAAACCCTCAAAAGCACCGATATTTCGATCGATCAGCGCGACGTTAATGCAAGTTCAGAGATTGCAAAGCACTGCCCATTGGTGGTGTTGCACGCCCAGAGCTACCAGCTTGTGAGCTCGGTTCCAGCGGTCAGGAGAAACTTGCTCGATCGCACGATGTTCCACGTGGAACACAGTTATTTGGCTTGGTGGCGAGGATTTCATCAGGCGTTACGGGCGCGCAACGCGCTGTTACGGGAGAATCGTCCCTACTCAGAGGCAATTTACTGGGATGAGCAGCTATTGGACTATGCAGCGCAAATTAATACCGCGCGGTTTCGCTTTATCGATTTTTTAAGCCAATACCTGAAAACGGCGCCTTTAAGCGAAACCTACGGCAAAATTGCGGTTAAGTTCAGGCAGGGTTGGCGCGAAGACGATAATTTGGCCACGCGTTTGAAGGACAGTTGGAGAGAGGATTGTGCACGAGGCCATACCCGAGTTGGGCCGCATCGAGCCGATATCACTTTTGAGAGTGATGAGCACGGCGGCAAGACAAAATTGTCACGAGGACAAGCCAAAGTGGCAGCAGTCGCGGTAAAATGCGCGCAAGCGGCATTCATCATCGAAAACACTGACGAGCGGCCGGTTTTCTTAGTCGACGACTTAGCGTCTGAACTCGATTCTGGGAACATCTCCAAAACGCTTCAGTTAATTGCAACGTTGGGTTGCCAGACGGTTTTAACTGCGATTCGTTCAGATAGCCTAAGTGTCGCCAACAATGGCATTCGGCAGATGTTCCACGTGGAACATGGCGATGTGGTTTCCCACTAAGGATTAATACATGAGTTACGATTCCAGCAATATCAAGGTCCTTAAAGGCTTAGAGGCTGTCCGAAAACGGCCAGGGATGTATATCGGCGACACGGATGACGGCACCGGGCTACATCACTTGGTATTTGAGGTTGTCGATAACTCGGTCGATGAAGCGTTGGCCGGGCATTGTTCAGAAATCGTTGTCACCATTCACTCTGAAAACGCCATATCGGTCTGCGATGATGGCCGCGGGATCCCTGTCGATACGCACGAGGAAGAAAATCGATCAGCGGCCGAGGTGATCATGACCACGCTCCACGCGGGCGGGAAATTTGATGACAACTCCTACAAAGTATCAGGTGGGCTACACGGGGTGGGCGTGTCTGTTGTGAACGCGTTATCGAGCGAACTGCGATTGAGAGTGCGCCGAGACGGACAGCTATGGGGTCAAGGGTACGCTTTCGGGGCCGCGACCGGACCGTTGAAAACACTGGGGGAGGCTAAAGATAGCGGGACCGAGGTCTGGTTTCAGCCCGATCCAGATGTTTTTTCCATTACCGAATTCAATTACGACATCCTTGCGACGCGTCTTCGAGAACTCTCTTTTCTCAACTCCGGTTTGCGAATCAAATTGGTCGATGAACGCACGGAACGTGACGATGTATTTGAATATAAAGGTGGTATCGCAGCTTTTGTGAGCCATCTTAATCAGACGAAGAATTCGCTTCACGGTACCGTTATTCATCTGGCCGACGAGCGCAACGAAATCCGCGTCGAAGCTGCGATGCAATGGAATGATGCCTACCAGGAAAATATCTTCTGCTACACCAACAATATCCCGCAACGTGATGGTGGGACTCATTTAGCGGGATTTCGCGCGGCGCTGACACGAACGCTTAATCAATATTTAGAGCGCGAAGGATTAGCGGCAAAGAATAAGGTCGCAATCGCAGGCGAGGATGTTCGCGAAGGGTTGACCGCGGTCCTGTCGGTCAAAGTGCCGGATCCCAAGTTTTCCTCGCAAACCAAAGACAAGCTTGTATCGAGCGAAGTAAAGGGGATCGTAGACTCCATAATTAGCGAACACTTGCATAATTTTCTTCTAGAAAATCCTCAAGAAACAAAATCAATTTTGGCCAAGATCGTTGATGCCGCGCGAGCGCGGGAGGCGGCTCGCAAGGCACGCGAGTTAACTCGCCGTAAAACGGCGCTGGACATTGCCGGGTTGCCCGGCAAGCTTGCCGATTGCCAAGAGAAAGACCCCGCGAAATCTGAGTTATTCATTGTCGAGGGCGATTCGGCAGGCGGATCGGCCAAGCAGGGCCGCGACCGCAAGAATCAGGCCGTTCTGCCGCTCAAGGGCAAAATCCTCAACGTTGAGAAAGCGCGATTTGACAAAATGCTGGCATCCTCCGAGGTTGGCACGCTGATCACAGCACTGGGCTGCGGGATCGGAACGGAGGAATACAACCCCGATGAGTTACGGTATCACCGCATCATCATCATGACGGACGCAGATGTCGACGGATCTCATATTCGCACGCTGCTCCTCACTTTTTTCTATCGTCAAATGCCTGAACTGATCAATCGAGGCCATGTTTACATCGCTCAACCGCCCCTTTTCAAAGTTAAACGGGGAAAGAGTGAGCGCTACATCAAAGATGAATTGGCGTTCGATGAGTACCTGATGGAAATGGCGCTGGATGGCGCGGCAATCGAGCTCGCGAACGACAAACTCGATGCGGATCGACTAAAAGAACTGGGTCGGGAATTTCTGACCTTGACCCGGATCGAACGGCGACTTGGACAGCGTTACCCGATCACCATCCTCAAAGCACTACGGCGGTCGCCGACACCGGCGCCACTTACCGATGCCGGATCTGAGGCTCGACAAGCCTTTGTCGATGTTCTCAAAAACCGGTTGACTGAATTGGTGGAGGCAGACACGACCGTCACCGTCCAAGTGGAGAATAACGAGGACAATCATTGGATGATCAGCGCCGAGTTTGTCGTCAATGGCAGCACGCAACGCGTTGAATTGGGCCGGGAGTTCTTTGCCCGCACTGAATACGAACATCTCGTGCGCCTCGGCGCGTTATTTGATGATCCGCTGGCACCGGGCTCAGTTCTAACCCGGGGCGAGCACCGCACGAGTATTAACACCTTCACCGAAGCGTTCGAGCAATTGATGAAAGAGGTTACGAAAGGACTGAATATTCAGCGCTATAAGGGCCTTGGTGAGATGAATCCGGAGCAACTGTGGGACACCACGATGGATAGCGAAACCCGGAACCTCGTGCAGGTTAGGATTGAAGACGCGATTTCTGCCGATCAGATTTTCTCAACGCTAATGGGAGATCAGGTTGAACCTCGCCGCGAATTTATTGAACGTCACGCGATGAGCGTCACCAATCTCGACACCTAATCTGCAGAGGCAACGCAGGCGGCGTAAATCTCGCTAAACCCCGCGTCTTTGAGCACCCGCGCGGCCGCGCATAACGATGCTCCGGTGGTCGTGACGTCGTCCACTAAGACCAAGGGCGTTCGATGCCCCTCATCGAGGTTCGATTTAACATAATATAAGTTCCTTGCATTCGCGAGGCGTGCCTGCCTAGACAGCGTGGACTGCCGTGGCCGTCGCGAGCGACGCCGTAGCATTGTATTTTCGATTGGTGCTTGGCTGATTCTTTGGATCCCAAGCGCGATCTCAAAAGCCTGATTGAAACCACGCGTCAACAGTCGCACGCGGCCGCTCGGAACTGGAACCAACTGCGCCGTTGACGGCCACTGCGTTGCGCATTGTTCACCAAGGAGCATGCCGAAATTGCGTGCCAATCCGAATTCACCGCGATACTTCATCTGCTGGATCACGCTCGTTAACGGATAGCAGTATGGATAGAGCACGGCGACGTGCTTAATCAAAGCGAGCTGCCGAGCTTTGGGGCGAGGGAGCGATCCGGCGCAAGCAGCACACAAAAATGTGGTCGCCAAGCCACCGCACAATACGCAATCGATAGACCGCTGCTTGTACAGCTTTTTCAAATAACATAACGTTGACATGCAGTGCCTCCATGCGTTGCCTCAAGGAGCCAAGCTACCAAGTCTTCTCATCAAGATCACGCCTGAGGACCGATACCGATGAACGCGCCCAACACAACGATTTTGCCGCCAAGCTTTCAGCCTCATTCCAGTTGGAGCCGGGAGGCGGTGGCGGCCATCTACCACCAACCGTTTTCGGACCTTATGTTCCAGGCCCAGAGTGTTCATCGCGAATATTTCGATCCGAATGAAGTGCAACTAAGCACCTTGCTAAACATCAAGACCGGAGGCTGCCCTGAGGATTGCGGCTACTGTCCGCAAAGCGTGCGCTTCAAAACGGGCCTTGATGCCGACGCTCTGATGGATCGCGAAACCGTCTTAGGCGCGGCGCAGGCCGCCAAAGCTGCCGGCGCGACACGGTTTTGTATGGGTGCAGCCTGGCGGTCACCAAAAGATCGCGATATCGATAAAGTGACCCCGCTCGTCGAGGCCGTTCGCGACCTCGGGATGGAGGTGTGCGTGACCCTTGGAATGCTCGAAGAGCATCAGGCCGAGCGCCTACGTGATTCTGGTGTCGACTATTACAACCACAACCTGGACACCTCGCCCGAATACTACGGTAACGTCATCACCACGCGCACCTATCAACAACGTCTTGACACGCTCGATAACGTCCGCGAGGCAGGTATGAAAGTGTGCTGCGGCGGCATCGTGGGCCTCGGCGAATCCGCGGACGACCGTGTCGGCTTGCTAACCCAGTTGGCATCAATGCCCGCGCATCCAGAATCAGTACCGATCAACATGCTGGTCAAGGTCGCCGGTACACCGATGGCCGATAACCAAGACGTCGACCCAATCGAGTTTGTCCGCACGATAGCCACCGCCCGGATCGTAATGCCTAAATCCCATGTGCGCCTCTCAGCAGGCCGCACATCGATGACCGATGAAATGCAGGCCTTGTGTTTTGTGGCGGGCGCGAATTCGATTTTCTATGGCGAGCAGCTATTAACCACCGACAACCCAATATCTAGCGCGGACCGCGATCTTTTCGAGCGCCTGGGGATCACACCCTCGGCGGCTTCTCACGATAATTAAATGGCCATCGCGTCACGGTTGCGCGCGAAACTCGATGCAGCCAGTGTCAGAGACCTACGCCGCGATCTTGAACACCGCACGAGCGCGCAAGGACCTAGGATTGCAATCGATCAGCGCACGTTGATCAACTTTTGCAGCAACGACTACCTGTCGTTGGCAAATGATCAGCGCTTGATCGCAAAGCTCAGTGATTCCTTTTCGACCCACGGTTTCGGTGCCGGCGCCTCGCCATTACTATCGGGCCGCAGCGATACCCACCTAGAACTTGAAGATCGTTTGGCGAGCTATTGCGGCTTTGAGGCCGCGCTTACTTACTCTTCCGGTTACCTGGCAAACCTCGGCGCGCTGCAGGCGCTGATTTCCCGACACGACCACGTGTTTCACGATAAGCTCAATCATGCATCCTTGATCGATGCCGTGCGTGCGACTCGCGCCCGCGCAACCCGCTACGCTCACGGATCCCTCCCAACGATTGAGCACTCTCCCGACAACCGCGGTCACTGGTGCGTTACGGATGCCGTGTTCAGCATGGACGGCGACGCGGCGCCCTTGGGAAAGCTGAATGATTTGTGCACGGCAAACGACGCGTATATGTACGCCGACGATGCTCATGGTTTCGGTGTCCTCGGCGGTGGACGAGGCACCTTGCACGCAAGCGGCGTCGTGCCCGAAAAACATATTGTGCTCATGGTGACCTTTGGCAAGGCCATCGGCTCGGCTGGCGCCGCCGTGCTTGGCAGCCGCGAGGTGATTGATTACCTCATTCAATTTTCGCGGACCTTCATCTACGACACCGCGCTTCCGGCAATTTGCGCGCTAGCGGCGAACGAGGCGTTATGCTTGTTGGGCAGCGCCCCAGAAATCCATCGACGGCTTTTTGCAAACATCGCCCGCTTTCGTGAGCTTTGCGCCGCCGAGAACATTGCCGTGATGCCCAGTGAAACACCGATCCAACCCATCTTGATCGGCGACGATCACCAAGCGCTGGTGGCCGCATCGAAACTCCGAGAGGACGGTTTCTATGTGCGGGCTATCCGCCCACCGACGGTACCGGTTGGCACGGCCAGGCTCCGGATCTCGATTAACGCTGGGCATGGCGAAGAAGATATTCATGGTTTGGTTATGAGTCTGGCGCGCTGCCTTTAGGTGACGCTTGTGAACACTCCGATCGACAAGCTTGCCGTCGCCCGTTCGTTTACCCGTGCAGCGGATCACTATGATGAACACGATTTCGTTCAACGCGAAACAGGGGCGCGTTTACTCGAACGCTTCAAGCTTTTCAGCCTTGAGCCCAGCGCCTTAATTGATCTCGGCTCGGGAACCGGCCGTTTTACGCGGACCATAAAAAAACGGTATCCCAAGGCGCAAAGTATCCAGCTTGATATTGCTTTGGGGATGCTGCTAAACGCACGGCGCAGCGATCGACGCTGGTTTCCGAAGTACCGTTTCGTATGCGCCGATTTCGAAGCCTTGCCCTTCGCCGACGCGAGTGTCGATCTCGTTTTCTCGAACCTCGCCTTTCAGTGGTGCGCCGATTTAACCGCAACCTTCAAAGAAGTCAGGCGGGTGCTTCGCAAGGACGGTCTAATCGTGTTCTCGACGCTCGGCCCGCAAACCCTCCACGAATTGCGCGACGCCTGGTTACGTGGCACGGGCAGCGAGCCCATCATGAGGTTCGTCGATATGCATGATGTTGGCGATGCTTTAGTCCACGCGGGGTTCGCCAATCCGGTGATCGAAAGCGAGACCCTAGACGTACGCTATGCAACAGTTAAAGACTTACTTCGAGACCTCAAGGGGATCGGTGCCAATGCCGCGCCAGTCAACGCCGGGCTGGGCGGTAAAGGACGATTTCGTGAATTCATGACTGCTTATGAAACCTATCGGCAGGCCGGCCGCCTCCCGGCAACTTACGAGTTAATTTTCGCTCATGCGTGGGCGGGCAGAACGCCGGCCGCGCAGCCTCAAGAGGCGACTTTTCCGATAAGTGCGTTAGGACGGCGTTAATGGGGATCTTTATCAGCGGCACCGACACCGAATGCGGGAAGACCGCGGTCGCCTGCGCCTTAATAAACGCAGCTTCACAGAGCGGTCTTGATGTGCTTGGAATGAAACCGATCGCGAGCGGCTCGCAACGACGCGACGGCGTCCTCGAAAATGAAGACGTCGAGCGCATTTTAGCGGCGAACGGCCGTGCTGGCGCCGCACCGGAGACCGAGCAGTGGGTCAATCAATTCATGTTCGAACCGCCCATCGCGCCGCACATTGCAGCAGCACAAACGGGTAATGCGATCGATGTCGAGGTTATCGGTGAAGCCTATACGAGGCTGGCGGAGCGCTGTGAGCACGTGATTGTCGAAGGTGTCGGAGGTTGGCGAATACCACTTAACGAGGGTGACTTCCTCGCTGAGTTGCCGCGGCGCTTGGGATTGCCCGTCTTGCTGGTGGTCGGCGTGAAACTCGGGTGCATCAATCACGCCCTGTTGAGCGCAAGCGCGATCGGTGATGACGGGCTGGAATTGCGCGGTTGGGTCGCTAATGAGATAGAGCCCGACACGCAGGTGAAAGATGACATCATCACCACGTTAAGAACACATATCGAAGCGCCTATGATTGCCAGAATTGGCCATAATGCTTGTGATGCCAGCGCTTTTTCCGAGCGCGACCTCAAGTGGGTGCTGTCATCATGATCAACGCATTTAGCTCCGACACCCCTGCGATGAGCCAGTGGGTACTGCGCCCGACCCGCTCGCTATCGTGGACCCAGACCAAATGGGTGGTGGTGGCAATCGGTAGCTGGTGCCTCGGCATTGGTGTCGGTTTTTTCATCGCCGGCTGGCCGCTGATTTTGCCTTTCTCGGGCCTTGAGGCGGTATTGGTCGGTCTGGCGTTTTACATGGTCTCAAGGTCCGGACAGCACCGAGAGGTGATCACGCTCGAAGGTAGCCACTTGGTCGTCGAATCGGGCCGGCAAAGCATTGAAAACCGTGTCGAGTTTGACCGCTACTGGGTTCAGGTTGCGCTTAATTCATCGCGCTATCGCGGCCATCCCTCCGTTTTGGTTCTGCGCGAGTCGGGCCGGGAATGCCGCATTGCACAGTTTCTGACTGAGGACGAACGGTTAGAAATACACGGCGCGTTGATTAACGCTTTGAGCAAAAATCGTTAGAATGTTGCACTGCGCGCGCTTTGCGGCGTTTCGATCAAAGCGCGTGTCATCGTAGGAGAGAGACAATTATGGCGATCTTTCAGCCACACCGAATAAGCCGATCAGCGGGCGCGACAGCGGCCGCCTGTTTGCCGGGTATTGCGAGCGCAGATTGGGCGCTTAACCTCACGCGTGGCGTTACGCCTTACAGCAACACCGTTTATGACCTGCACATGCTGATTCTAGGAATCTGCACTGTGATCGGAATTGTGGTGTTCGGCGTGATGTTCTACTCGATGCTCCGGTTTCGGAAATCCAAAGGCGCGGTGCCCGCGACTTGGCACGAAGACACACGAGCTGAGATCGCTTGGACCTTGGTGCCTTTATTGATTCTGGTTGGCATGGCATTTCCCGCCACCAAGGCGTTGATTCAAATGGAGGACGTTGCCAACGCCGACATGACGATCAAAGTCACCGGTTATCAATGGAAATGGCATTACGACTACATTGACGATGACATCCAGTTTTTCAGTACCATCGACGCGGACAGTAATGCGGCGCGGCGGATGGACTCGGGAATCGATCCGGCATCGGTTGAGCACTATCTGCTCGATGTCGATAACTATGTTGTCGTTCCCGTCAACAAGAAAATCAGGTTCCTGACGACGGCGGCCGATGTTATTCATGCTTGGTGGGTGCCAGATTTGGGCTGGAAGCGCGATGCGATCCCAGGATTCATCAATGAATCGTGGGCGACGATCCAGCAGCCTGGTGTCTATCGCGGTCAGTGCGCCGAGCTGTGCGGCAAGGACCATGGCTTCATGCCCGTGGTCGTCAGAGCAGTTTCGCAGGAAGAATACGAGCAATGGGTCGCGCAAATGAAGGGTGATGCGCCGGCAACAGCGGCAGTCGCGGGTGGATCGGCCACGGCCGGCGAAATCTAGCCCACGCGTGCGAACGAGTAATTATTTGAGGCAAGGTTCATGAGCGAAGCCACTACACACGACGAACATCACGATCATCATCCCAGCGGTATCAAGCGCTGGCTGTTCACGACAAACCATAAAGACATCGGCACGATGTACTTAATTTTCGCACTGGTGATGTTCTTCATCGGCGGCGCGATGGCGATGATCATCCGTCTGGAGCTGTTCTCGCCAGGTATTCAGTGGGTTGACCCCCAATTCTTTAATTCAATGACCACAATGCATGCCCTGATCATGATTTTCGGCGCGGTGATGCCGGCATGGACGGGTTTCGCAAACTGGATGATCCCAATCATGATCGGGGCGCCTGACATGGCGTTGCCGCGGCTGAACAATTGGAGCTTCTGGATTCTGCCGTTCGCGTTTTCCTTGTTGCTAGCCACCCTGTTTGTGCCTGGCGGCTCGCCGGCCGGTGGATGGACCATGTATCCGCCGCTTGTGCTCCAAACTGGCGACGCCTTCCCGCTACTGATTTTTGCGGTCCACTTCATGGGCGCCTCTTCAATTGCCGGCGCGATAAACGTCATCGTGACGGTGTTCAACATGCGGCCACCGGGCATGACGCTATTGAAGCTGCCGCTGTTCGTCTGGACCTGGATCATCACGGCCTTCTTGCTGATCACCTCCATTCCCGTTCTGGCCGGTGCCGTGACAATGTTGCTTACCGATAAGTTTTTCGGCACCGCGTTCTTCAGCGCCGCCGGCGGTGGCGATCCAGTCATGTTTCAACACATTTTCTGGTTTTTCGGTCACCCTGAGGTCTACATCTTGATACTGCCGGCCTTTGGCGTGGCTTCGGCGATCATTCCAACGTTTTGTCGCAAGCCCCTGTTTGGCTACACTTCAATGGTCTACGCGACCGCAGCTATCGCCTTCTTATCTTTCATCGTCTGGGCGCATCATATGTTCACCGTTGGTATGCCGTTGGCGGGCGAGCTGTTCTTTATGTACACAACAGTTTTGATCGCGGTGCCGACCGGCGTTAAGGTGTTTAATTGGATCGCCACCATGTGGCAAAGCTCGATGACCTTCGAGACGCCCATGCTCTTTTCGTTGGCCTTCGTCATTTTGTTCACCATCGGCGGCTTCTCAGGGTTAATGCTCGGCGTGACCCCGGTGGACTTTCAGTATCACGACACCTACTTCGTTGTCGCGCACTTCCACTACGTGCTGGTCACAGGCGCTGTATTCTCCATCATGTCAGGAGTCTATTTTTGGTTACCAAAATGGACCGGCAACATGTACGACGAAAAACTTGGAAAACTACATTTCTGGACATCCGTGATTTCGGTGAACGTGTTGTTTTTCCCGCAACATTTTCTCGGGCTCGCGGGCATGCCCCGCCGGATCCCTGACTACGCTGTGCAGTTCGCCGATTTCAATTGGATTTCCAGCGTCGGCGGTTTTGCGTTTGGCGCATCGCAACTGTTGTTCGTATGGGTCATCATCAAATGCGCTCGCGGCGGTGAGAAAGCGACTTCGCAGGTTTGGGAGGGCGCTCGCGGTCTTGAGTGGACGCTGTCTTCGCCACCGGAATATCACAGTTTTAATACGCCACCCGATCCGGCGACGATCGAGGGGGGCATGCGCTAATTGTTGATGACCGTCCGTGAAGAAGTACATCAGGACCATGCCAAGCGCCGCCGCCGTGCGGCACGCATGGCGATGATTTTGGGCGCAGCGGCCATCGGCGTTTATGCCGCTTTCATCCTCATGCACTTATAAATGAACCATCAAGCTCGCAATCGAAAGCTCGCTGCAAAGCTATTTGTCGCAACGCTCGCCATGTTCGGCTTCGGCTATGCACTGGTGCCGCTTTATGATGTTTTCTGTGAGGTAACCGGGCTCAACGGTAAAACCGGGCGGCTGACGAGCGCTGAAGCGGCGGCTATGACGGTCGATGAATCTCGCGAAATCACCGTTGAGTTCGTAACCAATGTCAGCAGCGACCTGCCGTGGCAATTTGGTCCGGTCGAAGCCCGCGTCGTGGTGCGTCCCGGGGCCGCGACTACGGTACAATTTGAAGCCTATAACGAAGCTGCCTATCCGATCATCGGGCATGCGGTGCCTAGTGTTGCACCCAATACGGCGTCGCGTTATTTCAACAAAACCGAGTGTTTTTGTTTTACGCAGCAGACATTAGAACCCGGGGAAAGACGCGTAATGCCAGTGCGTTTTGTCGTCACGCCCGATCTTCCTGACCATATTCGAACCTTGACGCTGGCGTACACGTTTTTTGAAGCGCCGGAAACGGCCGAGCGTTCGTAGCCGCAAAACGAGAGGGAGCCGCCATGTCCGATAGCCATCATCCCGCCTATTACGTCCCCGAACCGAGCCCCTGGCCGCTCATCGCAAGTTTTTCTATTTTCACGATGTTCGTTGGCGGTGCCGCAACGCTTAACGACATGACATTTGGCCCCGTCGTCCTCGGCGCTGGCTTTTTGTTGTTTGTCTTCATGCTCTTTGGCTGGTTTGGGGTCGTCGTGAAGGAGAGTGAAGGTGGGCTCTACGATGATGACGTCGATATCAGTTTTCGCATGGGGATGGCGTGGTTCATTATTTCGGAAGTGATGTTTTTCGCGGCCTTCTTCGGCGCGCTCTACTATGCGCGGATCTATTCCGTGCCGTGGCTTGGAGGCGAAGGCTCGGGCTTATCCACGAATCAATTTTTATGGCCAGATTTCGCGGCGACATGGCCGCTATTGCAGGTGCCAGACAATCTTGCGTTCAAGGAGGCCAAGGCGGTCATCGGCGCATGGGGTATTCCGCTTTGGAACACCATGATTCTCCTGGCCAGTGGCGTCACAGTTACGATCGCGCACTGGGCACTCAAGAAAAACGATCGTCAACAACTCAACATCTGGCTGGGCGCTACGGTCGCGCTCGGAATTTTCTTTATCTACCTGCAGATCGGTGAGTATGGTCATGCGTTTGGTGATCTTGACCTCACCCTAAACGCCGGGATCTACGGCGCTACATTTTTCATGCTGACGGGCTTTCATGGATTCCATGTCACCATGGGCACCATCATGTTGTTCGTCATCCTAGTGCGATGTGTCAGGGGCCATTTCACGCCCAAGCATCATTTCGCCTTTGAAGGCGTTGCTTGGTATTGGCATTTTGTCGACGTCGTTTGGCTAGGTTTGTTCATTTTCGTTTATTGGATCTGAACCGGCGCCCTGCCGCTGCCGTAAAAAATAAGACCAAGGATTGGTCTTGAGATCATTGGTTGGGTTCGATCAAACCCAGTGAAGCCATGACCACAATCACTATCAATAGCGCGACCGACAGCCCAACGCGGTAAGTCAGCGCGCGAACGGTCGACGTATCGTCTTTACGGTCGCCGAACATCAAATTCTTGAAAGCGATGCCGAGTGCCACAAGAATGGCGAGGAAAACGACGGCGATTACAATTTTAGCGGTCACGAAATGGCCTACCCTGTTATCGGCGAATGCGTCGCCAGGGTGTAATTATCCACCAGAGTGAGAATGCAATGCACTTGAAACTCGCACAGGTGACGAAATACACCGGATTCTTGGTGCTCTTCGCGCTGTTGTGTAGTTTGGGGGTATGGCAGCTGTCTCGTGCGGCTGAAAAAGACGCACGTTATCAAACTTATGTAAAACGCCTGCAGGAGCCAGCGCTGGATCTGGATGCACTGCCAGCGGGGGAGCCGCGATCACTACATTGGATTGCTATCCGCGCGCGCGGTGAAATGTCGGCGCCGTTGATTTTTCTCGATAACCGGATCCGCGCCGCACGCGCCGGATACGAGGTTCTGCAACCATTCCAAACGGTCGGTGGCGCACGTTTTTTGGTTAATCGTGGTTGGCTTTCAAGCACCAGCGACCGCGCGACGGTCCCTGCAGTGGATAAGCGCATTGGCCAAACGACACTAACGGGTCGGTTGGGTCCAGCGCCGGCCAGTGGTATTGCTATCAACGACGATTCAGCGCAAATAGAAAAGATGAACGAAGATCGGTGGCGACTTCAGCGCATCGATTTCTCTGATCTCAGCGAGCGCTTCGATTTAGCGGGCCTCAGTCCGCTGGTTCTTTATTTGGATGCCAACAACCCGATCGCGCTGGAGACGGATTGGTCACCGCCGGGCAATGGTGCCGCCCGCCACCATGCGTATGCCGTGCAGTGGTTCGCAATGGCAGGGGTATTGGTTTTGTTGTTCGTGCTCTCGCAGTGGAAGCGTTCAAATGATTGACGATCAAGTGGAGCCGCTGGCCGAGCGCAGCAAGGGTCGGTGGCAGCTTTTGCTACTCATCATCCTCTTCCTTGCGCCGATTGTGCTGGCATGGTGGTCGGTCGGCAGCTACAAGGTGGATGGTCCGGCTGAGCTGTTAAATCGAGGTACGCTACTTGATCCGACCATCGACGCGCGCGCGTTAATCAGCAAAGTACCGTTGAGCAACAACACGCTTGCAGTCGGACAGTGGCTAGTGCTCTACACCGCGCCGACCTGCGGCAGTGAGTGCCTCGATCGAATCGGTAAGTTGGTCGACATCAGGGGTACCTTGGGTCATGACGGGACGCGCACCGAGTTAGGTTTCTTGACCGCTAGTCCAGCGCCCGATGCCGTGAGCCGTGCCGTTCATACGGTGGTGGACGAGAAGGCCCGCGACTGGTTGGTAGCGGCCCTGCGCTCACAAACTGACTTTGCCGGTGCCGGCTACGTGCTTGTTGATTGGCGCGGGCAAATTCCTTTGTTCTATGCAGCGCAGACCAGCCCCGGAGACATTCAAAAGGATCTGAAGCGCCTGCTGCGTGCTTCGCGTATTCGGTGATTGCCGTGCGAGTACTCATTCCCTTGTTGGTCGTACTCACCTTTGGCGTTATTACCTATGGCGCTTCGGTTCGTCTCGCCGATGCGGGATTAGGTTGCCCCGATTGGCCAGGTTGTTATGGGGAGTTGCTGTTGGTCGAATCCGAAGGCGAACTTTCCGGTGCGGAGGAAATGCTGGCCGCGCGGCCGTTCGAGTACGGCAAAGCCAGGAAGGAAATGGTGCACCGTTATATCGCCACGGTACTCGGCCTGGGGATCCTCATTCTCAACGCGCTGGTTTGGCTGCGCGCCGGGTGGCAGCGGCTGCGCCCACTGGCTGCAGCGCTCCTTGGGGTCGTTCTATTCCAAGGTGCGCTCGGTATGTGGACAGTCACCTTGCTGCTCAAACCGCTGGTGGTCAGCGCGCATCTGCTCGGTGGCATGCTCATTTTCGCGCTCATGGGCTGGTTATTGTTGAATGTGTTGCACGAGAGGAAGTCGCATCGGCCTGAGACACCGATCAACACGTTGTTAATCGTCGCCCTCGCGCTGGTCTTCTTTCAAATATTCCTGGGCGGATGGACAAGCGCCAACTACGCGGCTTTGGCCTGTACCGATTTCCCCAAATGCCAAGGCGCTTGGTGGCCGAACATGAATTTCTCGGAGGCCTTCGTCTTGTGGCGAGGCTTGGGTATTAATTACGAATTTGGGGTGTTGGACTCACCCTCCCGAACGGCCATTCAGGTTGCGCATCGTATCGGCGCCGGGGTTGTTGCCTCCTACCTGTGTTTTGTTGTTTTCTGGGCGCTGCGCTCGCCTCGCGCATGGGTGCGTCGCAGCGGCTGGTGTATACTCGTGGCGCTCGGCGCGCAGCTCGCGTTAGGCGTTTCTAACGTGGTTCTCGGGCTGCCGCTGCACGTTGCTGTGGCGCACAATGGCGTGGCTGCTCTGCTACTGATGTCAATCGTGGCGGCACTATTTTTCTCGACGTATCAACACGACGATGAGCGAAACGACTCTTGATCAACCGGCCCTAGGGGACTGGCGCGATTACTTGGCGCTGTGCAAATTGCGCGTGGTGTCCTTAATCGTCTTTACGGCGGTTATTGGTATGTTTTTAGCCCCTGGTGCTCCGGCATCCTGGCTGGTTTATGCCGCCTCAAGCCTCGGGATCGGGCTGGCGGCGTGTTCAGCGGCGGCGATAAACCATGTCGCCGAACACCGCATCGATGCCTTGATGGCGCGCACTAGGAACCGGCCGCTGCCGCAAGGCGGTCTATCGCGGATTCATGCGTTGATTTTCGCGCTGCTGCTCGCGCTGACATCGATGACATTGCTCGTCGTTTTCAGCAACACACTCACCGCTATTTTGACGTTCCTATCCCTCATCGGCTATGCCGTGATCTACACGATGTACCTCAAGTATGCGACGCCGCAGAATATCGTTATTGGCGGTGCCGCGGGAGCCGCACCACCGGTGTTGGGTTGGACGGCGATCACGGGCTCCCTTGATCCACATTCATTGTTGTTGTTCTTAATTATTTTCGCTTGGACGCCACCGCATTTTTGGGCGTTGGCCATCTACCGGCGTGACGATTACGCGAGCGCAAAAATTCCAATGCTGCCGGTGACTCACGGCGTCGACTACACCCGCCAACAAATTCTGCTCTATACAATCTTGCTCTTTGTGATTGCCATGCTCCCGTACGCGACGTACATGGCGGGCGAAGTTTATTTGGTGGGCGCGAGTGTTTTGAACCTGGGCTTCCTTTACTATGCCGTTCGCATGCAGTTTGATCACGACGATCAATTGGCGTTCGAAACCTTTAAATTTTCCATCCCTTATTTGTTCGGCATCTTTGCGCTTCTTCTACTCGATCGTTATTGGATCTGAGAGCGCCAGCCGCTCTGAGTTAGCGGCGCGCCAGACGGTAGACGTCCCATTGTGGCTGTGGCTGTGGTTTCCGCCACTGTTATTACTCATCATCGCGCCGATCCGGGTTATAGATCCGACCTTTTATTCCCAATACATCGATGGGGAGCGAGGCTTAATCGAGCTCGCCACGCCGGTGGTCGCTTTCTGTGCGCTGTATTTCGGAATCCGAGCAAGCCGGCTGGCCTGGCGCAGCCACTCGCGCGCTGTCGCAACGTGGATAACATTGGTGACCGTGGGGAGTTTCTATTTTGCTGGGGAGGAACTGTCGTGGGGTCAACATCTATTCGGTTGGCAAACACCAGAGGTGTTTCTTTCGCTCAACAATCAAGCAGAGACAAACCTGCACAATATGAGCAGCTGGCTCGATCAAAAGCCGCGACTTTTGCTTGAGCTATGGGTCTTGGTGGGCGGTTTGATCGTGCCCTTGGTAGCGCGCAAGAAGCCGCCTACTGCCGGTGGCGAATTTGGCCGCTGGTTTTGGCCACCGCACGAATGTTTTGTTGCCGCCGCGCTCGCGATCGCTATCCGTATGCCGGAGCGGCTTAAGGAGTTATTCGCGTGGCCGGCAATTCCCTACGAAATCCGCTATAGCGAACCGCAGGAATATTATTTTGCGTTATTCCTGCTCATCTACCTGTTCGCGCTTTCACGCCGTTTGAGGTAGTTCCGGGGAGGCGGTGAGGCACCCTTTCAGCTTTTCAAACGCCGATTTCTCGATTTGCCGCACCCTCTCGGCGGAAATCTCATACTTGTCGGCGAGCTCATGAAGGGTTTGCTTAGGCTCGACCAACCAACGACTCACGACGATATCGCGAGCGCGCTCATCTAGTTCAGCCAAGCCATCCTTTAAGTCCCTGTGTCGGCGACGCTGCGATTCCTGGTTTTCTAACAGAGCCTGAGGTTCGAAGCGTCGGTCCTCCAGGTAGAGGGCTGGAGCATTGCACTCTTCTTCCCCCTCGCCATTGCCTTCGAACCCGACATCAGCACCGCCCAGGCGCTCTTCCATCGTCAGTACATCGCGCTCGCTCACGCCTAAATCCTGAGCGATTTGACGTATCTGGTCGGCGTTTAGCCACCGAAGCTCCTGCTTCTTGCTGCGTAAGTTAAAGAAGAGTTTTCGTTGCGCCTTGGTCGTGGCTACTTTGACGATCCGCCAGTTGCGCAGAATGAATTCGTGGATTTCAGCCCGGACCCAGTGCACGGCAAAAGACACCAATCGCACCCCTCGCTCAGGGTCGAAGCGTTTGACGGCTTTCATTAACCCCAGGTTGCCTTCCTGGATAAGATCTCCTTGCGCCAGGCCATAGCCGGAATAGCCGCGCGCGACCCGCACAACGAAACGTAGGTGAGAGAGCACCAGTTGGCGAGCGGCTTCCAGATCGTTGCTGCGCTGCAGCCGCCGTGCCAGATCGGCCTCCTCGGCCTCACTCAACAGGGGAAAGCGAGCGACCGCTTCGATGTAGGCGTCCAGTGAGCCCAGCGGCGAAGGAACTTGTAAATTCAAAGCGTTAGCCATACCAAACCTCTTACGCGACCACTATTTTAGCACTCTGTAGATAGGAGTGCTAACGGCGTAAAAAGTTCGATCTTTAGCTTAATCTTCAATTAGTTGGTCAATCTCGCGGAGTCGAAATCGGATCCCGAGCCAGGCCCCCAAGAGCCCTCCAAAGGTGCCAAGCATCACAGCCCACAAAACTGGGGGCGCGGCGAGCGGCCCCACGGGTCCGTCGATATAACCGCCCAAAAGGGTGTTAAGCGCCGGTGCCAGTAGCCAGAAGATGACACTCATCAATAATGCCGCCACCAGCCCCGCACCAAGCCCTTCGACCCCTCCAGCGTAGAGAAACGGCCGCGCAATATAACCGTCGGTGGCGCCCACTAATTTCAAAACATCAATTTCTTCGCGGCGTTGGTCCACCAATGTGCGGGTCATGGCGCCCACGATTAAAACCACACCAACCCCCAATAGCACCGCCGTGGCCAAGCCGCCGATTTCAAGCAGATTGCCGAGCGCGCGAAACCGTTCTACCCATTCGAAATCGGCTGACACGCTATCAACAATTGGCTCCTGGGAAAGCGCCTTAACCATGGTTCGTGCTTGGTCTGGATCGGTGTCGCTCGCAAGGGTCGCGATCAGAGCGTGGGGCAGAGGGTTGCTGTCGCCGATGGCGAGTTTAGGGATCTGTAACTCTGTGAGTAATTCCTCGAGCGCCAAGGCGCGATCAATGAAATACACCGCTTTCAGCCGCGGTTCGGTTAACAGACGCGTTTGCAAAGCGTCGATTGCCGGAGGCGGTGTCCCGAGTTTTATGAATAACGTGAATTCGCCGCTATTCGCCCACTGATTGGCCAACATTCGGTGCGTAGACGCCGCGCCATAGAGCAGCCCTGGCAGCGTAATCGCAATTGTCATGAGCGCAATCGACATGACCGTGGTGAATCGGTACTGCATGACCACCCGCCAAGCGCTGGCGATTGCAAAACCATGCTCGCGCAGCGGTGAGCGCCGTGTCGACTGACCGGAGCCAGCGGGCCGGGCCTGCTGCGCCCGGCCCTTCATGGTGATGCCTCGATTTCGCCGCCGCGCAAACGTATCCGGCGGGCCGGATGCCGATCGATGAGTCCCAGGTCGTGAGTGGCGACGAGGACGGTCACCCCAACATCGTTAAATTGCTCAAACAGGGCGAGGATCTCTAAAGACAGCTCTGGATCAAGGTTCCCGGTAGGTTCGTCGGCGAGCAAAATCTTTGGTCTGTTGACGACCGCACGCGCAATACCTACACGTTGTTGCTCGCCACTGGAAAGCACTTTCGGTAAGGCTCTTTCTCGGTTCAGCAGCCCGACTTTGTCGAGTGCAGCGCGCACGCGTTTTTGAATTTCGCTGGTGCGATAGCCCGCCACGGTCAACGGTAGCGAAACGTTTTCAAACACCGAACGGTCACTTAACAGTCGGTGTTCCTGAAACGTAAAACCAATTTCGCGACGATAAAACGGAATCGCCCGCTTTTCGATTCGAGCGAGGTTACGCCCATCGACGATCACGTCGCCGGCCGAGGCCCGTTCAATGAGCGCGACCAGCTTCAACAAGGTACTTTTCCCGGCCCCGGAGTGGCCGGTTAGAAAGACGAACTCGCCCTCCTCGATATCGATCGAGACTCGGCGCAAGGCTTGCTGCGAACCCGTGTACGCTTTCGATACGTTATCGAAACTAATCATCCGTTGAGTTTTCTAGATCGCTGAGTAAGGCCTCAACAAACTGTGTTGCAACAAAGGGCTGCAGGTCGTCAGCACCTTCTCCCAACCCCAAAAATCGGATTGGAACACCAAGCGCTTCGCCGAGCGCAAAGACCATCCCCCCTTTGGCGGTGCCATCCAGCTTGGTAACACAAAGCCCACTCAGTGGGACGGCTTCGTTGAATTGGCGTGCTTGCGCGAGCGCGTTTTGCCCCATCGTACCGTCAAGGACGAGCAAGACCTCGTGCGGTGCATTCGGAACAGCTTTGGCGACCACGCGCGAAATTTTGGTGAGCTCCTCCATGAGGTGGCTGTGACTATGGAGACGACCCGCGGTGTCGGCGATCACAACATCGAGATCTCGCGCCTTAGCAGCGGCGCAGGCGTCATATAAAACCGATGCCGGATCGGCGCCCGTGTCTTGCGCAACTACCGGAATAGCGAGCCGCTCGCCCCAGGTTTCAAGTTGCTCGCGCGCAGCCGCGCGGAACGTGTCGCCAGCCGCCAACAGCACGCTCAAACCCTGTTTTTGAAATTGGCGAGCCAGTTTCGCGATGGTTGTGGTTTTCCCCGCGCCATTGACCCCTATCACCAGGATCACGAATGGACCCTCGTGGGTCTCCGGGATCGCGAAGGCTGCCTCCACTGGGGCAAGTAGCTTCACCAGCGTTTGTTTTATGTGTTCCACGGGTGATTCGTTGGCTTTGGCAGCCTGAACCGCGGCAATAATTTGTTGGCTCGCGGCGACCCCAACGTCGGCAGCGATGAGGCTGGTTTCGAGATCATCGATAACCGCCTGATCGATGGTCGCTCCAGCCGAGAAAAGTTCTTTGACCTTGCCAACCAACCCATTGCGGGTTTTGGCGAGAGAGTCTTTGAGACGGCCCAACATAAGCGCGCTGTTTAGTGAATGCGGGGTTAAACTTCGATGCGCTATCCTAGCACTCACTTTCGATAAACGGGCGTTCTCGGAACGCTTGATAAGTACGCTGGTCGAAGCCTTCACTAACCAGGAGATAGAAAAATGTTGGTGCGTTTGACCTTGCTTGGTGTTTTCGTGCTGCTGGCTGCCGAGACTGTTGTCGCGCAGTCCACGTCGCTAACCCACGAATTTGAACTCGACAATGGGCTCAAGCTCATTGTGCAAGAAGACCATCGGGCGCCGGTCGCTGTCGTCCAAGTTTGGTACGCGGTGGGCTCTAGTTACGAACACGACGGGATCACAGGCGTTTCCCATGTGCTCGAGCATATGATGTTTAAACGCACGAAAAACCTTGATAACGGTGAGTTTTCGGCGATTGTTTCCGCTAATGGTGGCCGCGAGAACGCGTTCACCGGTAGTGATTACACCGCTTACTTTCAGGAGTGGGCGGCCGAGAATGTAACGTTGAGCTTCGAGCTTGAAGCGGATCGAATGACTAATCTCGTGGTCGAGGACGACGAGCTTGCCCGCGAAATGAAGGTTGTGATGGAAGAAAGACGCCTGCGGACCGATGACAATCCCGCGGCGTTGGCCTTGGAGGCGGCCCGCGCGGTGGCCTACCAAACCAGCCCCTACCGACAACCGATTATTGGGTGGGAGGCTGATCTTGTGAATCTAGAGGCCTCGGATGTCCGACGCTGGTACGACCGCTGGTACGGTCCGAACAACGCGGTGGTTGTGGTCGTCGGCGATGTCGACCCGCAGGACACGTACTTGGCGGCCAAGACGCATTTCGGCAAGCTTGCCGCCCGCGAGATCCCACCCCCTAAGTCGCGCCCAGAAGTCGCGCAACGCGGCAAAAAAACGATTGAAGTTGTCAGTTCGACGGCCAAGGTGCCTTATCTATTCATGGGCTTCAAGGCGCCGACCTTGGCAACTCCGAGTCCGGCTGCCCCTGAGTGGGAGGTCTATGCGCTGGATGTTCTGGCGGCGCTGCTTGACGGTAACAGCAGCGCCCGTCTACCGACCAATCTGGTCAGAGGACAGGAACTCGCGACGGAGGTTGGCGCTGGCTATAACGGCGCCGATCGGTTGGAAACGCTATTTTATATGACGGCAACACCGCGCGGTGAAACCGACATGGCAACCTTGGAGGCAGCGTTGTTGGAGCAGATCACTGACTTACAAAGTGAGTTGGTCGATGACCAAGAGCTTAAACGCGTAAAGACCCAAGTGGTTGCCGAAAGCGTATTCGAGCTCGACTCAATGTTCTTCCAGGGCATGGTGATTGGATTTCTTGAAACGGCAGGATTGGATTGGCGGTTGAAGGACGAATACGTGCAGCGGATTGAGGCCGTTAGCGCCGAGCAAGTTCGAGCGGTGGCAAAAAAGTATTTGATCCGTAATGGCCTCACCGTCACGCATCTGCTGCCGGAGGAGCAGTCATGATTGGCGCAACCGCGGTTCGGTACACCTTCAAGCTCCTCAGCACCGCAACGCTACTGATCACACTCGGCACGGCCAGTGCCGCACCGGAAATAAAGCGCTGGACGACAGCTGCTGGGACGCCCGTGCTTTTCGTCAAATCTCCCGAAATTGCAATGATTGACGTGCGCGTCTTGTTTGCCGCGGGTAGTGCGCGCGATGGCGGCGCCGGCGGCGTCGCCAATTTGGTCAACGGCCTGCTTAAGGAAGGCGCTGGCGATCTGGACAGTAACGGCTTTAATGCGGCGATGGCTGATACCGGGGCGCGTTTGTCGGTAGGCGCAAGGCGCGACACCGCGGATATTTCAATTCGGACTTTGTCCGATCCGAAATATGCGGATCCAGCGCTCGCCCTGGCCGCGCTCGCTTTGAGCAAACCGCGTTTCGATGGGCCCGCAATAGATCGTTTGAAGTCTCGCGCCCAGAACGCGCTAAAACGCGTGGAACAGTCTCCTGGAGCGCTCGCCGATCGCGAATACTATCGCATGATTTATGGTGATCACCCCTATGGCAACCCGCCCAGTGGCGATCTCGAATCGGTCAGTCAAATCAGCAAACAAGACATTGAGTCGTTCTACAAACGATACTACGTTGCGGCAAACGCGCACGTACTGATCGTCGGCGGTATCGATCAATCACGGGCCGAAAAATTAGCCGAGCAAATGCTGGCTGAACTCCCGAAAGGCGCCGCCGCGCCGCCAATCCCGGCGGTCGCCGACCTTGAGGAGGCGGTAAGCCAACATCTCTCTTTTCCTTCCATTCAAAGCCATTTGCGCATGGGCGCGCCGGGCCTCAAGCGGGGAGATCCGGACTACTTTCCTCTCTTGGTCGGCAACCATGTGCTCGGCGGCAGCGCGTTGGTGTCGCTGTTATTCAAGGAGATCCGCGAGAAGCGCGGTCTTTCCTATGGAGCGCGCAGCGGTTTTGTTCCCATGCAAGATCGCGGACCGTTTCTCGCTTCGCTGCAAACCGACGGCTCGCAGCTCGCTGAGGCGACTCGCGTGATGAACGAAACGATTGCCGCTTTCATCGAAAACGGTCCTAGCGATGACGAACTCGCGCAGGCTAAGAAGAACCTCATCGACGGCTTCCCGCTGCGCATCAACAGTAACTCAAAGCTGGCCGATTACATTGGCGTCATCGGCTTCTACGACTTGCCACTTGATTACCTTGAGACGTTTAGTGGCAAAGTGGCTGCCGTGACCAAAGAACAGGTTGTGGACGCTTTTAAGCGAAGGCTAAATCCGAGCGTTTTTGCCACGATTTCGGTGGGTGGGGATGCGCCAAGCGCGCGACCGTGAGTCGCGGGCGCGGGGAGTCCTCCGTCCGGATAGTGGGCGGACAGTGGCGCGGACGGCGTTTAAATATCGTCGGCCGGGAGTCGCTGCGTCCAACCCCTGATCGCGTCCGGGAAACGCTGTTCAATTGGCTCGCGCCGTACGTCCACGGCGCCACATGCCTTGACCTTTTTGCCGGCAGTGGCGCGTTGGGTTTCGAAGCGCTCTCACGCGGGGCGCAACAGGTGGATTTTGTCGATAACGACGAATTGGCCATTGCGGAACTTTATGCCGCAAAGGCGGCATTAGGTGCTATCAACGCAGTGATATACCATAGCGCCGCCAGCGATTGGCTACGCCGTGACGCTAGACCTTACGACATCGTTTTTCTCGACCCACCCTTCTCCGCAAACCTACTCCCGGAAAGCCTGGAAGCTTTGGGGAGCGGTTGGGTGGCCTCGCACACACGGATTTATGTTGAACAAAGCAAAGGTGATGACCTCCTCGTCGCACCGTGGGAGATCGCCAAGCGAGGTGTCACGAAGCAGGTTAGTTACGCACTACTTGAAATGCCGCGCTGAATGCCGATAGTAGAGAACAGCCGAGGGGATAGTTTTGACCACGACTGCCATATATCCAGGAACTTTTGACCCGATCACAAGGGGGCACCAAGACATTGTGAATCGGGCGGCACCGATGTTCGATCAATTGATCGTCGCGGTCGCGGGAAGCACGGCCAAGAATACGGCCTTTTCGACTGACGAACGCATGGCGCTAGCACGTGACGTCCTCAGTGATATTGCCAACGTGAGCGTTGCCCGTTTTGATGGCTTAATGGCTGACTTCGCGAGAGAGCGAAACGCACAAGTCGTTCTGCGTGGGCTGCGCGCGGTTTCGGATTTTGAATATGAATTTCAGTTAGCGGGCATGAACCGCAAGCTAATTCCCGAGGCCGACACGATTTTTCTCCCGACTTCGGAGCAATTTACCTATATCTCGTCGTCGCTGATCCGTGAGATCGCAAAGCTTGGTGGCGATATCTCGGAGTTCGTGCATCCCCGAGTCAAAGCTGCTTTAAGTGAGCGGCTAGGCACTGCGAAGGGTTAGCAAAAAATGGCGTTGTTGATTCATGCTGAATGCATCAACTGCGATGTCTGCGAGCCTGAGTGTCCGAATGAAGCAATTTACGAAGGGGTCGATCATTACCTAATCAAACCCGGTAAATGTACCGAATGCGTCGGACACTTTGATGAGCCGCAATGCATTGAAGTGTGTCCTGTCCAATGCATCATTCCAGATCCGGCGCACCGTGAAAGCCACCAGACTTTGCTAGCGAAAGTTGAGCGTTTGCAGACGGAGGTCGTCAATGACTAGTTCCTGGGTTCGTGTCGGATTTATTTGCTTGCTGCTATGGCACGGTGGCGCCCTTGGCGCGTCAGGAGCGAAGCCACGACAAAACGCTATCGCTTCCGCACACCCCGCCGCGACCGCTGCCGGTCGCGAAGTTATCGAAAAGGGCGGCAATGCGTTCGATGCGGCAGTTGCCGTCGCGGCCGCTTTAGCTGTTGTCGAACCTTACGCATCCGGGATCGGCGGAGGCGGCTTTTTTCTCCTCCATCGCGAAGCCGATGGTTTTGCCACCATGGTCGACGGGCGCGAGACCGCGCCGCAAGAGGCCAGCCGGGATATGTATTTGGACGATGACGGTGAGTTCGTGCGCAGCGCCTCGCTCAACGGTCCGCTGGCAGCGGGGATCCCAGGATTACCGGCGGCGTTGGCACATATTCAGAATAACTACGGACAACTGAGTCTCTCGGACACGCTGGCCCCGGCGATTCGTCTGGCGCGCGAGGGATTCGCCATCGGCCCGCGGTATAGCCGCATGGCAGGTTTTCGCGCCCAAGCTTTTTCGGCAAGTCCGGACGGTAGCGAAATATTCCTTAAAGAAGGCGCGGCGCCAGCGCCGGGGGCGATAATCAAGCAACCGGACTTGGCAAAGACCTTAGGCCGACTAGCCGCCCAAGGCCATGATGGTTTCTACCGCGGGGAGTTAGCACAACGATTGGTCTCGGGTACTCGCGCTGCTGGCGGCATTTGGACCTTGGATGATCTTGCGAGTTACACGATCGTCGAGCGCGACGTGTTGGAAGGTCGTTTCCACGATCTCAAGGTGATCTCCGCGCCGCCGCCCTCCTCGGGAGGCGTGGCCTTGATACAAGCGCTGAAAATACTTGAACGCTTCGATTACGCCAATAGCACACGCATTGACCGGATCCATTTCACCGCCGAAGCCATGCGGCACGCGTATCGGGACCGCGCGCAGTTCCTTGGCGATCCGGATTTTATCGACGTCCCAGTGGCCTGGTTGACCAGTGACGAGCGCGCCCGGCAATGGGCGGAGCGAATCAAACCGGAACGCGCGGGAATAAGTGCCGAATTGCCGCCCATCGATGCGCCGCGGGGATCGGATACCACGCACTTCTCGGTATTCGATGCCGCCGGCAATTTGGTCGCCGCCACGCTCAGCGTCAACTACCCTTTCGGGGCCACGTTTGTGCCACCGGGCACCGGTGTTCTGTTGAACAATGAAATGGATGATTTTTCAGCCAAGGCTTACACGCCTAACGCTTATGGGCTAATTGGCGCGGAAGCGAACGCGATCGCGCCGGGCAAGCGGCCGCTTTCGAGTATGACCCCGACGTTCTTGGTCGACGATGACCGCGTGGCCGTGATCGGGACGCCGGGAGGTAGTCGGATTATTTCGATGGTGCTTATCGGCACGCTCGAGTTCGCCATGGGTGGTGATGCGCAGGCAATCGTCGATGCCAAGCGCTTCCATCACCAATATGTACCGGACGAATTGCAGTTCGAGAAAAACGGATTCAGCGCGCAGGAACAGACCGCGCTGCAAGGACGCGGGCATGTTCTGAAAGAGCGCAGCCGCAATTACGGCAACATGCATGTGGTGACTTGGTCAAAGAAAACAGGGGCGGCCAGTGCGGCTAGCGACAAGCGCGGAGAAGGTGGTTGGGACGTCTGGTGAAGGCGACTAGCTGCGCTGACAACGCGGGCAGTAATAGGTTGAACGCTGGCCGATAACAATTGAGCGGATCGCCGTGCCGCAACTGAGGCAGGGCTCACCGGCGCGATCATAAACGCGCAAATTTGCGCGGAAGTATCCGGGCTTTCCCTCATTGTTAACGAAATCGCGCAGTGTCGTGCCTCCTGCCTTGATCGCGGCCTCTAAAACGGCCTGGATGTGGACCACCAACTGGCTATAGCGCGCTAAACTCACGCTACCTGCCTTACGCCGGGGGTTAATCCCAGCCCGGTGCAATGACTCGCTCGCGTAAATGTTGCCGACCCCGACCACAGTGTGGGCATCCATGATGAAATTTTTTATCGCGGTCGTGCGCTGGGCGGCACGTTGTTTTAGATAACGCGCGCTGAATGCGGGATCCCACGGCTCGGGGCCCAAGGGCGCAAGCAGGCGATGCTGATAAGGATCGTTAGCGGTCCACAGCATCAGTCCAAAACGTCTGGGATCGCGAAACCGTAAAATCCGTGAATCGTCGAATGTAATGTCAACATGGTCATGGGTCTGGCGTTGCAGCTTTTGATCGACGACCCGCAGGGTCCCGGACATACCGAGATGCGAGATGAGGGTGCCGGTTTCAAATCCGAACAATAGGTATTTTGCACGCCGGGATATTTGCATCAAGCGTTGGCCTTGTAAGGCCTTGGCGAGCCCGCGGCTCACCGGCTGGCGTAGCCGGCGCTCGAACACGTGGACCTCAGTTGCCGTGCGTCCCACCAGCAAGGGCTCCACACCTCGCCGTGTGGTTTCAACCTCAGGAAGTTCAGGCATGGCGCTGCCGCCACCATAAGCGTACGCCGTTGCTGACGAGCAACAGCGGTAGAACCACTAAGAAAACGATAGCGATGGTTCCGGCCTGCCATTGGCTCAGCGTGAGTTGATTGTCGGGCGTCTCAATCATCGGAATATCGATTAACTCATCGCGCGTTGCCAACCACTCGACCAAGCGCAATCCAAGCTGTCGGTTGCCGCCATTGTCGATCCAGGTGTTTGAGAGGAAATCGGCGTCACCGACCACGGCGACACGCTGTGGGCGTGTTTTCGTCGCAAGTTGGCGCTCAAAAAGCGCACCAAGGCTGAAAATCCGGCTATCTTCTCCGGCGGCATCACGCGCGACCTGATCTTCGATAGGGCCGATCTCGTTCCACGCGCCTTTACCGGTATTCAGGATCGTGTGATGCGACCAATCGTCATGGTCGTCGACACTCACGGCCGTCGCGTAGGGAAACAAAGTACGCAGATTGAAATCGGCGAAAATAGCGGTCTTTTGATAGCTCGAAATCACAGTCAGCGCCGCGTTTTTGACCCCCAGCGCCTGGGCTGCGGGATCGATAATCGTACCGGGCACCAAGCGGAGATTGAATTGCTCGCCGATAAAACGGTTGCCATCGAGCGATTGAGGTTCGGCTAACCACAGCAAGTTGCCACCATTGCTTAAGTACTTTGAAATCCTGTCTCTGACCCGAGCTGGATAATTGATCGCTGGGTTCGCGATCACCAGCAGCATGGTGTTGTTCGGGATCCCAACAGTGCCGGCCAGGTCGAGCGGTAGCGCCTTGAAGCCGCGATCAATTAATGTGTCGCCGAAGTTACCCAAGTGGTGATTGGCGGAGCCATCCAGCAGGCGCTCGCCATGTCCGGCGGCAAATGCAATCCAAGGTGCTTCACCGCCTGCCAAACGGGCCAATGCATTACTCAGCGCGCTCTCGGTGAGTTCGCTGACGCGTTCTTGCCGGCCACGATAATTAACCAGCAACTCGCCCTCTTTGATTTGGCCCTTCTCAATCTCGCTGGACACCGCTACGACGTCGAGGAATCGGAATTCAAGCTCCGAATAGGCGCGCTGGTAACGGGTGACAAAACTGAGAACACGCTGACGGGTTTCTAAATCGGCGCGCAAATAACAAATGATCGAGACGGGTCCCTCCAGTAATGCGAGCAGCTTGAGACTGGCATCACTGAGGCTGTGACGATGGTTGCGTGTGAGGTCAAGACTCATGGTGGTCTTGCTCGACGCGGCCAAGGTTAGGGCGAGGGCCAGGACGATCACCAACGGCCACAAATAAAATAACCAACGCTTGCGAGATTGCCGCACGCCTAAAAGACTTCCCGTTCGCCGTGCACGCGCCAGATCGCCGTCACCAAGGCGGCGATCGCTATCGCCAGGAAGTAGATAATGTCATTCGCTTCGACGATCCCGCTCGCCAATGAGCGAAAGTGGGTAGCGCTGGATAACAGCGCTAGAACGCCTGGGTCGTCCTGGAGTCCTGGGGTCCAGTCGATCAGCCATAAGCCCAACCCGATGCTGAGCGCACTAATCCCTGCGATCAGGGGCTGGGAGGTCAGCGAGGACGTCATGATCCCAATGGCGACATAGGCCATCGTGAGCAACAGCAGCGCCGCCAGCGCGCTTGCCAATAACCACCAATCAAGGGTCGTTCCGACGGCCAGCGTTGCGATCATTAGGGCGACAAGGGACCACAGACACACAAAAATACTCAGCACCCCTGAGAACTTACCAAGAACCATTTCCCACGCCGAGACAGGACTGGCCAAAAACAATGGGAAGGTCTTCCCGCGGCGCTCGCCGGCGAAGGTTTGCATGGTTAGCAATGGGGCTAAGAAAAGGATCAACGCGGCGCCTGCGCCAACGGTCGGTACGGCAATGATCTGGGACACACCAGGTGCTTCAGCTAACTGTTTTAGGCGTGTCTCCAGCGAAAAAAACAACTCGATTTGCACCAAGAACTGGTAGGCCATTAACGCCAACGTGAAACCACAAATCAACCACGCTACGGGCTGGGCGAACCACCCTTTCAGTTCTTTTTCTAGAATCGCGAGCATCAGGTGCGCACAACGCCGGTCAGTTCGAAAAACAAGCGCTCCAAATCGGATTGCGCGCGCTGTAGCTCGAGCAGTGGCCACCCTTGTTGAACGACGAACGCCGCAACCCGGGGAGCGAGCGTGGCAGGATCTTGGCAGCTCAAGCGCAATCTCTGCGCGTTTTGCGTGAGGCCGATAACGCCGTCAAGGTTACCGAGCAGTGTGCATTGCGCTTCATCAAGGGAGGCACCGAGACGAACTTCCAACGAGGGCGCCTCCTCGCTCGGCCCCTGATGTCGAAATTCACCCAAATGAAGCACCGCGACGTGGGAGCTGATCCTGGTGATCTCTTGCAACACGTGCGAGGAAATCAGTAGCGCGCAATCCTTGCGAAGCTCATTAATGAGTTGGCGAACCTCGTCGATTTGTTGAGGATCAAGTCCAGCCGTGGGCTCGTCGAGGATCAGTACCTCCGGTTCATGCACTAAGGCTTGGGCGATGCCCACTCGTTGTTGGTAACCCTTGGAGAGCAAGCCAATCCGGCGTTTTCCAACCTCGGTAAGGTGGCACCGTTGTTTGGCGCGATCCACCAGGCTCGCAATGCGGCGCCGCTCGCAGCCGCGGATCCGCGCGCAGCTCGCCAGGTAATCATCAACCGAGAATTCGAGATACAGGGGCGGCGTTTCGGGTAAATAGCCGAGTCGCGCTTGGCAGGCCCGGCGGTTTTCACCGATCGCGCGGCCGCAGATCTCGACCGTCCCCTGATCGGGTGCCAGAAGGCCGGCAAGAATTTTCATAAGCGTTGATTTGCCAGCACCGTTTAAACCCAGCAATCCCCAACTCTCGCCGCGACGAATGGTTAGTGAAGCGTCTCGCAGCGCGCTTAACCGGCCGTAATTGCGCGCCAATGCGTGTGCGACAATCAATTCATCACCGAGCATGGCCTATTATTCTTTGCGGCCTCGAGAAATCCAAGAAGCGGTTTTGATGATCGTTTACGTTGCGCGTCTAACGAGCCCGCGAAAGGCTGCTAAGGTGTGAGTTCCTGTGCAAGTGAGGCAATTTAATGAGCGGATCAGGGCTATTACCGTTGCCGTGGTGGGGATATTTGCTCGTCGCGTTGACGTTCACCCACCTAACGATCATTTCGGTAACCTTATATTTGCATCGCTATCAAGCGCATCGAGCCGTCGAGCTGCACCCGGCAGTAGCGCACGCCTGCCGATTATGGCTGTGGTTATCGACCGGGATGCAAACCAAGGAGTGGGTGGCGGTTCATCGCAAACACCATCGCTTTGTTGAGCAACAGGGCGATCCCCACAGCCCGAAGGTATTCGGGATCAAGACCGTAATGCTGGAAGGTGCCGAGCTTTATCGCGACGGCGCCGATGATTCGCGCGTGGTCGAGCGTTATGGACACGGTACTCCGGATGATTGGGTTGAACGTTGCGTTTACGGCTTGTGGGGTGGAACGCTGGGTATCGCCCTGATGTTGGTGACGGATGTGCTGTTTTTTGGGGCGATCGGGATCACGATCTGGGCGGTGCAGATGGTCTGGATCCCGGTGTTCGCAGCCGGCATCATCAACGGTGCCGGTCATTGCTACGGCTATCGGAATTTCGAGACCGAAGATACGTCGACCAACCTCGCTCCGCTGGCCGCGTTTATTGGCGGTGAAGAACTTCATAACAACCACCACGCTTTTCCGAACTCGGCGAAATTTTCGGTGCGCCGCTGGGAATTCGATTTGGGTTGGGCCTACCTACGATTATTAAGTCTATGTGGCTTAGCGAGGATTTTGACCAAAAATCAACGTCCCCGGCAGGTTGAGATTGCGAGCGCCGAGGTTGCCGACAAATGGGATTTCGATGCGCTCAGCGGTGTACTCACGCACCGCTTGCACGTGATGTCGGATTACGCACGCGATGTCGCCCGGCGCGTCTACCACGAAGAGTTAGCCGATGCCGCCAGCGAAGTGCGGCGGCATCTCCTACCGGCGAAGAGCCTGATCATGCGCGCCGAGATCCGGATGACTGACCGGCGCCGCTCGCAGCTCAATTGCGCGCTCGATGCCAGTCAGGCGCTGGCCCGTGTCTACGACTTCAGAGTGCGCTTACAAGCAATCTTTGAGCAGCGCAACGCCTCGCCGGAGCGTCTTCTCGCAGCTTTGCAGGAATGGTGTGAACAAGCTGAGGCGACTGGCGTGCAGGCGCTCGCTGAATTTGCGGACTCGCTCAGCGGCTACCGCGCAGCGACGATGCCAACATGAGGGTGATTCGCGGCGACCACTGTTGGGTAATCGCCGCCTGGTAACGCTATTTAATCTTGGATTCTTTGTAGGCGACGTGTTGGCGGACCACCGGGTCGTACTTGCGCACTTCCATCTTGTCTGGATGAGTCCGTTTATTTTTTGTGGTGGTGTAGTAGTGGCCGGTACCGGCGCTCGAAACGAGTTTGATTTTCTCTTGCATGATTAAACCTTCTGGCCGCGGGCACGGATATCTTTCAGCACCGCGTCGATACCTTGTTTATCAATGATCCGCAGACCCTTGGCGCTGACGCGAAGGCGCACCCAGCGTTGCTCGCTGGCCACCCAGAAACGGTGCGAATGTAGATTCGGCAAAAATCGCCGACGGGTCTTGTTGTGGGCATGGGAAACGTTGTTTCCCGCCACAGGGCGTTTTCCTGTCACTTGGCAAACCCTGGCCATGGCGCTGATCCTACTAGTAAATTCGAGCCGCGCGATTCTAGCCGACTGCCGCCGGACTGCCAAGTTCGCCGCGCTCGGCGAGCGAGATAATACCGCTCGCGTGGCCGACAATTAGGTGGTCGAGCACGGCAACGTCAATGAGATCCAGCACTTGTTGTATTTTTACTGTGATGGAGAGGTCTGCGGCGCTCGTTTCCGCCTCACCGGAGGGGTGATTATGAGCCAGGATCACGGCCGCCGCGTTCTCCTTGATGACCATCTTCAAGATTTCCCGTGGGTAGACCGGTGCCGCGTTGAGGGTCCCAAAAAACAACTCACGATAGGCCAGCAACCGATGGCGCGTATCGAGGAAAAGGCAGGCGAAGACCTCCCGTTGATAGCCCCTCATTTTTGAGAGAACAAAGCGCTTGGCATCATGAGGTGCATGAAACACCGAGCTTTTCTTAAGTTCAGTCAAGGTGTAGCGCTGTGCTAATTCGAGCGCGCCCTGCAGGTTGGCGTAGGTGACCTGCCCTACTCCGGGTATTTGCGTCAGGACGGGGCGGGGGGCTTCAAGCACACCCGGCAAGCCACCGTAGGCGCGCAGCAGTGTCCGGGCAATCGAGACGGCGTCACCGTCGCGGCTTCCGGAGCGGAGAAATAACGCCAACAGCTCGGCATCGGAGAGGGCTGTCGCCCCACGGTTAAATAGTTTTTCTCGCGGCCGTTCGCTCTCAGGCCAATCCTTGATACTCATCGGTCTGCCTCCTTGCAGCGTGATCTGAGATAGGGTGAGTATAAAGCAGCTAAACCGTTCGGTTACAATGGGTTACTTTCATTTCAGCCGTGGATCGCATTGGTGGGTGTACTGCGGAACAAGAATATTCTGCTGGTTGTTTCCGGAGGGATCGCCGCTTACAAGGCGCCCGATGTTGTCCGCCGGCTTCGTGATACCGGCGCCGAAGTTCGAGTGGTGATGACCGGCGCCGCCCAGGAGTTTGTGAAACCGTTGACGTTTCAGGCGGTCTCCGGACAGCCGGTCTCGACCGATCTGCTAGATTCGCGAGCGGAAGCGGCGATGGGGCATATCGAGTTAGCCCGCTGGGCGAGCGCCGTGGTGATCGCACCTGCCACGGCCAACTTCATCGCCCGTCTAGCCCATGGTCAGGCCGATGATTTGGCCGCTACCGTGTGCCTCGCGACCAGGGCGCCCGTTTTTCTGGCCCCGGCGATGAATGTCCAGATGTATTCGCATCCTGCCACTCAAGAGAACCTGGCAACGCTGAGCGCGCGGGGGATCGGTGTCATTGGTCCCGGCGCCGGCGACCAAGCCTGTGGTGAAACGGGGCCGGGGCGTATGAGCGAGGCGCCCGAAATCGTCAGCGCGCTTGAGCACGCGCTCATCGGCGGCGAGCTTGCAGGAACCCGAGTGTTGATCACCGCCGGCCCCACCCAAGAGCCGATTGACCCGGTGCGCGTACTCACCAATCATTCGTACATGTGATCGCGTCCTTTGATATCGTTATCTTCTGGTAGGTACACGCGTTGAGCACCGTGATGACTGCATCGTTCGATATGCGAATGGAGGATCTCTTCAGTTTGAAAACAATGTAAACAATAACGGCAGATATGTAACATGTGTCCGTGCTTGTTATACTGCTTTGAGACGAGTCGTGAGAGAGATTTGATCCAGACATAGTGCCATCGTTCCCCGTCTTGCAACATTAGCTGATCAATTTGAGTTTTCCAATGAGAATATCGTGAAAGCAGGCGAGGGAAGACGACTTTGTCTTCATAACCAAAGACGTTCACAGCAACATCATTCATGTTTTCAAATTTAGGTACGTCTGCAAGCGTCACTGGGAATCGTGCAATGCGGCATTGCGCATCATCTTCAGCCTCAGACGGGCGGTTCTCAATTGGTGTTTCCTGGAGAGCAAGGAGCTTTTGTTGCT
>JBCCEV010000003.1:0-50790 GCA_039030125.1 Pseudomonadota bacterium | reverse complement strand
CGATTATTTATCTGGGCCGACGGGCTCTACACGACAACCGAGTGAATTTTGATACCAGACAATTTGAAATCGCTGACAAACACCGAGACATGTTGGCCAACAATGCTTTCTTCAACCGATAATTAATGGGGATCCTTCAGGGTCAGAGCCCTTTTCGTTCTTTTGCGTTGGTAAAGGATCTACCAACAAAACCAACAAGGAGGTTACAACATGCCAAGGAAACGGCGATGTTATGTCCCGGGCGTTCCTGCCCATATCGTCCAGCGCGGTAATGATCGCCAAGCTGTATTTTTTGACGATAGCGACTATGCGACTTATCTGAGCTTTCTGCGAGAAAGCGCGGAGCGTTACGGCTGCGCAGTGCACGCGTTCGTGCTCATGACCAACCATGTGCATTTACTGATGACGCCACATGACGAGTCGTCCATCAGCCGCGTTTTGCAGCACCTTGGAAGCAAGTACGTGACATACGTGAATCACACCTACAAACGCTCAGGAACCCTCTGGGAAGGTCGGCATAAAGGTAGCGTGGTCGACTCAGAGCGCTACGCTCTCGTGTGCTCCCGCTATATCGAACTCAATCCGGTGCGAGCAGGGATGGTCCTAGAGGCAGGGCTATATCGTTGGTCCAGTTTCCGTCGCAACGCGAGGGGTGAAACACATGAGTGGCTGGTCGATTCACAGGGTTATCGAAACCTCGGAACAACGGCGATCGAGCGCCAGAAAATATATGGGCGCTTGTTTGAAGGATTAGTTAAAGAACGCGACGTCGATAGTATCCGAACGCATTTGGAATCCGGTACACCGCTTGGCTCTGATCGTTTTCGTAGAGAGATTGAGAGTATGATCGGCCGCAAGCTTGGCTACGCTCGACGTGGCAGACCCGCGAAAAAGGGCTCTGACCCCTTTTAGAATCCGGAGAAATCCAATCGCTAAATTCCTCCTCTTTATCGTCGCGCTAACGCTGAATGGATGCGGGTCCGAAGATCTCGAACGTATTCCCGATAACGGCACGATATTGGCTTTCGGCGATAGCTTAACGGTGGGTGTGGGCGCAACGAGTGAAGATAGCTACCCCTCGGTGCTGGGCGAGCTGAGCGGCTTGGAAGTGATCGGCTCCGGCGTGTCAGGAGAAACAACGGCCGGAGGGTTGGCGCGTTTCGCAAGCGTGCTGGAGAACACTAATCCCGATTTCTTGATTCTTTTAGAAGGCGGTAATGACATTCTCCGCAACGTTGAACGAACACAAACCAAATCTAATCTAGCGGCGATGATTACTTTGGCCCAGGGCAAGGGTATTCAGATCTTGTTGATCGGGGTGCCAGAGAAGAAGCTGTTTTCGAAAGTAGCGCCACTCTACAAGGAGCTTGCAGAAGAACATAACGTCGTGCTTGTCGAGAAGCTTCTAGGAAATCTTTTGCGACAGCCTAAATACAAATCCGATCCGATTCATCTCAATGCCGCCGGCTACCGTGTGATGGCGGAATCGATAGTCGAGCAGATGGAAGAGATGGGCGCGCTCTAACGCGTCGAATTGGGCGTTGTTTTTCAGAACAGAGATCGAGGCAGTCTTTTGGATCGCGGCCACGGATTCACACGGTAAGCGCACAGCCTTACCCTGGGACCGCTTTCGTTCTTCAGTCAAACCACAGGCCGACGCGAATGCACGTGCCACGACGGTTCGAAGCTTACGATTCAGGTGCCTCAAAAACATGGTCGACCGGGATCACCACAACGCCCTCGTCGGTAACATGAAAGCGCTTGCGATCAATGGCAGCATCGAAACCAATCTGCTCGCCTGCCGGGATCACAACGCCGCGGTCGCAGATGCAGCGCCTTAACTGCGCGCCTTCGCCGACGCGAACATCGGAAAACAAAATGCTCTCCTCCACCGTCGCGCCATCGTCGATATAAACGCGATTGCCCAGCACGGAATGATTGACGCCACCACCGGCTATCACGGTGCCGCCAGATACAATTGAATTTACGCAAATTCCTTCGTTGTCCGAGCGGCCGGGTACGGTTCGCGCTGGCGGACGTTGGGTCTGATGCGTGCGGATCGGCCAGGACACTTGATAAAGATCCAGGCGTGGATCAAGTTCCAGCAGATCCATGTTCGCTTGGTAGTAATGATCAAGCGAGTCGAGCTGGCGCCAATAGCGATCCTGCGAAACCCGCCCGACGCTGCCACCAAATTCATAGACGCTGATGGTGTCGTCTGGCGCCTGGTGATTCATCACCAGGCCATCAATATCGACGGCTTTCACGCCGTCGGCGCCAGCCCGTTGCAAGATCTCGATTAAGTAATCTCGGCTAAATGCGTAGACCCCCATCGGTAAACGCGATTTTTCGTCCAGATTTTCGCGGTTGAAGCGATTAATGGCGACGACCTTATCTATTTCGCAACGCAATTCCGCATCGAATTCGGCGCCGTTGATATCTTCTCGATCAACGGCGGCAATGGTGACATCAGCGCCCTTGTCGATATGAAAGCGCAACATCGCCGCATAATCCATGCGGTAAATTTGTTCGCCAGAGATCACCAGAATGTTCTGCTCGGTGACCCCTTGGAACAAATAGAGGTTGCGAAACAAGGCGCTACCCGGTGAGGTGTAAACCGAAGTTTCATCCGGGCTGATCGGCGGTGTCACGGGGGTTATGAATTCGCCCAATTCGGTGTTGAAAATCGACCACCCATCACGCAAGTGATTTTGCAGTGACAAGGAATGATATTGGGTTAACACCATCGTACGCCGCACCCCGGAATGCAGGCAGTTGGTTAGCGCAAAATCGATGATCCGGTAGCTCCCCCCAAAAGGCATTGCCGCGCAGGCGCGACGGTCCGCAAGGGGTTTCAGATCGCTGCCGTCGCTGGTCGCGAGGATCACAGCAAGCGTTTCGGTGGAGTATTCGCCGAGCATGGGGCGGGCGATTATACGCTCGATCCGCGGTGATCATGGGCCTTTTTTTAGCTGTGAGCATTCTCGCAAGTTGGCGATTTTGCTAGGTTTTGGTGCACGCCGCTCGCTATAATCGAATAATCCTCGACACGTTATTGAATTAACTCATTTTTACCCCGTCGCGGCGGCCCCGATCCAGGATCGCCACGCAGTAGTTCTCGCGTATGGCACAAGAAATTCTGGTCAACGTTACGCCGCATGAGACCCGCGTCGCCGCCATCGAAAATGGCGTCTTGCAGGAAGTCAGCATCGAGCGCGAGCGCAGCCGCGGACTCGTTGGCAACATTTACATGGGCAAGGTGTCACGCGTGCTGCCGGGGATGGGTGCCGCATTTTTAGAGGTTGGCCTCGAGCGCACGGCGTTCTTACATGCCAACGATATCGCGCGTCCCAACGGCTCTGAGGACAACGATGAAGTGCAGCCCACGATCACCGATCTCATTGAAGAAGGGCAACAACTGCCCGTGCAGGTCACTAAGGATCCATTGGGCACAAAGGGCGCTCGACTCACCACCCAAATCAGTATTCCCTCGCGCTATCTCGTGTTTATGCCGGAATCGAACGCGATTGGGATTTCCCAGCGGATCGAAAACGAGGAAGAGCGAACCCGCTTGGAAAGCATCGTCACCTCATTGGCGCCAGGCTTGTCATCGATGACCGAGATGGTCGAAACGATCGACATGTCCACCTTTCAATCGCAACTGCGCGGCGAAGGTGGCTACATCATTCGCACCGCGGCCGAGGGCGCGACGGTTGACGCCATTCAACGTGACATGTCATTTCTGCAAAGGTTGTGGGAGTCGCTGCAGCAACGCCTCTCAACGGCGGCGGCGCCGGCCTTGATCTACGAAGATCTGCCCTTGGTGCTGCGGTCGATCCGAGATATCTCGGTGGATGCCACCGAGCGCGTGCTCATCGACTCACAAGAAACACTCGAACACGTATCTGAGTTTGTCAAGGAATTTACCCCCGAGTTGTTACCCAAAGTGCAACACTATCCCGGCGAGCGGCCAATCCTTGATCTCTATTCGGCTGAAGACGAGATCGATCGCGCACTGCAAAGCAAGGTCGATCTGAAATCGGGCGGCTATTTAATCGTCGACCAAACAGAGGCCATGACCACCATCGATGTCAATACCGGCGGTTTCGTAGGGCACCGAAATCTCGAAGAAACCATTTTTAAAACCAATCTCGAAGCGACCCACGCGATCGCGCGTCAATTACGGTTAAGAAATCTCGGCGGCATTGTGATCATTGATTTTATCGATATGCTCGACGCCGAGCACCAGCGCCAGGTGCTACGCGCGCTGGAAAAAGCGTTCGAGAAAGATCATTCAAAAATCGCCATTAGCGAACTGACCTCCCTGGGCCTGGTCCAAGTCACCAGAAAACGCACGCGTGAAAGCTTGGAGCACGTGCTTTGCGAACCGTGCGCTACGTGTAATGGACGTGGATCGGTGAAAACAGTTGAAACGGTCTGTTTTGAGATATTCCGGGAGATATTGCGCGAGCAAAAGCAGTTCGACGCACAAAAGCTGCTGGTGGTTGCCTCGCAGGAAGTGGTCGACCAATTACTTCACGAGGAAAACGCCAGCGTCGCGGAGCTCGAACGGTTCATCGGCACGCCCATTCAATTTCAAGCGGAAAATTCCTACAACCAACAACAATATGACATCGTGATCCTGTAGCCGATGGCCATGCGACTACCGATCCGCTTTGTTATTGCGGTCTTGCTGCTGGGGCTAAGCCTGATCGCAATTACATTGCGGTTTGCCTTGCCCGAAATCAGCGAGCAGCGAACCAATATTGAAAGTTGGGTCGCCGAGGTAATTGGCCGACCCTTGGATCTTGGTGAAATCTCGGCAACCTGGGACGGTTGGACACCGCGTGTTCACATCGACGGATTGACCTTTCAGGATCCCACCCGTCAGCAAGACTTAGTGCGCTTTGAAAGGGCGCAAATCGAAATTTCTCCGCTTGCATCTTTACTGCGCGCGGAGCTGATCCCCAAGCGAGTCGTATTAAGCGGCGTGCGCCTGACTCTGATCCGCCACGAAGATGGGCGTTTCTCTGTTGCCGGGATGCCGCCGCCCAAGTCGCCGATTATTAAATGGATCATTGAGCAAGATCACTTTGCCGTGAACGGGGCGGATTTCGAGATCATCGATCGTGCCGAAGACCGGCGCTTCCACCTCGAAGACCTCAGCGTCGCGGTTAGAAATGACGGGCCCCTCAAACTCATATCAAGCTACGTGGTTCTGCCTGAACATATCGGTGGTGCCGCACGCATCGATTTAAGGTCGCAAGGCGATCCGCTCACCGACGCTTGGAGCGGCTCCATAAATTTTCGTGTAGTGGGACTGAAAACGTCCTTTTTAGATGACTCCGGTCGACTCGACTCACTCATACAAACGCCAGCGATTGACTTAACCGCGTGGACGCATTGGGAGAACGCCAAGCTCCAACAAACGCTGTTCGCCGCCGAAAATAAAAGCCGCGGATTTAAAACCAATGGCGCGCTCCAGCGACGCGCCGGCGGCTGGCGGCTGGGGCTCGCGGATCTCGATTTGCCCGACGGCAAGCGCACCGTAGGCCGGGTGTCGCTGGCTTGGAGTCAAGCACACACCGGCGAGCGCGAGATTTTCGCGCGCGCGGCCCAATTCGATATCTCAAGCCTGGCCGCTGCCCTGCAAGCCAATGCTGATGACGCCGCACTGCTGCGAACGCTTCTCGCCGATGGCCTCCCCGACGGCCGCCTTGAGCATTTGTCGATGGCTTGGATTTCCGATGGCAAGGCACCGCCATCGTATTTCGCCGATGCCGAAGTCAGAGATTTGGAGTTGCCCGACTCGGCACGATACCCGGGCGCGGTTGGGCTCGATTTGAATATCGTCGTTCGCACCGGACATACAGCGCTCAAAATTGACAGCGCCCAGGTTCGTTTGTTTTCCAAACGCTGGTTGGCGGAATCAATTTCGCTGGCGGATCTAGAAGCAGAACTGGAAGTCGCTTTCAATGCGAGCGGCGCGGTGCTCTCCCTACCCATGCTCGAAACGAAGTTCGAGGGGATACCGTTGAGCTCAAGGGTTCACCTTAAGCTCCCAAACGGCGAGCGGCCGATGGTTGAGGCCCGCATTGAGCTTGGCGCCGGTGACGCCACCGCGTTGCACCGTCTGTTGCCAAAAGCCATCTTGCCGGCCAAGGGTGAAAACTGGATGCGTGGATTGTTTCAAAGTGGCCGGTTGAATGGCGGCTTTGCGGTGCTGCGCGGGCCGCTTGAGGCCTTTCCGTTTCATCACGGTGAGGGGGTTTTCAAGGGGCGCTTTGATTTTGCCAACGCTAACGTTGAGTATTCAAAACGCTGGCCCGCGGGCAGCGGGTTTGATTTCACCGTCGGCACCAACGGCCCCCAAGTTACCGCGACAATCTCCAGGGGCCACGTGGCGGGCGCCGACATTCAAAACGCCGAGCTGCTCCTACCAAACACCTACATCAAGAAACGCATGTTGCACATGGAAGGGAGTGCGACCGGTACGGTTAAGGCCGCCAAGTACATTGTTGCCAACAGCCCGCTAAAGAAAGGTAAGGCGGGCAAGCTCGAAAAACTAACGCTCGCCGGTCCGCTGGACATGATGCTCGATCTCAACATCGCGCTCTATAAAGGCGGCCCGAAAGAAATCCTGGGTCAAGCACACCTCAAGGGCACCACCTACACCGGCTACGGAACCGAAATTCGCGACATCACCGGCGCGGTCAGCTTCACTCGCGAGGATTGGTACGGAGAGCAGCTCAGCGGCAGCTTCGAGGGCACACCGGTGTCGCTCATTGTTCAGGGCGGACTGGACGATCCGAACTATCAGAGCGAATTTCATCTCACCGGAACTTCAAGCGGCGAGCAAGTGCTGGGCTATTTGCAGCGCTGGGCTCCTACGTTCCACCGCTGGCTTGGCCATGCGCAGGCGCTCCAAACGGTGAAGGGTTCAATGCCTTGGCGGGCGACCCTATCACTCCCGGAGAAAAATGAAACAAACGATCCGCCGCGACGCTTGAGGATCGAATCATCCTTGCAAGGTTTAGCCTTTGACCTCAGCGAGCCGTTTTCAAAAACGGCGGCCATGCCCAGGGCTTTAAGTGTTGAGGTGATCAGCGATTCGGCGGGCACCATTTCCACGAACGTCCAATATGCCGATCTCGTCACCGCTCACTTAACAATGGATGACGAGCATCGCGTCGACGGCAAGCGGCGCAAAGTGGCTCAAGCCGATTATCAGTTAGGTGCGCCATTAGCCGAACCGGTCGCGAATGAACCGGGCGTTAACATTCAAGGCCATCTGCCCGAACTCGATTTCCCCGAATGGAACCAACGCTTTTTCGGGCACGGCAGGGCGCACTCACGCCCAACGCATGTCAATCTCCAGTTCGACGTTATCCGTTTCATGGGGCGCGAGTTCAATAGCAACAGGGTCCAAGCGGCGGCCAGTGACGGCGGCTGGCGGATTAATATCGAGGGGCAAGACGTGGCGGGTCAGATCATGGTGCCCACCGGACCCATTGCCGATGCCACCCTAGCCTTGCAGCTTGAGCGTTTGCGCGTACCCAACGCACTGCCGCAGGCGCAACGCGAATTGGTCGATCCACGCCGCCTGCCGGCGCTTGACTTCGCGTGTGAGGCGCTGGTCTTTCGAGATATTGATTTTGGCACCACGCAAATCGAGACGGTGAAAACCGCAACGGGTCTGGAGCTCAAGCAACTGGTCAGCGACAACAACGGTTTTAACGCCATCGCGACCGGTCGCTGGGACGTCATTGAAGATCAGCATGTGAGTGCGATGGATGTTGAAATCGAAAGCGATTCGCTAGCCAATTTACTCGGATCATTCAGTTACGATGTCGCGGCGCTCGATGGCGGCCAGACGCATATTGATATCGGTGCCGAATGGCTTGGCATGCCTAGCGACTTCAAACTCAATAAATTAAATGGTCAATTGGACCTAAACGTCGCCGCCGGAAAATTACTCGACATCGAGCCGGGCTCAGGCCGGCTGTTCGGTTTGTTAAGCGTGCAATCGCTGCCAAGGCGCCTGTCGCTCGATTTTGATGATTTGTTCAATAAAGGTTTTGCCTTTGACACGATTGAAGGCAAATTCCTTCTTGAAGACGGTAACGCCTATACCGACAGCCTGGTCGTGGCCGGGCCCGCCGCACGGGTAGACGTGTCCGGCCGCACCGGCTTAGCCCAACAAGATTACGACCAACATGTGGTCGTCACCCCGGCGCTCTCCGATAGCTTCCCGGTTGCCAGCGCCTTGTTCGGACCCGTTGGCGTGGGGGTTGGCGCCGCGGTTTATCTTGGGCAAAAAGTTTTTAAATCAATCCCAGAACAGGTCGACCGCGTTTTGAGCAAGGAATACACCGTAACCGGTTCTTGGGAAGATCCGGTCATCGAGAAGATTTAGAGGCGCACCATGGGCGAAATTTGGAAACCACATGTCGCCGCGGCGGCCATCGTCGAGCGCGGCGGGGAGTATCTTTTCGTCGAAGAAATCGCCGACGGCGAGTTGGTGCTCAACCAACCAGCGGGACACCTCGATCCGGGCGAGACATTAATCGAGGCGTGCGTGCGCGAAACCCAGGAAGAAACGGGCTGGCGCGTTGGGGTCGATGCCTTGATCGGTATTTACCTGCTGGAAACAGAGACCCCGGGGGAAACGTTCTTGAGATTCTGTTTTGCCGCGACCCCGCTCGAACATGATCCGGACCAGCGCTTGGACGATGAAATTCAACGTATCGTCTGGCTCAATCGTGAACACGCCCAACAACGCCGGGCAATGCACCGCAGCCCCTTGGTCATGCGCTCCATTGAGGACTTTGAGAACGGCGCGCGTTATCCACTGTCCCTACTTGATGCCTACCTCAACAATCAGTGACGAGATCCTGGCGGGCCTGGCGCCGCGGGTGGCCGACAAGCCTCACGTGGTGGTGGCAATTTCCGGCGGCGTCGACTCCGCGGTTGCCTGCTTGGTGCTCAAAGAACTCGGCGTTCGCTGCAGCGCGCTGTTCATGAAAAACTGGAATGAACCCGACGATAGCGGTCAGTGTCGTTGGGAAGACGACGTCCACGATGCACTCGATGTGTGCGACAAGCTGCAAATTCCCTTGAACACGATCGATCTCTCCGAAGCTTACTGGTCGGAAGTCTTCGAAGATTTCGTTGCCGAATACCGCGCTGGACGAACGCCCAATCCAGATGTCCTGTGTAATCGCGAAATAAAATTCAAAGCGTTTCTCGATGAAGCGAAAAAACTGGGCGGGGATCTCATCGCAACCGGCCATTACGCGCGCATTGCCCAACAAGATGATGGGCACCAAATGCTCAAGGGCCAAGATGACAATAAAGATCAAACCTACTTTCTATACACCCTAGGGCAAGCTCAGCTTGCCGCATCGCTGTTTCCGGTGGGTGAAATTGAGAAGTCCAAGGTGCGAGAAATCGCGCGTCAGGCAGGGTTTGAAAACCACAATAAAAAAGACAGCACCGGGATCTGTTTTATCGGCGAGCAAAACTTTCGCGAATTTCTAAAGAACTATGTTGCCGTTGAAGCCGGTCCAGTGCTAACCGAAGACGGGCGCGCCATCGGCGAGCACGACGGAGTGGCGTTTTACACGCTGGGCCAAAGACAGGGACTGGGAATAGGCGGTGTTCAGGGCGCCCGCGAAGCGCCGTGGTTCGTGATTGAGAAATCAATTGCCGACAACGCGCTGGTTGTCGCCCAGGAACACGAGCATCCACGCCTCATGTCGAATTGGTTAACCGCGACGCAAGCAAGCTGGGTTGCGCACGCGCCGCCACCGGCGGCCGGTGCTGGTGGCCTGCGCTGCATGGCCAAAACGCGCTACCGGCAAGCCGACCAAGCGTGCCAGGTTGAAGTTCGCGAGGCGGGTCAAATCTTCGTTAAATTCGAGCAGCCGCAACGTGCGGTTACACCTGGGCAATCCGTCGTTTTATACGATGGTGCGCAATGCCTGGGCGGCGCTGTGATCACCGAGACGGGCATGCACTAAACCGGCCCGTGGCGGCAAAAAAGGTGCACCGCGTGGCGGGGATCGGGGCTGCGCCCGGTGGCCTTGGCATTTGGGAATTCACTGCCAATTGCCGATAATACGCGCCGCTATTCTCCTTGCTTTTGATCGACGACTACCCCTCGGAGACTCTAATGACTAATTCATTCGATGCGCGCGCGACGCTGGAGGTCGGCGGCAAAGAATATGAAATATTCAGCGTTGCCCGGTTGGGCGATCGCTACCCGGTGGACCGGCTTCCCTATGCGCAGAAAATCTTGCTCGAGAACTTGCTGCGCTTTGAGGATGGCCTGAACATCACTAAAGATGACATTGAAGCCCTGGCAAACTGGGATGCGCTGGCGGAGCCAGACCAAGAAATCGCTTTCACGCCTGCTCGGGTTTTGATGCAGGATTTCACCGGCGTGCCCGCCTGCGTCGATTTCGCTGCGATGCGCGATGCGATGCAGAAACTGGGCGGCGATCCCGCCAAGATCAACCCGCTCTCACCCGCCGAACTCGTGATCGACCATTCGGTCATGGTCGATGTGCACGGCACCGAAGATGCGGTCGATCTGAATGCCAAAATCGAGTTTGAGCGCAACAAGGAGCGCTATGAATTTCTGCGCTGGGGACAGGAAGCTTTTTCTAACTTTGCCGTCGTGCCGCCCGACACCGGCATCGTCCACCAAGTTAATCTGGAATTTCTAGCGCGCACGGTGTTCGCCGCCGAGAAGGACGGTAAATGGCGTGCTTATCCGGACACCGTGGTCGGCACCGATTCGCACACCACCATGATTAACGGTATCGGTGTGCTCGGCTGGGGCGTGGGCGGTATCGAAGCTGAAGCGGCGATGCTCGGTCAACCGATAACCATGCTGATCCCGCAAGTGGTGGGCTTCAAACTCACCGGCAAATTGCCCGAAGGTTCAACCGCGACCGACCTAGTCTTAATTGTGGTCGAGATGCTGCGCGAAAAAGGTGTCGTGGGTAAATTCGTTGAGTTCTACGGTCCGGGCCTCGATCAACTCCCCCTGGCCGACCGCGCGACGCTGGCGAATATGGCGCCAGAGTATGGCGCGACCTGCGGGATTTTTCCCATCGACGCCGAAACCGTTAACTACCTGCGCCTGTCAGGCCGCGATGCCGAGCAGGTGGAACTGGTGGAAGCTTATGCGAGGACCTGCGGGATATGGCGCGATGAAAACACCCCGGATGCGATTTATACCGACACCTTGGCGTTGGATATGGGAACGGTCGTGCCTTCGCTTGCCGGCCCCAAGCGGCCGCAAGACCGGATCGCGCTAACAGATGCGGCGAGTACGTTCACCAACATCCTGCCGGAGATGATCAAAAATCGCGACGGTGGCGGATCAGCGAGCGTCGCGCACGACGGTGAAGCATTCGAAATGAAAGATGGCGCGGTCGTCATTGCCGCCATCACCTCCTGCACCAATACCTCCAACCCTTCGGTCATGGTGGGCGCCGGTTTGTTGGCGAAAAAAGCCAACGAAAGAGGCCTCAAGGTCAAGCCGTGGGTCAAAACCAGCTTGGCACCGGGTTCGTTAGTGGTGTCCGGCTATCTCGACAAAGCGGGCTTGAGCCCGCACTTGGAGGCACTGGGATTCTATACGGTGGGTTATGGCTGTACGACTTGCATCGGTAACTCCGGCCCCTTGCCGGAGCATGTCAGTCAGGGCATAAAAGATGGACAACTCATCGCGACCTCGGTGCTCTCCGGCAACCGCAATTTTGAGGGACGCGTGCATGCCGAGGTCAAAATGAACTTCCTTGCCTCGCCACCGCTGGTGGTTGCCTACGCCATCGCGGGATCAATGGACGTTGATGTGAGCAAGGATCCGATCGGCCAAGATCGCGATGGCAAGGATGTCTATCTCAAAGACCTATGGCCGAGCGCCAAAGAAGTCCAAGATACCATCGCGGCAACCATCGATTCGCACATGTTCAAAACGAGTTACGACAGTGTCTATGCGGGCGATGCACGCTGGGCCGGGATCGAGGTTACCGCCTCTGATCGATACGATTGGGATGACGCTTCGACCTACGTCAAAAATCCTCCTTACTTCGTGAATATGTCGAAAACCGCTCCCGGGATCACCCCCATCGAAAATGCCCGGGTGCTGGCAAAACTCGGCGACTCCATCACCACCGATCACATCTCGCCGGCCGGTAATATCAACGCCGACAGCCCCGCTGGCAGTTACCTTGCGGCACATGGGGTGTTGCCCGCTGATTTCAACTCCTACGGATCGCGCCGGGGTAATCACGAAGTCATGATGCGAGGCACGTTCGCCAATATTCGTCTGCGCAATCAGTTGGCCCCAGGGACCGAGGGCGGTTGGACCCGCTATCAACCCTCAGGTGAGCAAATGACCATTTATGATGCGGCCATGAAGTATCAGGACGAAGGTGTGCCGTTGATCGTTCTTGCTGGCAAGGAATACGGCACGGGCTCTTCGCGTGACTGGGCGGCCAAAGGCACCATCTTACTCGGCGTGCGGGTGGTTATCGCGCAAAGCTTTGAGCGCATTCATCGCAGCAACCTGGTGGGTATGGGCGTGTTGCCACTGGTCTTCGAAGACGGTCAAGGCGCCGATTCACTGGCCCTGACAGGTTCTGAATCGTTCACCGTCGAAGGGCTCATCGCCGGGGCCAAAAACGTCAACGTGATCGCGACCGCCGAAGATGGCAAGCACACCCGTTTCCCATGCCGGGTGCGCGTCGATACGCCAAAGGAGTGGGATTATTATCAAAATGGGGGCATCCTCCACTACGTTCTGCGGCAACTCGCCGCGTGAAGCGGCAGGCTTAGCCCCAAGCGCATCGGATCCGAATATCGCGGTTAATATTTAATTTTTCTCGTCGTCTGTCGATAAGTCGATAACGGTGCCTATCCAGTGCGCCGGTCTCATGTGGAGGACAGATCGAATGGCGACGGTTGCTGAATCTATTGGGAACGGGGGTTCCATGACGAGCCAGACATTTCAACGCGCATTCGTTGACAACTTTCTTGGGTCTTCACCGATCTGGTTTAAATGGACAATCATCGGGTTTCTCATTGCCAACCCGATCTTGCTCACCGTTGTGGGACCCTTTATTACGGGCTGGATTCTGATCCTGGAATTTATCTTCTGCCTGGCAATGGCGCTGAAGTGCTATCCGCTGCAGCCAGGTGGTTTGCTGGCCATCGAGGCGGTGGTTATCGGACTGACCACGCCGGAATCGGTCTACGAGGAAACCTTGCACAACTTCCCGGTCATCATGCTGTTGATGTTCATGGTGGCGGGGATCTATTTCCTGAAAGAGCTTCTGTTGTTTACCTTCACCAAGATCCTGGTGAAGGTTCGATCGAAAGCCCTGTTGTCGCTACTGTTCTGCTCGGTCGCGGCAGTGTTATCCGCTTTCCTCGATGCCCTCACGGTGACGGCCGTGGTGATCGCAGTCGCGCAGGGGTTTTATCTGGTCTACCATAAAATCAGATCCGGTAAGCACTACGGCGATGAGCACGATCCGACCCATGATCATTCAATCGATGAGACGCATCGCGACGACCTTGAAAATTTCCGCTCATTTTTGCGTAGCCTCATGATGCATGCCGCAGTCGGCACCGCGCTCGGCGGCGTCTGCACCTTGGTCGGTGAGCCGCAGAACTTGCTGATCGCAAAAGTCGCGGGCTGGGAGTTCGTGGAATTCTTCGTGCGCATGGCACCGGTTTCAATGCCGGTGTTTGTGGTGGGAATGCTCACCTGTTTTGCGCTGGAGAAAACCAAATGGTTTGGCTTTGGCGCCGATCTGCCGGACAACGTGCGAAAAATCCTTGAGGACTACGACACTTTTGAGTCCGATCGGCGGACCACTCGCGACAACGCCAAAATCGTTGTGCAGGCGATAGTCGCAATATTTCTGTGCTTCGCGTTGGGATTTCACCTGGCCGAGGTCGGCGTTATCGGACTGACGATTATTGTTCTCGCCACCGCGTTTAACGGCGTGATCGAAGAGCACCAAATCGGCCACGCATTCGAAGAAGCGCTACCCTTCACGTCGCTGCTGGTGGTGTTCTTCGGCATCGTGGCGGTAATTCACGATCAACACTTATTCTCGCCGGTTATCGCCTGGGTTCTGGAGCTTGAAGGCACCGTTCAAACCAGCGCTTTCTACCTCGCCAACGGTATTCTCTCCATGATCAGCGACAACGTGTTTGTCGCCACCGTCTACATCAGCGAGGTCAAGGCGGCGCTGGATGCCAATACCATCACGCGCGAGCAGTTCGACCTGTTGGCCGTTGCCATTAACACCGGCACCAATATTCCAAGTGTGGCGACCCCCAATGGTCAGGCGGCCTTCCTGTTCTTACTGACTTCGGCGTTGGCGCCGCTGCTGCGCCTGTCCTATGGCCGCATGGTGATAATGGCCCTTCCCTACACCATCACCATGAGCATCACGGGCTTGCTCTCGGTGATCTACCTGCTCTAAGACCTCACGCTTTCAGGTGCAACAAAGCCGCCCCAAGGGGCGGCTTTTTTTTGCCCTTGCTCTATCACGACTGTTCTTAAAACCGGCCTACAATCAGGGCATGCAATCTGCACTACCACGCGAGGGCGGCACCTATGCGCTTTTGTTGCACACACCCGCTAAGGTGCCGGTGCTCGCCCCGCCTCAAAGTACCCGTCACCTGTTGAGCAGCGGCTTCTATATCTATGTGGGCAGCGCTTTTGGTCCCGGTGGTCTGCGCGCCCGAATTGGGCGCCATTGCCGGAAGTCGAAGACCATCCACTGGCATATCGATCGTTTGACCACCCAAGTTCCGGTCTGTGCTGTTTGGATCAGCGCCGAGGCGCTCGAACACCAACTCGCCAGGCATCTCGCACAAAGTACGGCGGCCACGGTACCGATCGCCGGATTCGGTGCCAGCGACTGTCAATGCCCGGCCCATCTCCTGCATTATCGTCACCGCCCACAAGATGATGAGTTCCTGGAAAGTTTCGAAAGATGCAGCGTCTATTAACACCCGCCATACTTTATTGGCTCGCCTGGGGTGCTGTGGCGAGCGCTGATCTGGAGACGTTAACGCAGCGGCTCGATGCGATCCGCGAGCGCCACGACATCGCCGCCTATGCGGTAGTGATCACCGATCGTGAAAAGACACTGCTTGCCGAGATCAGAGGGATCGCCGATCGCGCGCGAAACGAGCCGGTAACCCGCAAGAGCGTCTTTCGGATCGGCTCAATCACCAAATCATTTACCGGCCTCGCACTCGCGATGGCGAGCGAGCGCGGGCTGCTGTCACTTGAAAGTGACCTCAAGGATCACATAGACGCCGAGCTATTTACCAACGCCTATGCGGGCGACGCACCGGTGTCCATCGCGCAGCTTCTGGAGCACACCAGCGGCCTGATGGATTTGTCGTGGGGTGAGATGAACCATTCCGATCCCGCCCCAATCGCATTAGCAGACGCCGTTCGTGTCGCGCCCGGCAACCGTCAGATGATGTGGCCGCCGGGGCGCTATATGGTGTATTCCAACGCTGGCGCCGGACTCGCCGCGTTAGCGTTGGAAAACGCAGCGCAGCGGACATTCGAATCTTTCGTCGGCGAGGAAATCCTGGCGCCGTTGAACATGCACGACACGAGTTTTTTTCTAAGCGACGTCGCAGATCGCTTGATCACCGGTTACGACTCAGACGCTCATACCCCAATCCCTTACTGGCACATGTTGTTCAGACCCTTTGGGGCCCTCAACACCACGGTCGATGACGCGGGTCGATTTATCCGGCTGTTTCTCAACCGAGGCCGGCTGCCCAACGGCACCGCGCTCGTGAAGGAATCGACCATCGCGCGTGTCGAGCGTGCGCAAACGACCCTGGCCGCCCAACACGGACTGAGCTTCGGCTACGGGCTTGGGGTTTACGGCTGGTACGTTGATAGCGTTCCATTTTATGGTCACGGTGGCGATGGCGATGGCTATCTCGCCCACTTCGGCTACAGCGATGAAATTGGCAAAGGCTATCTTGTGATGATCAATGCGTTTAAGCATGCGCCTTTGCGGGAGATCCGTTCCGCGGTCGAGCGGTTGCTGGTGGCCGGCAGGCCCAAGCGATCGTTAATGGACGTGCCCTTGCAAGAAATTGCCTTGGAGACGACGCTCGGCCGCTACGAAACGCTCACCCGGCGCTTTAGCGCCAGCGATCCGCAGCCCTTGGTGATCGTACGCGAGGGCGACAAGCTCTTTACCCGGCTTGGCAACGGCAAGCCCCGCAGGCTGTTCGCGCTCGGCGGCCCGCGTTTTGCCCGCCGCGGCGACGGCGCGGCGACAATCATCATTGCGACAACAGATGGCGAGCAACCGATCTTCCAAGGCGAACGACTCAACTATCAGCGCGTTTCCCCGTGAGCGCGCGCGAGGATGAGCCCCTGGGTGTTCCCCTTGGCGAAATTGAACTAACCGCGATACATGCCCAAGGCCCAGGCGGGCAGAACGTCAACAAAGTCGCCACAGCAATCGAACTGCGATTTGATATCAAGGCGTCGTCGCTTGACCAATCGACGAAAGCCAGGCTCCTCAAGCTTCGTGACAACCGCATCAGCAAAGAGGGTGTCGTTCGAATCAAGGCACAGCAATACCGAACGCAGTCGAAGAATCGCGAGGACGCCCTCGAGCGCCTTCGCGCGTTGCTCAGTAAAGCCCGGCAACCGCGCAAGCAACGAATTTCGACCCGGCCTTCCAGGGCCGCACGCGAAGCGCGACTGTCCGACAAAAAACGGCGCTCGGCCACCAAGAATCACCGCCGCAAAGTGGGGCCCGATCACGACTGAGGGAAACCTTCGTGCCAAGGGGTACACGGTGATATAGTCCTTAGATCAGGTCCACAGGGGGGTTCACGATGGACAAAGCAATCATCTTCTCAATCATTTGCGCTTTCGTTGCTGTCGGCTGCGCAGGCGACGACCCAGCCTCAAGCCAATCTGGAGGTGGCGGCACTGCCGCGCCGGTTTCTGCCGCGCCAAGTGCCGCGGGGGGCGACGAGGCAGGTGTGTTGCCAGCCGCGGTCATTCCGCCCGAAGTCACTTACGAACCGATCGACACGGCAAACTTGGAAAACCAGTGGTGGCAACAATTTGACGGCGGCTAATTTGGCTCCGGAGTCGCGCGGTGGATTTGCACGAAATCATGAGTACCAACGGTACTTGTCGGTATTTCAAACCCGATGCACTCGCCGATGAGGTGCTTTTGGAAGTGCTCTCTGCCGCGCGCTGGGCGCCAAGCGGCGGCAACCGTCAACCGGTGACGTTTGTCGCGGTTCAAGATGAGGGGAAGAAAGCGAAACTGAAAGACCTGTACCTGCCGATCTGGAACGAATACATGGAAAGCGTACAGGCCGGCTCGCAACGGATCGGCGCCCGCCCGAAAGTCCTCGAAGACGCCGATCATTTTGCCAATCACCTTGAACTGATCCCGGTCCACCTGGTTGTTTGCGCAGATCTATCGGGCGTGCATCCCACCGACCTCGAGCTCGATCGTCTGAGCGTCGTTGGTGGCGCCTCGATTTATCCCGCCGTGCAGAACGTACTGCTGGCCGCGCGGGCGCGCGGGCTAGGCGCGGCGCTGACGACGCTGCATGCGTCGGTCGAACCGCAGGTGAAATCCTTACTGCAAATTCCTGCCGAGCTTGCCGTTGTCGCCGTCGTCATGCTGGGTTGGCCCGCCAAGGCTTTTCCAAAAAAGCTCACGCGCCGGCCCGTTGAAGAGATCGCTTTCAAAGACACCTACGGCCATCAGATTTAAGCTCAAACGTTGCCGCACCGGTGGCCGATCAGTATGATCGCGCCCAACGCTCAACAGCCCGCATGATGGAGGAAGCTCATATGCACGCTGATACTGGGGCCGCTGGCCTTTTGCCCAATGATCCGCTCGTTACCCTCGCCACCGCCCTTAACGGAGGGCTCAACGATGGCTAAATTCCGACGCTCTTTTGAACTTCTCCCCAGCGACATCGAAATGATCGAGCAGGCGCTGCGGCGGGAAATCGCCGCCAACAACACCCTGGCGGGCGCGCAAGAACAACCGCAGCGAATTCGCGATCTGAACGGCTTGCTTGGCAAACTCCATAACCAGAAAGTGTTCTACGCGCAGGTGCACGACACCGGCACCCCGGCAGGCTAACAATCCGTATATGACACTACACGAGCAAGTGCGCGAAGAAATCGAGGCGCTTCATGAGTTCTTCGTCGGCTGGTTTTCGGGGCAGTTGCCAAGCGATTGCTTCGGGGAGCAGTTCCTGTCGCGCTTCGATCCTGAATTCCTGCTGATCCCGCCAGCCGGCACCATTCTATCGCTCGATGACCTCGCCACCGCCGTGAGGGACAATCACGCGAGCAACCCAGAATTTAGAATAGCGATCCGCAACGTAACGCTGCGGCGCGAATTCGATGGCAAGGTCTTAGCAACCTACGAGGAATGGCAGCGCAATGCGCGCGCCTCGAAACCGCCCGAGAACGCGCGGCTGGCGAGCGTGCTGTTCGAACACGGTGAACCCTTGACCTGGCTACACATTCACGAAACCTGGATGCCCGAGGCGATCCAAACCGCTGGCCCCTACGACTTTTAGCCCTCTAGGAACAACAGTTGGACATCGTTTAGAAAACGAAATCCACGCTCGGTCGTGGCGATCCGGATGGGATCGTCGGCTAACCATCCCCGTGCCCGTCCGGTGGCCAGATGGGTCGCCAATACTTCGCGCCCCAACCCGGTCCGCGCTTCAAAGAGATTTAACGCACAACCGTTTTTAAGCCGCAGCGCGTTAATCATGAACTCCGCGATTAAATCGCTTTCATCGACCGCTTCGCGCCGCACTGGGTTTTGCTGATTTATGAAGCGCGCCGGATTTCGCACCCGTTCGCTGCGGGTAACGCCGCGTGATGAGGTCCGTTTGCCGTGGGCCCCAGCACCGATCCCAAGATAATCGCCGTACTCCCAGTAGTTGAGATTGTGGCGGCAGGCCCTGTCAGGTTGCGCGAAGGCCGAGACTTCGTAGCGCTGAAACCCATAAGCGGCGAGGATATCGAGCCCCAGGTGTGCCTGCTCATCGATGAGGTCCGGATCCGGCAGCGCCGGTGGCCGCTTCGCGAATGCCGTATTCTCCTCGATAGTGAGTTGGTACCAGGAAATGTGGGTCGGCTCGCTTGCAAGCGCCCGGCGCAGATCGTCGCTCACTGCGCCAGCGCCCTGAGCCGGTAGCCCATACATCAAATCGAGATTGAAGTTCTCAAAGCCCGCACTTCGAGCCGCCGCTATCGCTGAATCCGCTGCTTGGCAATCGTGCGCGCGCCCGAGTTGGCGCAGACAGGTATCGTCAAAGCTCTGTACCCCAATGGATAGCCGGTTGACTCCCGCCGCCCGGTAACCTCGAAACCGTGCCTCATCGGCCGCGCCAGGATTCGCCTCCAGCGTCACTTCAACGTCAGCGCTGAAATGCAGCCGCTTAGCAAATCCATCGAGCAACCGCCCGATGGCCTGAGCGCTGAACAAACTGGGTGTGCCACCGCCAAAAAATACCGAGGTTATCTCCGGCGGTGCCGACCAATCGAGCTCGTCATCAAGATCGGCCAGCAGGGCATCAACGTAGTCATGTTCAGCAAGGACGCCCCGTTTTTCGTACGAGTTGAAATCGCAGTAAGGACATTTTTTGACGCACCAGGGGAGATGCACGTAGAGCGCGGCCGTCGAACAAGGAACAATCATCGGACGGAACGCTTGATGCCCGTTAAGACGGGAACCGGCGGAATTGTTGGTGAAACATCCGAAAAGCCTGACCCCGGTGGCTGATCTCGTTTTTAACCTCACTCGCTAACTCAGCGGAGGTGCAGCCGTGATCGTCGAGAAAAAAAATAGGATCGTAGCCAAAACCATTTTCGCCGCGCGGTGCGCGGATCAAGCGCCCTTCCCAGGTGGCGGTGCAAATTAGCGGAAGCGGATCGTCGGCGGCGCCGAGGTAGGCAAGAACGCAAACAAAGCGGCAGCTCAACTGCTTGTCGGAAAATTGGCGCACATCAGCCAGCAATTGCGAGAGATTCTCCTCGTCGCTGGCGCCGACGCCCGCGTAGCGCGCTGAAAATATGCCCGGGCGCCCCCCGAGCACGTCAACCGCGATCCCGGAATCATCCGCCACCGCGGGCTTACCGGTGTGGTGCGCGGCGTGGCGTGCCTTGATCAAAGCGTTCTCCACGAAAGTGAGTCCTGTTTCCTCAGGACTCGCGACGCCGAGCTCGGATTGACTTAATACCTGGATGTCGGGGTCTGAGAGCAGTGCGCGGAACTCTCGAAGCTTCCGGGGGTTGCCGCTCGCGAGAACCAACTCGCGCACTATTGTTTCAAAACCTTATCTTGAGCGGCGATTAATTCCTCGATGCCGCGCTCGGCCAACGCCAACAGGGCATCGAGTTCGTCGCGACGGAATGCATGTCCCTCAGCCGTGCCCTGCAGTTCGATAAACTGCTTGGCTTCATTCATTACGATATTCATGTCGGTCTCGGCCACGTGATCTTCGGCGTAGTCGAGATCCAAAACAGGCGTGCCCTCATAGATCCCGACGGAAATCGCGGCCACCGCGCCGTGGATCGGATTCTTTTTGAGCTTGCCTGCATCCAACAAACGCTGAACGGCATCGGCCAGCGCCACATATGCACCGGTGATTGACGCCGTGCGGGTGCCGCCGTCCGCCTGTAAAACATCGCAATCAAGCGTGATGGTGCGCTCACCCAGTGCCTGCATGTCCATCACCGCTCGCAACGAGCGGCCGATGAGGCGCTGAATCTCCATCGTTCGCCCGCCTTGACGACCCTGGCTTGCCTCCCGGCGCGAGCGTGTGTGCGTCGAACGCGGCAACATCCCATACTCGGCGGTGACCCAGCCGCTGCCCTTACCTTTCAAGAACGGCGGAACTTTCTCCTCCACGCTGGCGTTACACAACACTTTTGTATCGCCGAATTCGATGAGCACCGAGCCTTCGGCGTGGCGTGTGTAATCACGGGTGAATCGCACGTCTCGGAGTTGATCGGGTGCGCGCCCGCTAGGCCGTTTGCTCATGGAGATCTCTCTTGTTGGTCGCTTATCGGCATTATACCGATCCAGGTTGGGGACTAACGCTCTCCATTGTTTGAGCGGATCACCTGAACAGTTAAGATGATCCCTTTACGACCGAACGGATTATTTCATGCCACATAGCATGACGGCATTTGCACGCGTTGAGTTTTCTCAACCCTGGGGTAACGGTACTTGGGAATTGCGCTCGGTAAATCACCGCTACCTTGAGCCACACTTCCGACTGCCGGAGAATTTTCGCGGGCTTGAAACCGCGATCAGAGATCGCCTGGCCGCCCGGGTTAAGCGCGGCAAAATCGATTGCAACTTAAAAATCGATCTCGTTTCGACGGCCGAGGGCGGGATCACGGTGAATCAAAACTTAGCCAAGGATATCGCGCGCGCGGCAAGCGAATTAGGCTCAACTCTTGAGACCTTGGCGCCGATAAACCCGATTGATGTATTGCGCTGGCCGGGCGTGGTGGAATCACAAAAAATCGATGCAAGTCAGGCCGAACAAGTGATCCTTGAGCATCTCGATGCAGCATTGGATAGCTTAATCGAGACGCGTGCCCGGGAAGGCGCGACCTTAACCACCCTGTTGCTCGGCAAGTGTGACGCGATGGGACCTCAGGTCGAAAAACTGCAAGAGGTAGTTCCCGCGATCATCGCGAACCTCACCGAGCGTCATCAGCAGCGGATAATAGAACTCGCCAGCGATATCGATGCAGGGCGGGTCGAACAAGAGAGCGCTTTGTTAGTGCAAAAATTGGATGTCGCCGAGGAACTTGACCGGCTAACCGCCCATATCGAAGAAGTGAGACGCGTGCTCGCAAGCAAGGAGCCCATTGGACGGCGCCTTGATTTCCTTATGCAGGAACTCAACCGCGAAGCAAATACCTTGGCCTCCAAGTCGGCCCATTTGGAGACCACCAACGCCGCGGTCGAACTTAAAGTGCTCATCGAACAAATGCGTGAACAGGTACAAAATCTTGAGTGAGGCGGGGGCGCATCAGGGACAGTTGTTTGTGATTTCGGCACCCTCCGGTGCAGGCAAGACTTCGATGGTTAAAACGGTCAGCGAACAATGCCCAACAATCAAGCCGTGCATCTCTCATACCACGCGCGCTCAACGGCCCGGTGAACAAGAAGGAAAGGACTATTTCTTCGTCGCGCCGGGCGAGTTTGCAACGATGGTCGAGGCCGGCGAGTTTCTAGAGCATGCCGTTGTCTTTGGCGCCTCGTACGGCACCTCTCACCAAGCGGTCGCGGCGGTGCGCGATCAGGGATGCGATGTCATCTTGGAAATCGACTGGCAAGGCGCGCGCAGCATTCGCGCGCACTCGACGGATGCGGTCTCGATTTTCGTTCTGCCACCCTCGCTTAAGGCCTTGCGCGGGCGGCTCGAAGGCCGCGGCAAGGACTCAGCCGATGCGATCGAGGGCCGTATGAATGAGGCCCTCGCGGAGATGTCGCATGTGCACGAATATGACTACGTGATCGTCAATGATCAATTCGACGACGCCTGCGCGGCGCTGCGGTCGATCATTGAAGTCCACGCCCTGCGCACGGCGACATTTCTGGCCCGTCACGGTGAGCATCTGGCCGATCTCATCACCGGGCAAAAATAGGTGCTGGTAGTGTTGCCGAGGCGTGGATTTTGGTAGGATCCGGCCCCGCTTTACCTCACTAACCGTGCGAGACAGGATATGGCCCGAGTCACAGTAGAAGACTGCTTAGAGTACATCGACAACCGCTTCGATCTGGTGCTCACCGCGAGCCGTCGCGCGCGTCAAGTCGCCATGGGTGCCGAGCCACTGGTAGAGCCCGAAGCCGACAAGCCCACCGTGGTCGCGTTACGCGAAATCGCCGATGGCTTGATGAACCAAGAGATCCTCGATGAGATTGAAGCCAAGGAGCGTGCCGCCGAGGAGTACGAATTGGCTGCCGAGTTCGCCGAGCAGCAGGTCGCTGCGGGCTTACCGCCGGACGATCAAGAGATCTAGACACCCGACGCGTTCGCGTCCAATCACATCGATAGCGCTCTGACTCAACATGCAAGCTGCCGTCAGAGAACTCAGCATCGACGATCTGTGCCGTCGCGGCCGTTCCTACTTGAACGGCGATCAGATCAAAAAAATTCGCGCCGCCTACCGGATCTCTTCCCAAGCCCACGACGGGCAAATGCGCAAAAGCGGCGAGCCTTATATTCAGCATCCGATCGAAGTGGCCAGCATCCTCGCCTCCATGAGGATGGACCACGAAACCTTGATGGCTGCGATCCTCCACGATGTTATCGAGGACACCTCGCTCAACAAGGAGGAAATCAATCGGGAGTTCGGTAGCGAGGTCGCGGACATTGTCGACGGGCTGAGCAAGCTCACACAAATCGAATTCGAAACACACGCTGAAGCGCAAGCGGAAAATTTTCAGAAGATGTTGATGGCGATGGCTGACGATATTCGCGTCATCCTGGTCAAACTGGCCGATCGACTTCACAACATGCGCACGCTCGGGGCCTTAGCCTCCGAGAAACGGCGACGGATCGCCCGTGAGACCTTGGATATCTACGCGCCCATCGCCCAGCGGCTCGGGATGAACACCATCCGCCTGGAGCTAGAAGAGCTTGGTTTTGAAGCGCTTTATCCGCTGCGTTACGGGGTGCTGCGCAACGTCATTGACAAGATCCGGGGCAACCGCAAGGAGGTGGTTTCCAAAATCAAAAATCGCATCAAACGCCGGATCCGTCAGGAACAACTGGTCGGCCATGTGATCGGGCGCGAGAAACATCTCTACAGCATCTACCGCAAAATGAAGGAGAAGAACCTGCACTTCTCCGAAGTGCATGATGTTTACGCTTTTCGCATAACCGTTGATTCCGTCGACACCTGTTATCGGATGCTCGGGGTTGTCCACGCGCTCTATAAGCCGGTCCCCGGGACCTTTAAAGATTACATTGCGATCCCCAAGATCAACGGTTATCAATCACTGCACACGGTTTTGTTTGGACCGTTCGGGGTGCCCGTTGAGGTTCAGATCCGCACCAATGAAATGGATCAAGTCGCCGAAGCCGGAGTAGCCGCCCATTGGTTGTATAAGTCAGGCGATGCGGTGGCGAAAAGCGCCCACAAAAGGGCACGCGATTGGCTCACTGGCGTTTTGGAACTGCAGCGCAAGGCCGGCGACTCCCAGGAATTCCTCGAGCACGTCAAGATCGACCTTTTTCCCGACGAGGTTTACGTGTTTACGCCCAAGGGTGAGATCATGGAAATGCCAAGAGGCGCGACCGCAGTCGACTTCGCCTACGCGATCCACACCGATTTGGGTAATACCTGCGTGGGTTGTCGAATCGACCGGCGCCTGGCGCCGCTGCGCACTGGGTTGACCAACGGGCAGACGGTTGAAATCGTAACCGCGCCCGGGGCGCGTCCCAATCCCGGATGGCTAAATTTTGTCGTCACCGGTAAGGCCCGGGCAAACATTCGGCATTTTCTTAAAAACCTGCAGTCAGACGAAGCCCGAACGTTGGGCAAACGCATGCTCAACCGCGAGCTTGAGCGATTCTCAAGCCATCTCGACAAACTCGATCCGAAGCAGGTTCGGGAGTCACTCAAGAGTTTCGAAGTCGATGAAGTCGAAACGCTCGCCGAGGAAGTGGGTTTGGGCGTGCGCCCTGCTCCCCTGGTGGCCCGTGCGCTGGTTGGCGAGAAGGCCGATACGGTTGAGGAAAAACCCGCGCGTCACGCCGACGGGCCGACGCCCGGCCCGCTGTTGATTCACGGCGGCGAGGGCATGGTGGTGACCCTGCCGCGCTGTTGTCATCCGATCCCCGGCGATCCAATCATGGGTTTCTTAACGGCTGGCCGCGGGATTGTTATTCACCAGGCATCATGCACCAACGTTGCTGAATTCCGCTCCGATCCAAGTCGTTGGGTGGATGTTGATTGGGCCGAGAACATTGAAACCGAATTTACCGTCGAGTTGGTGTTGCAAGTTCAAAATCGCCGCGGCGCGTTGGCGACCGTGGCCGCCGCAATTTCGGAGCTTGGCTGCAATATCGAAAGTGTCGATACGGCCGAGCGCGACGAATCTAATTCAACCATGCGGGTCTTGGTTGGCGTTAGCGACCGCAAGCAGCTTGCGGATTTGTTGCGGGTATTGCGCCACACCGACCCAGTGGATCGCGTCCATCGTAAACGTGGTTGACCAGTGAACGGTAAAGAACCAATCGTCACCGCGAAAGCGCCGCAGGCCATTGGTACCTATTCACAAGCGATCGCGGTGGACAACCTCGTTTTTCTATCTGGGCAGATACCGCTGGATCCCGCATCCATGAGTGTCGTTGAGGGACCGGTGGAGGATCAAATCCGTCGCGTGTTCGATAACCTGCAGGCGGTTTGCGAAGCTGCCGGCGGTGCGCTCAATGATTGCGTAAAACTCACCGTGTATTTGACCGATCTCAATAATTTCGCTGCCGTCAACGAAATCATGGCGCAGTATTTTGACGATCCCTACCCGGCCCGCGCCGCCGTCGAGGTCGCGGCACTCCCCAAAGGCGTGGCCGTGGAGATGGACGCGATAATGACCCGACGACCTTGACCCCTGAACTGGATGCGCCGGTAACTGATCTGCGCGGCGTGGGTCCGCGGCTGCGCGAAAACCTGGCGCGGATTAATATCGAAAAAGTTCAAGATTTACTCTTTCACCTGCCCAGCCGCTATCAGGACCGTACCCGGGTAACGCCCATCGGATCGCTGCGACATCAAGCCGAAGTACTCATCGAAGGGCAAGTCGAAGCCGCCCAGCTTGCTTACGGCCGACGGCGCTCGCTGGTGTGCCGGGTGAGCGACGGCACCGGGGCGATTCATCTGCGTTTTTTTCATTTCTCGCGCGCCCAACAAAACAACTTTGTAACCGGGAAACGGATCCGCTGCTTTGGCGAGGCCCGGCGCGGCGCGCGATCGCTTGAGATGGTGCATCCCGAATATCAGTTTCTAAACGATGATCTGCCGAGCAATGTTGCGGAAACTTTGACGCCCATCTATCCCAGTACCGAGGGTCTCCATCAGGCAACGCTGCGCAAACTCAGTGACCAGGCCTTGAAGGCGCTGGAAATCGCGCAGGACACTGGCACTCTCGATTTGTTACCCCTCGAGTTGACTGACAAGCTCGCCCTCCCAGGCTTATACGCAGCCATCAATCTCCTGCATCGTCCTTCGCCAGATATCCAACTCGCGGCGCTTACCGAGCAGCGCCACCCGGCGCAGCAACGTCTGGCTTTTGAGGAATTGCTGGCCCACCATTTGAGTTTAAGAAAGCTCAGATCCGAGTCCAACCAGTTTGACGCGCCGGTTATTTCGAACTCGGGTACTTACCATGAGCGCTTTTTGGACGGCCTTGATTTCAATCTAACCAATGCACAGCAACGGGTGATCGGAGAAATCCAGGATGATCTCAAGCAACCCACTCCAATGCTGCGCCTGCTGCAAGGAGATGTGGGCTCCGGCAAAACAGCCGTCGCCGCGGCAGTCACCGCCAACGCCCTCGACGCCGGCTTTCAAGTTGCCTTGATGGCACCCACGGAGCTGCTTGCCGAACAACACGAGAGAAATCTACGGGCGTGGTATGAGCCCTTGAAGATCCCGGTTATTAGTTTGACCTCGCGCCTGGGTAAACGGGAACGCGGTACTCGACTTCGCGCCATCGCCGCAGCCAAGCCCCTGATCATCACGGGCACCCACGCGCTTTTCCAAGACGATGTTGAGTATGGAAATTTGGGCTTGATCATTGTCGACGAACAACACCGTTTTGGGGTTAATCAACGCTTGGCGCTCCGTGATAAAGGCGCGGCGGGTAACCGGCGGCCTCATCAGTTGATCATGACCGCCACACCGATCCCGCGAACTCTGGCGATGACCGCCTACGCTGATCTCGACGTGTCGGTGATTGACGAGTTGCCACCGTCGCGCAAGCCGGTAAAAACAGCGGTGATCCCCGACACCCGCCGCGATGAGATCGTCAAGCGGATCGCCGAAGTATGCGCCGCCAAACGTCAAGTTTATTGGGTATGCCCTTTGATCGACGAGTCCGACACGCTCGAGTCGCAAGCGGCGACTGAAACTTACGAGCATCTGTGCAGCGCGCTTTCCGTTAACGTGGGCCTGATTCACGGGCGCCTTAAGGATCAGCAAAAAGATGAAGCGATGGCGGCCTTCGCCCGGGCACAGACCAGCGTGTTGGTTGCAACGACAGTCATAGAGGTCGGCGTTGACGTTCCCAACGCGAGTCTGATGATCATCGAGAACGCGGAGCGCTTGGGTCTCTCGCAGCTCCATCAACTTCGTGGGCGAGTCGGCCGCGGGAGCGCAATCTCAGACTGTGTGCTGATGTACCGGGGCCCGCTCAGCGAGATGGCAAAAGCAAGGTTGCACGCAATGCGCGAAACTACCGACGGATTTATCATCGCCGAGCGCGATCTGGAGCTTCGCGGACCGGGCGAAGTGCTGGGTACGCGGCAAGCGGGCGCGGCCAGCTATCGCATCGCCGATCTCAGTCGCGACGCAGGCTTGTTGCCGCGCGTCCATCAAGCCGCTTCTCACATTCTCAATCAATGTCCGCAAAACGCCGAACCTCTGATCAGGCGTTGGGTCGCCGAGCGCGAAAGCTACGCGCACGTGTAGCCATCACCAGCGATCATGACGCTTGATAAATTAAAGGCCTATGCCGACTTGATCCGCCTCGATCGACCCGTTGGTGTTCTTCTTTTGCTGTGGCCGGTACTGTGGGGCGCGTGGCTGGCGGCGGCGGGTGTCCCTGACTTCGAGGTGTTGGCGATCTTTGTGCTGGGGACATTTCTGACCCGCTCGGCCGGCTGCGCGATTAACGATTTTGCCGATCGGAACTTCGATGGCCAGGTCCAAAGGACCAACCAGCGCCCCATCGTGACCGGCCGGATCACGCCCGCCGAGGCGCTGATTGTGAGCGCAACGCTCACCGCGCTGGCTGGGGTTTTGGTGTTATTCACCAACCAGCTTACGATCGTTATGGCCCTCGTCGCCGTGCTCTTGGCCGCTACTTATCCGTTCGCCAAGCGCTACACCTATCTTCCGCAACTGCACTTAGGCCTCGCGTTCGCGTGGGGCGTACCGATGGTGTTCGCCGCGCAGTCAAACGAAATTCCGCCGCTGGCCTGGTTGGTGCTCTGCATTACGGTGCTGTGGGCGCTGATCTACGATACCCAATACGCGATGGTCGATCGTGACGACGATATCCAGATCGGCGTGAAATCGACCGCCATCCTTTTCGGCGAAGCCGATCGCATCATCATTGGTGCGATGCAAGCGCTGATGCTGCTTGGACTGTTCCTGCTTGGACGCCAAGCCGAACTTACCGCACCCTTTCATGTAGCCTGCCTCGTAGTGGCGTTGCTATTTGGCTTTCAACAACACCTGATCCGAACACGCGAACGCGCCGGGTGCTTTCAAGCGTTCAAAAACAACAACTGGGTCGGTCTGGTGTTGTTCGCGGGAGTCGCGCTCAGCTATTTAGACGCGTTCTCCACCGCGTCATAGCTCGCGACATTCATCGCCGCGGGTGTCGCCGCGGCGCTATTAATGACTTCCAGGTTTTCACCGGCCAACGGGTGTCCAAGGCGTTGCGCCTCACGCAATAAGCTTGCCGCGCGATCCAGATCCTGGGCAACATGCTCGCCGCGCATGTAAAAGAAAGCCAAATTCACCATCGCGTCACCGCTGCCATTTTCCACCGCCTTTTGATACCAGTGCAGCGCTTGCTCCGGATCTTGCGGCCAGCCTTGCTGGCCGGCTTCGAACAACATACCGAGCGCGAACTGCGCGATCGGCAAACCACCCTCGGCAGCGGTCGTATAGTGAGCGCGAGCGCGCTCAAAATCTCGCGCGGTACCGCGGCCAACACGATAGAAGCGCCCCAGATTGTAGATTGCTTCCAGGTGTCCGGCGGCGGCTGAAATTTGATAGTGCTCAGCGGCTTTTGTGAATGATTGGCGTTGCGCTTGTCCGGTTTCATAAAGCACGCCCAGAGCAAAGTGCGCATCAACATCGCCCTGTTTAGCGGCTTTGACGAACCATCCCAGCGCTTTGCCCGCGTCTTTTACGACCCCGCGGCCATTCATGAACAGCGTGCCAAGAAGCGACTGCGAGCTGCGATCGCCGTTTTCCGCAAGACGGAATAAACGCCCCACCGCATCGGAGTTGCCCCCGCTCGCCGCCTTGAAATACCACTGACTCGCGCTTGCTTTGACGAGCGCGGCTACGCGCTCATTCTCAATGAGCAGGCCGTAGTTGTATTGTGCTTTGGGGTAACCCTGGGCCGCGCTCAAGGCATACCAATGGGCCGCTTGTTCGTCGGAGCGCACCACCCCTTCACCGTTGTCATGCAGCAAGCCCAAGGCGAATTGCGCACGCGCGTCGCCATCGCCTGCCAGGGGGCGAAAGATTTCCAAGGCGCCGGGAAAATCGCCGCGCTTGTACGCGGCTACGCCTGCCATGAAATCAGCCGCGTTATTCTCAAGCGGCCAGAACAGGGCTGCGAATATAATGCTTCTAAGAAACGAACGTTTCATAACTCCGTTAGCGGCCGACAAGTTTGGATCCTGAGCACCGGGATCCCAGGATCCACGCTCCGAACACAATGATTTTGCTGCACACTCGAGAGACTTTATTACAACCGGGTCAAGCCCGCCGGATCTGGCTGTTAGCGGGTTGGATGGGTCTGGCTGCGATTTTCGTGCTTTCCACCGTGCCAACGGTCGAAACATTCGACGATCTGATCGGCTGGAACGACAAGATCCGCCACGCGCTCGCCTACGGCGTGATGATGGGCTGGTTTGCGCACGCCTATCCGCAAAAATCCTGGCCTTACCTTGCCGCCCTGCTCTTTACCTACAGTGGCGCCCTTGAGGTCGTGCAGCACACCTTGCCGGCACGGCAGGGTTCCATCGACGATCTGGCGGCCAACGCGGTTGGGATCATCGTCGTCTATCTGGCCTATCGGCCAATGATTACCGACAGCGACCCCAGCACCGAATGACAGATCCCCTGCCCGATCGTCTGTTTGCTTATGGCACCTTGGTGTTCGAGTCCTTGTTCGCGGCAATCACCGGGCACTCACGGGTTTCCGCCGAGGCCGAGCTTGCCGACCACGCCGCCTACCGGGTTCACGAAGCCCCTTACCCTGGGATGATCCCAAAAGCCGGAGCGCGGGCAGCAGGTGTGTTGTACCGCGACATTGATCCCCAGATCTGGGCGCGTTTAGATGCCTTCGAAGACGCTATCTACTTCAGGCAATCGGTAACGATCACCTTAGCCTCGGGCCAGCGCGAAGCGGCGCAAACCTATATCGTATATCCTCAGTACGCGGAACTACTCAGCGATGAAAATTGGGATCCCGCTTGGTTCGTCGAAAATCACCTGGCCAGGTACCTGCAAAGATTCAAATGACCGCTGAGATTTTTACCATCGGTCACAGTAACTTCACGATCGAAGACCTCGTGCAACGCCTCCAGGGCCATCAGGTTCGCCTGGTGTGCGATGTTCGCGCCAAACCTCGCAGCCGCCGTAACCCACAATTTCACCGCGCAAAATTATCAGCCGAGCTGGCCAACTACGGCATTGACTACCAGTGGTACGGCAAGGACCTTGGGGGATTTAGGACCAGCAAGGCGGATTCACCACACGCCGCCTTGGCTGGCACCATTCAAGGCTTCGCCGATCACATGGACACCGAGAACTTCGCCAACACGCTCGCGGAGCTGCTCGCGCGCACTCATGGCCGGATCACGGCGTTAATGTGCGCGGAGGCCGATCACCAACAGTGTCACCGTCGCTTGATCAGTGATTATTTAACCCACCGCCTGAACATTGCGGTCCAGCATATCGTTGGACCGCGCCAAGCAATCGAACACCAGCTCAGCGACGCGCTCGATTGTGGGCAAATACCAGGCGTTTACAATCGCCTCAGTCAAATGAGCTTGTTCTAGAGGACCCTTCATGTCGTTAAAGAAAGAAATCATCGCGCTCGATATCGAGCAGCCAGCCCACGATGAATTACCAGAGGAAATGCAAAAATATTTCCAGATCTGCCAAGAAAAACTTGGCCTGCTGCCCAATGTGTTGGCGGCTTACAGTCATAATCCCCAGCATCTGTCCGCTTTTGCGGATTTCTATAACGCTTTGATGCTCGGCGAATCGGGTTTGAGCAAACTGGAAAGAGAGATGATCGCGGTCGTCGTCTCATCGGAGAATCACTGCTTCTATTGTTTAACCGCGCACGGACAAGCGGTGCGCGCATACTCCGGCGATCCTGCCCTAGGCGAACTTTTAGTCATGAACTATCGAGCTGCGGAGCTGTCCGTGCGACACAAAGCCATGCTCGATTTCGCAGTAAAAGTTACGCGCCAAAGTTTTGAAATTGATGACGCCGATCGTCAATTGCTGCGTGACGCTGGCTTTACGGATAAAGATATCTGGGACATCGCGAATATTGCTGGCTTCTTCAATATGTCGAACCGGGTCGCAAGCGCGGTGGACATGCAACCCAACCCTGAATATCACTATCAGAACCGCGAACCAAATTAACACGCTTTAGGTCACTCAATTTCATGCGAACCGTCCTTATAGCGGTGGCGTGCGCACTTGCTCTTGGTTCAGCGGGCGCGGCCGCTCAGCTACCTCAACCGATTGCCCGGGTGATGAAGGCGCACAATATTCCGGCAAGTGGCGTCAGTGTGATCGTGCAAAGTACCAGCGAGACTTCGCCACGCCTGTCACTCAACGCTGAAGTTCTTCGCAACCCGGCGTCGTCGATAAAATTGGTAACCACCTTTGTCGCGCTCGATCTGCTTGGACCCAATCACACCTGGAAAACCGAAGTTTATATCCGTGGTTCTTTAAAAAATGGCACGTTAGATGGCGACCTTGTACTCAAAGGGCACGGCGATCCCTATCTCGTGACCGAGGAGTTCTGGAAGCTCGTCGGCGAGATTCGAAATCAGCTTGGCATCGAGAAGATCACCGGCGATTTAGTGATCGACGACAGCATTTTCGCGCCGATCCCCGGAGATGAGGATGATTTCGATGGTCAATCCCACCGCCTCTACAACGTCCAGCCGAGCGCCCTAAGCGTTAATTTCAAGGCCTTCGACTTTAAGTTGGTTCCAAACCGCGGCGCCGGCAAGGTCAACGTCATCCACAATCCACCGCTGCCAAATCTGAACGTTCAATCGACCGTTAAGCTGGTAAACGGGAAATGCCGCGGCAACGGTTTAAAAATCATCATGGATGTTCGTAACTTGCCAGCCGCCGACGAGGTGCGATTCTCCGGCTCCATGCCCGCAAGCTGCCGTAAATATGATTTAGCCCGCACCGCGCTTTCACACCCGGCTTATGTTTATGGGATGTTCAAGTTTTTATTCCGCCAATGGGGAGGCCGCATCGAGGGCACCTACAAAAACGATGAGGTCGAAGCACAGGAAACCCCGCGCTTGGTTTGGCGCGGTCGCGAGCTCGCAGAAATTATTCGCCCCTTGAACAAATGGAGCAATAACCTGATGACGCGCCAACTGCTGCTAACCTTGGCCGCGGTACAACAAACGCCGCCGGTAACGCCGCTGCAGGGAGCCCAGCAAGCGCAGACTCATTTGCTCGATCTAGGCCTGCCCGCCGGCAACATCATCATCGACAACGGCGCCGGCCTGTCGCGTCGCTCGCGATTGAGCGCCGAGTTTATGAACGCCATGCTCCTCACCGCCTGGCGCCATCCGTATATGCCTGAGTTCGTCTCCTCGATGGCGATATCCGGTAAGGATGGAACGGTACGCAAACGCTTTCGCGGCAAACGCGAAGCCGGGAAAATGCACCTTAAAACCGGCCGCCTTGATGATGTGGTGGCGATCGCGGGCTTTGTGCGCGCACAAAGCGGCGAGACATTCGCAGTATCGCTATTCGTTAATCACAAGGATGTGCACTGGGGTAGCGGCACGGAATTACAGAATGCCGTGCTTGCTTGGACCTACCGTCAAGGATAACTAAATCTCGGCGATCGCATCTTCCAGGCGGCTAAGTATCTCGTCGAGCAACGCGCTTGAGGTCGCGAAGTTGAGACGCACAAACCCCTCACCAGCGCGGCCGAAAGCGCGGCCATCGCTCAGTGCAACCCGCGCCTTTTCCAGAAAAAACTCATAGGGTTTATCCGCGATCGCAGTGTGATTGCAATCGATCCAGGCCAGATAGGTCGCCTCCGGCGGCTGGTGCAGAAAATCGCTCCAAACACCGACACGTCGGGCGACGGTATCGCGGTTGCTGGTTAACTGCGCACGTAAGCTGGTTTGCCAAGCACCGCCTTGCGTCCAGGCCGCCCTGACCGCGGCAATTGAGAGGGCGTTGGTGCCCCCTCTCGTATGGGCTGGAATGCTGGCAAATAGTTTCTTGAGCTGCGCGCCTTGGCAGTGCACGAAAGCCATGCACAGACCGGCAATATTAAAGGCTTTGCTCGCCGACATGAGCGTTATTGTGCGCTCGGCAATTTGTTCGTTCAGCGACGCGATAGGGATATGCTGGGTGTCGCCAAGGGTTAGATCGGCGTGAATCTCATCTGAGATCACCCACAGATCATTTTCAACCGCGAAGTTTGCCAACTCCTCGAGTTCACGTTGGCTAAAGGCCCGTCCCGTCGGGTTGTGAGGATTGCAGAACAACAACACCCGGGCACCCTTGCGCGCCGCATCGCGCAAGTCATCGAAATCGATTTCATAGCGACTCCCGCCCATTCGTAGTGGACAAATCAGAGCCGCGCGCTCGGTGTGTTTGGCCGCGCGCAAAAATGGCGGATAGATTGGTGTTTGGATAATCACGCCATCACCGCGCTCGGCAATGCTCAACAAGCCGAGATAGATCCCCTGCACCACATCGTTGATCGGGGTGATGTCTCCAGCTTTTACGTGCCAGGCGAAACGGTCCGCCATGCGGGTAACAAAAAGTTCGGCCAATCCGGTATCGCGAAACGCCCGCGGGTAGCCCAAATCGGCGTTATCGAGGCGCTCGCGCAACGCTGTCGCGATCGCTTCGGCCGGCTCGAAATCCATATCCGCGACCCATGCCGGCAAGACATCCGGCGGATACTGCTGCCACTTCTCGCCGGTTCGCAGCCTCAGCGTTTTTTCATCAAGCGAATCGAATTCCATAGCACGAGATCGTTATTCTTAAGGCGATTGTAGAGTGTTCCAAGCGGACGTTGCCGCAGATGTTATGGTAATTCAAACCTGACGGAGATCCGGCGATGAGACAGGTCTTGATCACGGGACACAGTAGTGGCCTTGGTGAGGCGCTTGCCCGCTACCATCTCGAAACCGACGACGCGGTATTGGGGATCAGCCGGCGGCGCCCAGCGCTCACGGATGATGCGTTGATTAGCATGCAATGTGACCTCGCGGACACTGCCGCACTTGAGAAAACGCTCTCGACGATCGAGTCATCGCGCGGGACCATCCATCTGGCGTACCTCAACGCCGGAGTGTTGCAGCCGTTCAGAGATATGGTCGACACCCCGCTGCAAGATATTCGCGCGGCGATGGAAGTTAATGTGTGGGCGAACAAAATTATCTTGGACTGGATGTGCCAGCTTGACACGCCGCCGGAGCAAGTCGTTTTAGTGTCCTCCGGCGCGGGCGTTAATGGAAATCGCGGTTGGGGGAGTTATGCGCTGTCAAAAGCGACGCTCAATATGTTGACCCAGCTCTATCGCGATGAACTGCCGGCAACCCACCTGTGCGCATTGGCGCCAGGCCTGATCCACACCGCGATGCAGGACTACATTAAAACGGTCGATGCAACGAGGTTCTCGTCCACGGCCCGTCTTCAACAAGCGATGGGAACCGCCGGCATGCCGCCCCCCGAGATCGTCGCCCAGCGGATCGGTCAGGCGCTCAGTGCCATCAGAAATGCACCCTCGGGAAGCTATCTGGATCTGCGCGAACTCACCGTGAATCCAACCGATTAGTGTAAAAATCGCCAGAAAATCACGCACTTAGCATGAGCATTTTGTTAAAGGATTTTTACACTTTCTCGCGGATGCCCGGCCGGTAAACGCACGTCAAATACAAAAAACCGGACAAAACAACGTGATAGCCAAGCTGGCATCGGGCTTGCTTAGTCGAACTCGTGCATCTCGCAACCGATGCACTGTGCTTCAACGACTTCTTTGCGGCGCTTCTAGGAGCGGTGCGAATCAAGTCGTTGGAGTGAATCGACGCGATCAAGCCAGCCCTTAGCTTACGCGACGAGTTATTTAGGGCTCCTGCCAGGGAGCCCTTTTTTTTTGCCTGGCGCAATCGAACGAAGCCCGAGTTACCTATAATCGGCAGCACGCTGTATGGAGGGTTGAGCTTTTGGAATTTGGACTTTTTGGGATCAATATGGGGCCACTCAGCGATCCGTTAGCGAGCAGCCACGTCGCAAAAATAGCCGAAGCGGCAGGCTTTGATTCATTGTGGGCCGGTGAACACATCGTGCTTCCAGATCCGCAAGTTGAAGGCTCGCCATTACCACCAGATTACCCAATGCTTGATCCCAATATTTCGTTTGCCTGGCTGGCTGCTCAGACCCAGCAAATCAAATTTGGCACGGGGATCATCATCCTGCCCCAGCGTAACCCGCTGGTGCTTGCCAAGGAGATGGCCAGCCTTGATGTATTGTGCGGTGGCCGTCTGCTGTTTGGCGTTGGTATCGGATATCTCAAAGCGGAATTCGATGCGCTTGGCGTTTCTTTTAAAGATAAAGGTCCGCGTACTGTGGAGTACCTCGAAGCGATGCAAAGCATTTGGAACGAAGAGGACCCCAGCTACGACGGCGATTTCGTTTCTTTCGCTGGAGTGAAAGCCTTGCCCAGACCATTGCAAAAGGGCGGTCCCCCCGTGATCTTCGGCGGTCACGTCCAGGGCGCATTTGAACGAACGGTAAGTCACGGTCATGGTTGGTACGGCTTTGGTCTGTCCCCGGAAGCGACCGCTGAGTGCGTGCAAGGCTTGGAGGCGGCCTTGGCCCGCGGCAACCGCCCCGCGCACCTGGGCAAGCTTGAGCTCAGCGTCACCCCGTTTGGCAACATCGATTTGGACTTAGCCAAACGTTATCAAGACTTGGGCATCGAGCGTCTTATTGCATTGTCTCCGACCACTGGCGGTGAGCTGTTCAACTTGAGCGCTACAGAATCGGACATCAGTGACTACGTTAAGAAACTCGGCGATGAAGTGATTGCAAGGTTGTAGTCACGCGCGTGGATAAACTTCCGAGCGTCACCGAAGACGCCGCTGCCGGTGAAATCGCCGAGCTGTATGAAGATATTCGCACGGTCTTGAACGCGCCCACGGTGAACCTTATCTGGCGCCATCTGGCGGCCTTCGATGGGGCCTTGGGCTGGGTTTGGAAGTCCCTAAGGCCACTGTATACCGATGGCTATCTTGGATCTGCGGCGAGTAGCGTGCGGGATTTCGAGCGGCCGGCGAAACTGGCCTCGTTTTCCATTGACTTCAATACGGCCTCCCTCGATACCGAAGCGTGGTTGAGGATCGAAGACGTTCTGAAAAACTACCAGAGAACAAACCCGGCTAACCTTATCGCGCTGTGCGCCTTGCTCGCGGCCCTTGAGGGGCAGCCGGCCTCGCCAGCGCCCAAAACAACAGCGATGGCAAACACCGAGGCGGCCATTGGGACACTACCGGAATTGATCCCTGAATCGAAAATGAGCGCGGCCCTGCGCGCCGATGCGCGGGCATTAGAGGCGCTTGGGACCGGCCGCCCGCTTGGCCCGGTGATCGCAGGCGTACCGCGGCATCTCGCGCACTGGCCGGCCTTCCTTAGCGAAACTGTTCGAGGTTTCAGACCTTATCGCGACGAGATCGCAAGCTGCATCGCCACCGTGCAAGACCACGCTCATCAGCAAGGCCGAGCGCTGGCTGGCCTCATTGAGATCCCGTCCAAGACCAGTTCCAGGCCTGCCGTCGTCGAAGCCCTCGAAACGTTTGCCGCGCCCCATTTAATCTCCAACTACATCGTGAAGGTTGGCCTGCTGCTAAGCGCCCTGGGCCCGCATACCCGCGGTATTAGTGCCGGGCGGTAACCGTGAGTTTGTAGGGCTTGGGAGAGACGGTCAGACCGAACACTTCATCTTCGGGCAACAGCCCGCTCGATGAAGGCGACAATTGGAAGCCGTGGAATATCCGGGTTAGATGCAACCACATGGAAATCATCGCGAAATTCTGACCCGGACATTGACGGCGACCCACACTGAATGGCACGAGCGTCGAATATTTCTTGCGTTCTGATTTTTCTACGCCGATATGACGCTGTGGAATGAATTGATCAGGGCGATCCCAGAATCGCGGGTCGTTATGAATTGAATAGACATTGGCTAATACTTGCGAGCCGGCGGGGATCCTAAAGCCGTCGATTTCGGTGTCCTCGACGGCCTTATGCGGAACCGCAAACGGCCCGATCGTGCGATAGCGCATACTCTCAAGAAGCACTGCCTCAAGATAAGGTAACTCGCCGCGCTTGGCATAATCGGGCGGCTCCTCACCCGGCGCAATGGCATCTATTTCCTCGTGGATTCGCTGTTGTACGGCAGGCCGATTGGCGACTAACAGCAAGGTCCAAGCGAGCGTTTGGGCCGTTGTATCAATACCGGCTGCCAGCATGTCGCCCATCATATAGCGCACGGTCGGTTGATCGACTTCGCCCAATTCTTGTTTAGCGAGCATCACATCGAGCAAACACGTTGGCGCGTTGGCATTGCGCCCCGGACGTTGCCGTACGGTGTCGATCAAATCATCGATCAAGCGATCACGATCGGCGGCCACCTCCTGGGCTTTACCCACGGCATTGTTCGGTAAAAAAGACAACAGCGGGAGGTAGTCAGCGGGATTCGTGGCGCTGGCGTTTTCAAATGCCCAGAAAGTGATATCGAGAAGCGCTTTGCGCGATTCAGCAAAGCCTTCCTCGCGTTCTTGCGGCAAACCAAAGCAACAACGAAAAATAAGTTCGGCGTTACTCTCCGGGATCAGTATCGACGGCTCGCAGGTCTCGTGCTCGGCGGCGCAGCGTTTGAGGTCATCGACCAATTCCGCAACCACCTGCTCCATGTGCTCGACGCGAATTTGCGCGAGACGCTTGGTGTTGAACAGATCATGGTTCGCATAGCGTCGCATTTGCCGCCACTGATCACCGTAATTCATGAAAACCATATCGGCACCGCCGCCCGATAGCGCGCCCATGATCTCGCCCATCCACCGATCGGAGACCGTGGTTTTGCTGAACGCTTCATTAAGGAGCTGGGGATGGGAGATAAAAACGGTAAAGACGTTACCGAGCTTTATGCCACACACGTCGCCATATTTGCGCGTGATTTGGTGAACACTAAGGTGCGGGAGTTGGCCCATCGATAATAAGGAACCGAGGATTGGTAGACCTGCCGGCCCGGGCGGGAGAGGCAATGCTGCGTTCGCTGTTTGGTTCATCTTGGCGGCTCTTGGTCTTTCCGACTAGCCCCGCATCAGCGAGGCTTACCGGTGCTCCCCGCGCGATACCAAGTTCATGGGCGGCGCTACCCTCGGCGCAAGCGATCTCGACAACGCCGAACGAGTTGACCAATGCGAGAAAATTGCCGGGCGTTACCTCCCCATACGTTCTTGCCACCGCAATTTCCCGCCCACCAACGCTCACAACGGGATTGCGCATACCGTCAAGCGCTTGCGATTCGATATTGGTGATCAAATTGCCGAAGTTATCAGACGTGATCACGATCCCTATCCACTGCGACCCCCTGCGCTCCGGCGGTTCAACGATTGAAGGAATATAGTCTTCGGTAAGCTCGCCCAAGTCGGCAGGCGACGCGTCTCCAGCGACAAGCGCGGCTGCAATTGGCGCAAACACATCACGGCCATGAAAGGTGGCGCTGACATTATCCAGTTTCAGGTTGTCAACGGCTCGGCCCTGCAAGCGAAGCACCGCGCCGTCCAAATTTTCAATGACCTCGCCAAGCAAACCATTATCAGGAGCGATAAAGGCGTGGCCGTCGGCGAGGACGAGCAACATATCCCTGGCCGTCCCCACGCCCGGGTCTACGACCGCTAAATGGACGGTGCCGCGGGGGAAATAACAATAGGCGCGCCGCAGCCAAAATCCCGCCTCGGCCGGCCAATGGACATACACCTCATGGGTTAGATCGATGATTTGCGTGCTCGGTACGCGGCTGAGGATCACGCCTTTCATGGTGCCGACAAACGGCCCACGATGACCGAAGTCCGTCGTGATCGTCATTACTCCCGAAGGGGTAAACTCAATACCCACCTTAGGTCTCCTCCCCTACGCCACAGATACTTATTCTAATCACTTAGTAAGCCTCGCGGCGCTGTTTGATATCGCTAAAATAGCGCCTTATTCCGGGTCTTGGAAAACCATGAAAAACCCCTTCGCCAACCTCCGCGAACGCTGGTATCGGCGCTTTGTGCACAAGTTCTATTCCAAAGACCTGTTGCTGGAGCTGCAAAACCGGGCGCGCGCGGACTCGGCGGATTATGTGATGTCGCGCATGGCAGAGGCGATCATCTGCCGCGGACAGGACGAATTGTTCGCATACTGCGCAAAGCAGACCAATCGCGATGGTCTATGCCTTGAGTTCGGCGTCGCCACCGGTAGCAGCATCCGCAAGCTGGCCAAACTCTTTGGGGGCACGACAATTTACGGCTTCGATACTTTTGAAGGTCTGCCCGAAGATTGGGCGGGTACGACCGAATCCCAGGGTAAATTCAAGCGCGAAGGCTTGCCCAAGGTTCCCGCCAACGTGCAGCTCCAGCAAGGCTTGTTCGACCAAACTCTACCGGCATTCCTCGTCGCTGAGCACGATCCGGTGCGGTTTATTCACGTCGATTGCGACCTTTACTCCTCCACGGCCACCATTTTCTCAAACCTTGCTAAACGCATTGTCCCCGGCACCGTTATCGTGTTCGATGAGTATTTCAATTATCCCAATTGGCAGGCACACGAATTCAAGGCGTTTCAACAATACGTAGCGTCGCACCAAATCCAATACCGCTACCTGGCGTTCACGGCCCGCGGGGGTTCGGTGGGTGTGTTGATTGAAAGCGTCGGTGAATGAGCGGATCGGCCACTGCTAACTTTGAAAAAATCCGCTGTCCCGTTTGCGACGGCGATGATTTCGCCGACCTGTTCGAAAAACAAGGCGAGCCTTTCGTGAGGTGCCAGAGCTGCACATTGGTCCTTATCAACCCTCGGCCGCGATTCGATGCCGTTAGCGAAACTTACGACGCCGCCTATAGTGATACCTACCTCGCCAAAGCCGAGAAAAAGCTTAAACGCGCGCACGGCAGAGTTGCCAGAATCAAAAGCCGGTACGAACGCACCGGCCGCTGGCTCGACGTGGGGTGTTCTGCGGGATTCATTGTAAAAGCCGCGACCGAGGCCGGCTTCGAAGCCTGGGGCGTCGATCTGGAAGCAGCGGCCATCAACTACGGCAAGCACTCATTGGGTTTGGCCAACCTGAGTCACGGGCAACTTTTAAGCTGTGATTTTCCCGATCAACACTTCGATGTGATCTCCATGTATGACGTTATCGAGCACGTCCCCGAATTGCCGGCGTTCGTCGAAGAGCTGAAAAGGATCCTCAAACCCGACGGCATTATTGATATCGGTACCCCGGACGTCGGACATTGGCGGGTACCCCGGGATCTTGGCGAATGGTCCGAGATCAAACCCTCCGAACACCTCTATTACTTCAGCTACCTCACGCTCGCGCGATTGCTCAATCGCCACGGCCTTAGGATCGTGAAGAAGCGCTTCAATTTGAAACCCGGCATTAAATGCGTGGCGGCGCACCTGCGCTAAGGGAGATCGGTCGGGGAGAACCAGGATGGGTCGCGTCGTTGTTTGAAACTCATAATCCCCTCTGCGGCCTCAGCGCTTTGACGCGCCTTGGCATGCGCGGCTTCGAGTTCGTGCCATTGGACATCGGGGTGCGCTAACAACAACCGTTTGCTCTCTCGCAGCGCCTCCGGCCCGGCCCGCAGCAATGAGGCAAGGAGTGCCTCGAGCGCTACATCAAGGCCACCAGGATTCACTACTTCGTGAACGAAACCCATTAGCTTTGCTTGGGTGGCGTCAAAACGCTCGCAGCTTAATGCGTAACGGCGCGCGTGTCGCAAACCGATCGCCTGAACCAGCTGCGGAAAAATGATGCTTGCGATCATTCCCCAGCGTGCTTCGCTGATCGCGAAAACCGCGTTTTCCTCGGCGATCACAATGTCGCAAGATGCGGCGATCCCTGTGCCGCCGCCGATACACGCGCCCTGGATCAGTGCAATCGTCGGTACCGGAAATTCAAACAAGGCCTTCATCGTATTGCTGGTCAACGCCGAGGCCGCTCGGTTCGCAGCGCTGTCCTGCTTGCTGAGTGCGCCAATCCAATCGAGATCGGCGCCGGCCTGAAAGTGTTTACCGGCGCCGCGAACAACCAAGGCGCGCACCGCGTCATCATTGCGTGAAGACGCCAGCGCCCCGGTTAGGGCTTGCAATAGCGCGCCGTTGTAAGCGTTGTTCTTCTCGGGTCTGTTCATGGTGGCCGTAACGACGTTGCGGCTATCGCGAGCAAGCTGAATCAAAGGTTCACTCATGGTTCTATCATCGGTTTATAGCACTCCCCGGCCATTGTAAACTTGGGGAGGACAGGGCTTGGTCCCTGTTTAGTCATAACAACGAACTGCCCAAAAAAGCCTGCAAGCCTATGCCCTCTTACCTCTGTGGCCTCGATATCGGCGGCACCTTCACCGACTGCGTTCTCATCGACGATAGCGGACAGCTAACGATCGCTAAGGCACCGTCGACACCGCACGACTTCGCCGAGGGTGTGCTTGAAGCAATCAACCGCGCCGCTCATCGGATCGGCCTGCCCGTCGACGAGCTGTTGGACTCCATCAGCGTCCTTGCCCACGGCACCACGGTCGGCACCAACACGATCATTCAACGCCGTGGCGCGAAGGTGGGATTAGTCACCACCAAAGGGCATAACGATGTCATCCACATCATGCGGGGTTCCCGCGGGCTGAGTGGTCAGGACATTAAATTGATCGTGCATATCCCAGAGAGCAGCAAGCCCGACCCCCTGATCCCCAAGCGTCTGATCCGTGGAGTTTCAGAGCGGGTGGATTGCTTCGGCGAAGTCATTGTCGATCTCAACGAGGATGAGGCCCGGCACGCTATTGAACAATTGAAGAGCGCCGGTTGCGAAGCTTTGGCAATTTGTTGCCTGTGGTCTTTCCTCGAACCGAAACACGAACACCGGATCAAAGCGCTCGCCCAGGAAATCCTTGGCGACACCTATGTCACCTGCTCCACGGAACTGGCGCCGAAGTGGGGTGAGTACGAACGCACGACGGCGGTTGCGCTCAACGCCTACATTGGCCCGGAAACCGTTGGCTATGTCACCCGGCTTGATGCCCGCCTCAAAGATATGGGCTACAAGCCGCCGCTTCAGATCACCCAATGCGCTGGCGGCACGATCTCGGTTAAAAAGGCCCAACAAGCGCCGTTGTTAACCTTGGACTCAGGACCGGTGTCGGGCGTCACGGGATCGGTTTACCTCGGTCAGGTTATGAATCATCCCAATATCATTACCACCGATCTCGGCGGCACCTCATTCGACGTCGGCGTGATTCACGAAGGCGCACCGGTGGTCTCCTACAAGAGCTTGGTCAACCAATACGAATACTTCTTACCCAAGGTCGATGTGCAAACCTTGGGCACCGGCGGTGGCAGCAAAGTTTGGATCGACAAGGCTACAAAGGCTCTACGCGTGGGCCCCGACAGCGCGGGTGCCGCGCCAGGTCCGGTGTGTTACGGCCGCGGGGGAACCGTGCCCACCACCACCGATGCCGACTTGGTGCTCGGCTATCTCGACCCTGAAAACTTCGCCGGCGGCACTCTCTCGCTGGATAAAGCCGCTGCCGAAGCCGCGCTTCAAGCACTGGCCGATGAACTCGGCATGAGCTTGTACGAATTAGCCAGTGGCGTGGCGACGATTGCCGAGTTCCAGATGGCGGATTTGATCCGCAAAGTTACCGTCCAAAAAGGACTCGATCCACGGGAGTTCGTGGTCTTTGCGTTCGGTGGCGCCGGACCGGTACACATGGGCGTCGCCGCGCGGGAGCTCGGCGTCAAAAGCGTGATTGTTCCACAGGGCGATACCGCCGCGGTGTGGTGTGCGTTTGGTGCCGCATCGGCAGACACGCTGCATGTTGATGAGAAAGTGAACATCATGTCCTCACCCTTTGACGTGTCGCAAATCAACGCGCTGCTTGGCGATCTCCACGCACATGGCGAACGCCAACTTAATGAGGACGGGATCCCCAAAGCGCAACAACGATTTTCATTCTCCATTGACATGCGCCACCGTGGACAAATCAACGAAGTGGAGGTTGATCTGGACAGCGGCGAAGTCGCCACCGATCAGCTTGAAGCGCTGCGCGCACGCTTTGTGGAACGTTACGAGCGGCTTTATGGCAAAGGCGCGGCCTTGCCGGGCGCCAGACTCGAAGCGGTGACCTTTCGCTGCCGCGCCCAGGCGACGTCGATCAAACCGAGCCTTCAACGCGCGACGGAAATGAGCGACCAGATCCCCGATGATGCGCAGACCGGCGAGCGCGAAATTTATTGGGCTGAATGGCAGCGAATCGCGGCCACACCCATCTTTGATGGTTATAAACTTAAACCCGGCAACAGCATCGACGGCCCTTGCGTGGTCGAAACGCAAACCACGTCGATGGTGGTTCATCCAGACCAGAAGGTTGCGGTCGACGATCTGGGTAATTTCGTGATCGACCCTAATACCGCCTAAGGAGTATTGTCATGACCCGTATTAGTCAAACGACCGGCGTCAATTTTGACGGTGTGAATCATCCTTACGTGCCAGGGGAAACCTTAAATATTTCGCCCAAGCTCAAGCTTCATCAAACCTGGGATCGCGAAATCGATCCGGTGACCTACGAGGTGGTGCGCCACAATCTATGGCAGATCAATGAAGAGCATGGCGCCACAATTCAACGCCTGTCGGGCTCACCGGTAGCCATGTACGCGTTGGATTTGAACCCATCGATCCTCACCGAAGACGCGGAGTTCGTTTATTTCGGGCCCTACATGCAATACATGTCCGGCGTGACTGACACCCAGGTGAAATGGACGCTGGAAAACCGCAGCGATAACCCCGGGATCACCGAGGGCGATATGTTCATCGCCAACGATCCCTGGGTGGGGGCCGCACATCAACAGGACGTGATGCTGCTGTGTCCGATTTTCTGGGAAGGCGAGCTTTTTTGTTGGGTCACCAATTGCCTGCATCAGTACGACATTGGCGGCATTACGCCGGGCAGCTTTTGCCCGTCAGCGGAGTCGGCCTTTGATGAGGGGATCTTGTTGCCGCCACTCAAGATCGTCGAGAACTACGAAGTCCGCAAGGACATCGAAGCGGTTTACTTGCGCTGCTCGCGCAAACCCGAGCTGGTAGCACTCGATTTTCGCGCGCAATTAGCAGGCAACACCACCGCGCGCGATCGGGTTATCGAGTTGATCAAACGGTACGGCCCGGCAACCGTTAAGGGCGTGATGAAACAGATCGTCGACAATTCCGAGAAATCTTTTCTCGATAAGATGGCGCGGCTGCCGGATGGCGAGTGGTTTGATCGCACCTATATCGAAGCCTGCCGCCCCGGCGACCGCCGCACCCATCGCGTGATGATCGGTTTGCGCAAAGAAGGCAATAAACTTCTATTCACCAACGACGGGACGGCGCCGCAAGACGGCGCGATGAACGCGACCTATTCAGGCTGGCGGGGCTCCATCATGGTCGCGATCAATGAGCTTTTGTGTTGGGACCAGTATTTCGCCGTGGGCGGCGCCCTGCGCCATATTGAATTCGACCCTACGCCAGGGACATTCAACTGCGCCGATTTTCCAGCGTCGGTATCGACCGCGCCAATTCAATCCATGGAAATTTCGCTCTACCCCGCCTACAACGTGATCTCCAAGCTCATCTATCCCGACGATGAACTTCGTCGCGACATCATGTGCATTGGGGGGACAAGTCAGTGGCCAGCCACGATTTTTCGCGGCACCGATCAATGGGGCGAAAAATACGGTTACTTGCTCGTTGATCCGATCGGCGGCGCCATTGGCGCCTTCGCGAAAGCCGACGGCATTAACACCGGCGGCCAATCACGCACACCGATTTGCCAGTTACCGAACGTCGAACATACCGAGCAGAGTTTCCCGGTCTTGTTTCTCTATCGCAAAGAGCTTGCTGACTCTGGCGGCGCGGGTAAATACCGTGGGGGTTTGAGTGCGGAGAGTTGCTTTATTCCGCACAACACCGAATACATCACGCAAGATACCTTGTCCTCCGGCAACGCCACCCCGACCTCATCGGGCATGATGGGTGGCTACCCGTCCACCACTAACGCGTACACCTTCGTTCGCGACAGCGACATCATGGCCCGCATCGAACGCAGCGAAATGCCCGAGGACGCCAGTGAAGTCGTGGGCACGGACACGCACTTGGAATTGCGCGAACAGAACTTTGAGCAACACCCGAGCGACGTTTACGCGGTGCGGTGGACCGGCGGCGGTGGTTTTGGCGATCCCTTTGATCGTGACCCACTGGATATCGATAGCGATCTAGAAAACTACGCAATCAGCGAGGACGCAGCGCATGAAATTTACGGCGCCGTTTTGAGCAGTGGTGGACGCGTCGATCCCGGCGCTACCCAGACCCATCGCGCCGCGGTGCGCAAAGCGCGCACGAAACCGGCATCCGATCTTAAACAAAGCGGCGGCGAGCTAATCTATGAAGCGCAGAGCGGCATCAACGTACGCAAAGAAAATGGCACTAGCTATTGGACCTGCGAGAAGTGTTCAACCGTCCTTGGTGAATCGAGTGGAAACTACAAAGATGCCTGCGTGCGCGAAGACCGCGCTGTCGCCGCTTCGAACCCTTTAATTGGCGATCCAGAAAAGTATATCGACGACGCCGTCGAGTTCCGGCAATTCTTTTGCCCGGGTTGCGGCACACTCATCGACAATGAAATCGCAGTCAAAAGCGATCCTGTTTTACATGACCTGCGGAGCCTGCCCTAAGCTCGCAAACCGAACTGAGTCCTAGGGCGGGGACAAAACCAAATCCCCCCGTGCGACGCGTGGTTTATCCGGGGCTTTCGAGCGTGTAAATTGATCCGCAATAACCCAGGAGACACCCATGCCGGTCAATAACCCGACGCCAGAAGACCTAGAACTCATCGCCGCCCAGCACGGGCTCGATTTGACCGACGAAGACATGGCCTCCTTTCTGGGGCTCATTGATGGCGCACTCGACTCTTACCGGCGGGTCGATGAGCTGGTGGAACCTAAACGACCGGTACGCTATGCGCGCAGTATTGGTTACCGGCCCGAGCCCGATGAAAATCCACTCGGTGCCTGGTACTACAAAAGTTCGATCAAAGGCGCGAGCCGAGGCAAGCTCAAAGGCAAGACAGTCGTCATTAAAGACAACGTCTGCGTTGCCGGCGTGCCCATGATGAACGGCTGCGGCGTACTCGAAGGCTATGTGCCTGACGTTGACGCGACCGTGGTTGAGCGGGTCCTGGACGCCGGTGCGGAAGTGGTTGGCAAGGCGGTTTGCGAGAACTTATGTTTCTCTGGCGGCAGTCATACCAACGCCACCGGTCCAGTGCGCAATCCACACAACCCGGAACACACGACCGGTGGCTCATCGGCAGGTTGCGGGGCGCTCGTTGCAGCGGGTGAAGTCGATATGGCGATCGGTGGCGATCAAGGGGGTTCGGTGCGCATGCCGGCGAGCTGGTGCGGCATCTATGGTTTGAAGCCAACGCACGGTCTGGTGCCCTATACCGGCGCCTTCCCAATTGAGCTCACGATCGATCATCTTGGCCCCATGACCCAAAACGTCACCGATTGCGCGCTTCTGTTGGAGGTGATCGCTGGCGAGGATGGGCTCGATCCCCGCCAATACAGCGTCAAAACCCAGGCCTACACGAAGATGCTTAGCGGTGATGTTAAAGGTTTGAAAATAGGGATCGTCAAAGAGGGCTTCGGCTGGGCCGGACTCTCGGAAAAAGATGTCGATCAGGCCGTCAAGAAAGCCGCCAAAAGTTACGGGAAGCTTGGCGCCGAAGTCGAATCGATCTCCATTCCGATGCATCTCGATGGTACGGCGATTTGGAGCCCGATCGCTTTCGAAGGTGCCTTGCAGGTTATGCTCAACGGCAACAGCATGGGTACGAATTGGCGCGGTGAGTACAATACCAGCCTGCTCGATGCCTTCGCTGGCGGGCGCCTGACACGAGCAAACGATCTTTCAGAGACGACGAAACTTGTGATCCTGGTGGCTGAATATATGCAAAACGCCTATAACGGGCGGTACTACTCAAAAGCACAAAATCTGTCTCGTAAATTGCGTGCGACTTACGATGCGGCGCTTGAGGCGTACGATCTGTTAGTTATGCCAACGCTACCGCTCAAGGCCACCAAGATCCCAGATCCCAATTGCTCACGCGAAGAGTATGTTGCCAGGGCCCTTGAGATGCTCCCCAACACCGCGCCTTTTGACGCCACCGGTCATCCCGCGATGACGCTGCCCTGCGCGATGTCAGAGGGCTTGCCAATCGGTATGATGCTCATTGGCAAGCATTATGAAGAGGCGAAAATCCTGAATGCCGCCTATGCGTTTGAACAGAAATATGACTGGAAAAACACCTAATTTGCGGAGGTCCCATGAGCGACACCCACGATCACGCGCATCCGCATAACCGGAAACTCACGGATCCGGAATTGCGCGTTAAAGCGCTGGAAACCCTATTAACCGAGAAAGGGATTATCGACCCCGCTGCGATCGATGCCCTGGTTGATACTTACGAAAACAAAGTCGGCCCACGCAACGGTGCGCAAGTCGTTGCTAAGGCATGGAGCGACCCGGATTACAAACAACGGCTGCTGGAAGACGGCACCGCCGCCATCTCTGAACTGGGCTATTCGGGGATCCAAGGCGAAGACATGGTGGTACTGGAAAATACCGACGAAGTCCATAACGTCATCGTGTGCACACTCTGCTCGTGCTATCCATGGCCAACACTGGGCCTGCCCCCAGTGTGGTACAAAGCCGCCCCCTATCGTTCTCGCGTGGTTAAAGATCCGCGCGGTGTGCTGAAGGAATTCGGGACAAAACTCCCGAAGGAGGTCGAGGTTCGGGTTTGGGATTCGACCGCGGAGCTGCGATACATGGTGCTGCCCAAGCGTCCCGAAGGCACCGCGAGCATGAGCGAGGAAGAACTTGCCGAGTTGGTGACTCGTGATTCAATGATTGGCGTGACCGAAGCGCTTTCGCCAAGCTAAGGTCAATACTGAGGTTTAAAACGTTGAACGGTATTCACGATATGGGCGGCATGGAAGGCATGGGCCCGCTGGAAATTGAAAAGAACGAGCCGGTGTTCCATCACGATTGGGAAAAGCGCGTAATGGGGATGTTTCCCACCACGTTTGCCGCCGGTGGCTACAACCTCGATGAATTTCGTCATGCTATCGAGCGCATGGGGGCATTGGAGTATCTGGACAGTTCCTATTACGAACACTGGCTTCACGCTTTCGAAACGGTCTTGGTGGCAAACGGTTTGATTAGCGCTGATGAACTCAGCACCGGCAAGGCCGATCCGAACGCGGAGAAAATTGAACCCGCCTTGGCGCCCGAAGCCGTGCCGAAAATCGTTTCTCATGGCGCCAGCGCCCGCATTGATATCGACGCGAAGCCGAAGTTCAAAGAAGGCGACATGGTGATCGTTAAGAACATTAACCCTTCGGGTCACACGCGCCTGCCGCGATATGTTCGCGATAAGCTCGGCTGCATCGACAAGGACCACGGGGTGTTCGTTTTTCCAGATAGCAGCGCGCACGGCAAGGGCGAGAAACCACAGCACTGCTACAGCGTTTATTTCAGCGCGCAGGAAGTTTGGGGCGCGGGCGCTTCGGCCAACGACTCTATCTTCGTCGATCTCTGGGACGACTATTTGGTGTCCGCGCGGGACGACGATTAGTGACTACCGAGCGTTCAAATCTACCCTCGCTCGACGAGATCTCGCGCCTGCCTCTCGATGATGACCATGACATTGTGTTTCGCGAACCGTGGGAGGCGCGCGCGTTTGGGATCGTGGTGCACCTGCATCAAGAAGGCCATTTCACATGGCCGGACTGGGCCGACTATATTGCCAAAGAGATCAAAGCTGCGGGCGCTAGCGACACCGGCGAAGATTACTATCTCTACTGGCTTAGCGCCGCGGAGAAAATTCTTGCCGATAGCAACGTGTGCGACGTTGAAGAAGTACGCGCTCGAAAAGCGGATTTAGAAGCCGCGCAGAACGCTTGAGACATTCGCCACACCGCTCACCCACACGAGCGGCATGCTGCAACACATCCATAGTGAGCTATCTGTAGAGGTTTGACTCGTGATCGAGCAGCTTCCAGATGGTCTCACGCGTTACAAGACAACCCCCGCCTTTACTGAGGAAACGGTCCCCAAAGGCCTGCTGAAAGATCATCAAACGGCCGCTGGGGTTTGGGGGAAATTAGTCGTTAGCCACGGTGAGATTGAATTCGTTGTCACCGAAGCCGGTCAAGAAAGAACGCTGGTAGCAAGCCCCCAAAGGAGCATTCATATCCTGCCGGCCGCAAAACATCATGTCAGGGTCACCGGTCCGGTCACTTTCGCCGTTGAATTCTTTCGATGACAACGGATCCCGCTAAGTTTGGTGTTGGTGATGCGTCCTTTAAAGCCGCCGGCGGTGAGCGTGGGATCCGGGCATTGGTTGACACCTTTTATGACCTGATGGAAGCCGATCCAAGATTTAGAACAATCTGGGAGATGCACCCGCCTGATCGGACGATGTCCCGCGATAAGCTCGCGGTTTTTCTCTGTGGTTGGTTGGGGGGACCGCGTAACTATCAAGCGAAATACGGCTCCCTGAATATCCCCCGGGCCCACCAACACCTGACCGTTGGACTGCCAGAGCGAGATCAATGGCTAAGCTGCATGGCGCAAGCTATCGATGAGTGTATCGACGATAAAGCCTTTCGAACTTATCTAGTCGAGCAATTATCGGTACCGGCCAACGCAATCGTTAAGCGCAGTCAAGCAATGGCGGACAGCGCGGCAGAATCAGATCAGCTTTAGCCACTTATTGTCGAACTACTGCTATTATTATTACGTAGGGAAGCATCAAGAGAACATGGATGATCGAACACGACCTGTCGCATCAGGTGCCACCGCACGGACATATCGTCGAGCTTTTCATCGACACGCAGCCACCCGGCAGCACGGTACTCATTTATCGCGAACTGGAAGACGACGAACCGCTCAAACTGGTTGATGGCGTTTCGGCAACGTTCGCGATTTCCAGCGAGCGCCGCATCTTTGTCGAGATGCTGGGGCCCACCTACTCCCAACTCCGCCGGCCACCAGCCTGCACCGCCCTGCATCATCTTTACCGGCTCGAACAGCGGAGCCACCGCCATCATGTTCG
>JBCCEV010000002.1:0-53411 GCA_039030125.1 Pseudomonadota bacterium | reverse complement strand
GAATAGCACTGTAAATGTGCTTTTTTGCAGCCATTTGCGCGCGTTTTTGCAACACAGAAACAGGACTGTTATGGATAATTGGGATGAGGTTAAGACCGCCTATACCGTGGGCGCGCTTAAAACGATTACCGCGGCCGCGGACGCGCTTGGCGTCCATCGCGCAACGGTGATCAGGCATATTGATTCGCTGGAAGAAAAACTCGGACTAGAGTTATTTATTAGAAACAGTAGTGGGTATGCGCCGACAGAATCAGGTCGCGAACTAATTAGAGTCGCGCGGGCTACAAACGAACATTTCGGTTTGCTTTCTCAAAAGCTCCAAGGTTTGCGGGATATGCTTTCCGGGGAGCTTCATATTACCTCTCCAGAGTTTGTTTCGCCGCTACTAGTCCCCGGAATACTGGAGTTTCAATCGCAGAATCCGAATATTAGAACAGAATATGTCGTCACATCGGAAGTTTTGAAGTTGGATTTTGGCGAAGCTCATCTTGCTGTTCGAGTTGGGCCAATCTTAGAGCCAGAACCGGATAATGTTTTTATTCCGTTCTTCGACTACACCGTTGGGCTTTTTGCAAGCTCTGAATACGCGGAAAGAAATGGCCTGCCGAAAGATATCGAGCAGTTTAACGAACATGTTTTTGTCGACCGCGGACTAGAACAACTACGAGCGCCTTTCGAATTCTGGTTGCGACAACGCGTTCCGGAAAATAACTTTGTATTCTCGTGTGAAAGTCCGATGGTTTTACATTCGGCGGTAGCCGCGGGCATTGGTATCGGTTTTATGCCGCCATATAAAACCAAGAATTTACCTGGACTCATTGAAGTCATTCCGAAAAAGGATGAGTGGTCGGTACCGCTCACGCTTGTGGCACACCGGCAGATGCACGCGACCGAAAAGGTTAAAAAATTAATTCAAATTCTCACTCATGAGACTTACACGTTTCCATAGCGCAGCGGTTACTGCTCCACGAGGGATTTCGTGAGCCCTCTTTGACACATTTTTGCGACGAAGGATGTGCATTTTTTGTAAGTATTATTTTCGAGTCTCATGGTCTAAATTCGTGGCGTGAGAACACTGAGTCATCGAGGATGATCTGGCAGCTAGCAATCCTGATTTTGTTATTTAACTTTTGGCCTGCGTCGTCTTACGCCGACGCCGAGACGACCAAGGGGGAACAGATCATCGATATCAGTGTGACGACTTGTAAGGAGTTCTTAGACGCTGAAATTGAGGATCAACACGATATCCTCGTATTTCATCATGGCTATGTCTTGGGTCAGAGGCAGGACACCCTCATTGATGTTCTGGCACTCTCGGAGATATCGAATAACGTCCGCAAGACTTGCGAAGAAAACCCGAGAGAAGTTGTCCTTGAGGTATTCCGCGGTATCGAGTCACTTTGAAAGTGGCTAGGAAGCGAAAAATTATTCGGGTGGCGCTGCCGGTATTGGTGCTACTGGCATTTAACTCAAATGGACTCGTAAACGTGGCGAGGGCCTTCGGACCTCATCCCGGGCCACCCCCAGGGGTTGCTCCAGTACCTGTGCCAAAGCGAGATGCTCACCGCACGAGCATTGGCAGGATCTCAGGGTTGGGAGCGCGCGATCTCAGAACCCAAACACGGAGCATTAGACAAAATCGCTTTTGCAGCAATCCCGAGCGCCCTCGGATTGGATGCGTATCCTGGAGGTGAGGGAATCATGCTTTTTCAGTAAGGAACCACAGTATGGAGAGTCGGTGATGACTGAAACTTCGTTAGCCGCCAACCGCCGAGCCATTTTAAGTGTCTACCCGCGGAGAAGTTTCAAAGTCATTCACCGAATAAATTTCGACGCATAAAAGCAGGCAATTGCCCAAGGGACAAAATGGAACTTTCGATTCGCGATTTTCAGTTCTACTTTGAGAATCTATAGCGACTTCGAACAAATGCAATCTTAAGCCAGACGGTTTTTTCTCATCGATAAAATCGGTTCATCTCCCGTTGTTATCCGTAAGAAAAGATGCATTTGCGTCGGCCGTAACAAAGCTACGTCGTAAATCGATCAGCGTGAACAATGCCCAGACGGATTTTTTAATTGCGTTGCCAACTCGGCACCGCTTTTTTAGTGTCCCAGCGGCGAAATATCGAGCCCTACCCGCCTGGGACGCTCCGTTACCTCGCCCTCGCAGACCCGCTTAAGTTACGAGGATCTAAGGGGCGGTAGCGTTCGAGAAAGCACAGACGATGAGATCCGGTGGCTGGTAGCGTATTGCTCGTCGTTTGCACGATATGTAAACGCACTACTGTCTTTATGGGCGCATTGTTTAGGGGCTGGCGTTTTTTAGACTAAATTGCCGCCTAAAATCATCGCTCAGTAGGTACGCGCTGGTTGCTTTCTCTGCTATAAGAACTAGGCTAACAAAAAGCGAGAACCAAAGGTTTCTTCCATGCTCGAAGACGTTTACATCGCGACCAACAAAATGCCCTGGCTAGAGTTTGGTGGCGGCATTGATTTCAAGGTGCTGCGGACCAGTGAGGAAACTGGAACGTGGTCTGTGTTATTTCGCTGCGCCAAAGGCGCGTCGTTTCGCCCGCACCGTCATCTGGGCGGTGGCGAATATCTGGTGCTTAGCGGGCGCATGGAAGTTCGGGGCGGCGAAGAGGCCGGCGGTGTTACCGCGCATCCAGGTGATTACGGTTACGAGCCCAATGGTGTGCTGCATGAGCAGACGGATTTTCCTGAGGATACGCAACTGTATTTCACCAACAACGGACCGATCCAATTTCTCACCGACGATGGCGCGCCGGACTTCGTGCTTGACGTGACGTTGCTGAATCAATTGGCAGCACAAGCGGAGAAAGCCCAGATCGCCGCGACGGCGTAAACCTCACCGGGCCGCGCAACGCGCGGCTCGCCAGCGCTTCGCCTGGACGAAGCGTTCTAAATTTTCCGTCCACCCTAAACCTTTTTTATTTCCTTTCGTTCTAACCTGACGACGTCTCTAGTCGATCTTGGACTTTCCATTAGCTTCCCATCCCAATCTACTGAATTTAGTATAGAATTCACCGAATTTAGGGAAGGCAATAAAGCAAAAGCTAAATTAATACCGCGTTTGGATTAGTACAGATGCGGTGCGTGTGAGCAACGGCGCTCGTTAATTTGTTTTCACCACGATGACCGAAGCTAATCCACGATTCCTGGGGCACGGGACGTCACTCCCGATCCTTGTTGCCGATGACGATCGAACCGTTCGCAGCGTCCTCACTCGGATCCTCGAAGCTGACGGCTATCAGGTGCTGCAGACAGACTGTGGCAGTGCCTGTCTGCAACTTGCGGAAAGTCGTGAAGTTGGCGCGTTCTTGCTGGACCTGCAGATGCCCGACCTGTCGGGCGTGGAAATCTGTCGGCATTTGAGGGCGTCCGAGCAACACCGCTTCGCGCCCGTCATCTGCATCACAGCGGCCGACGACGACGATAATTTGAGCGCCGCATTTGATGCGGGCGTGGATGATTTCATTGCGAAACCCGTTAATCCGATCGCCCTTCGCGCGCGTCTCAACGGGTTGTTGCAAAAAACAGTCTATTTAAAAGAGCTGCACCGGATCAGAAATAGCCTGAATCGGTACGTTTCGGTCAAGACGCAAAAAATGGTGGAGGCGTTCGCCGAAGATGGACGTCTACCCGCGCCTAGTGAAGAGCAGGTTTGTATCTTGTTTTCCGACATTCGCGGGTTTACCCAACTGAGCCAGGTGATCGAACCCGCCGAACTTTTTGAGGCGTTAAGCGAGCACTTAGGCATGCAAGTTGATAGCGTTTACGCTCACGGCGGTTATATCGACAAGTTTGCTGGCGACGGCATCATGGCGATCTTCGAAGGTGGGGACCAAGTAACCAACGCTGCAACCTGCGCATTGGATATTTTGAGCAGCACCGAAGCGGCGGCCGTGCGTGGCGAGCGCGACTATCTCAAAATCGGGATCGGGATACATACCGGTGCGGTGTTGGTGGGCAACATCGGTTCGTCCAACCAGCTCGATTATTCCGCGATCGGGGAAGCCGTGAATCTTGCCGCCCGCTTGTGTGGTCTTGCCGAGCCAATGTCGGCAGTTGTGTCTCGTGATGTCGTCGACGCGGTCGCTAATGTTCCGCGCTTTCGATTCACCGCGCCCTATCAGGCTGGAGTCCGCGGTTTCAATGAGCCGGTCGTCGTTTATGAGTTAGTCGCGGCGGCTGAGTGAGGGTTAATGCACCGCGCCCGTTGCCGGTGACGGGGGCTCGACGAGTAGCGATGCTGGAACACTGGCGTGATGTAAGAACATACGCCAGCCGTCGGCTTCCAAACGATAGCCATTGGTTGCAATCACGGGCGGTGCGATCTGTCTACCTTCCGGCGTGCAAATAATTTCTTCCAGCAAATGAACCGTTAGACGCGCATCGGTGATGCAGTGTCGATGTTGGGTTCTAAATAGCACCGGCGGATTGCCGGAGAAGATCTGGCGCCAACTTTCCAACACGGCTTGATAATCGAGAATGCGCGGACCGCCGGGGTGCACGCAGCAAACATCATCGCGCGACCAAAGCATGCCCATCGCTTCGATATCGCGCTCGGAAAACGCGCGGTAAAACGCTTCTTCCGCGCTAAGGCCGGAGTCAAACAAACGAACGGTTGATCGTGCAGGGTCTAGTATGCGTTGGCGTCCGAGGTCTCGACCGCTTGCGGGTACCCAACGCGATTAAGCAAGTTATGGATGGCATCGCGATCAAAACCGTCGATTCGGTCTTCGCCAACGTTGAGTATGGGAACACTTACTTGCCCTTGTGCGTTGACCAAACCCTCGGCCGCGTCAGGGTCTTGTTCGACATTCTTTTCGGCGAATGGGATCTGGCGCTTCACGAGCTGCGAACGAACGAGGTCACAGGCATCGCAAATGGAAGCGGAATAGAGCACAACGGGAAACTTGGCAATGATTTCCTCAAGCGTTTTTGGCGCGGCATCAACGCCGGCGATCGTGACCTCATCGGTCTGAGTCTCTTCCGGCGCACAACGATCGTTAAACGATTTGTTGGCATCGGAATCCATGCATTCGACGACCGTGACAGCCGCTTCACTGTTGGCGAGACAGAGGAGGGTCAAAATTGCCCCTAATAGAATTTTTGTAGGCATATTAGGATCTCCTTTTAATTTCGCTTATAAATGCCTAGAAAGTCTGGAAATTATAGCACGCAAGTGTGAGATCGCTTAGTCGCATGGGACTATCATCAACACCGATACGCCATATAATAGACCCGCTCGTCAGCTGTTATCGGCACCCAGTCACAAAATTTGTAGGTCTCACCAGGGTTTTCCCGACGTCGGGACCTGGCGGAAACGCTAGCGGGCGCTCCTGATTGATAGCGAGCAACCCAATAACAAGTTGAGCGAAAGTGGCGGAATTGGTAGACGCGCTGGTTTTAGGTACCAGTGGGGTAACCCGTGAGAGTTCGAGTCTCTCCTTTCGCACCAAAGATAATCTGAAATGTTGCGCTGCGTGATGGCGGCGGCGGAAAAATAAATGTCCGAAATCCAAGTTTCAATTGAACAGCCGAGCAAGCTGAAACGCCTGCTGAAGGTTGAGGTTCCCGAAGCCCAAATCGCTGACGAGGTGAAAACCCGGGTGGCTAAACTCGCGAAAACCGCGCGCATTGACGGTTTTCGCCAGGGCAAAGCGCCCTTGAAGGTAATCGAGCGGCGGTTTGGCCCAAGGCTGCGAGAAGAGGTGGTGGGCGAGGTCCTGCAAAAATCCCTAACCGATGCCATTACCGACGAATCGTTACGGCCAGCCGATCAGCCGGTGATCGACTCTGTCAAAGCCGACCCCGGCGGCGGTCTCGAATACACCGCACAGTTCGAAGTATTTCCGGAAATTGAGCTCAAACCGCTCGCCGAGCTAAAGGTTGAGAAAGCGACGTGCGAGATCTCCGAGCAGGACATCGACCAGATGATCGAGAAGCTGCGCGAGCAAAATATCGACTATCTCGACGTTGAACGGGCCGCGGCCGCCAGCGACCAAGTGGATATCGATTTTGAAGGTTTCGTCGAAGGCGAGCCGTTCGAAGGCAATCAAGCGGAGGGTTTCAAGCTGACGCTCGGCGAGAGCACGATGATTGATGGCTTCGAAGACGGACTCATGGGCGCCACAGCGGGCGCCGAGTTGGAGCTGAACCTGAATTTTCCTGAAGGGTACAGAAATGAGGCTTTGGCCGGCAAACCGGCGCTGTTCAAGATTAAGGTGAATTCGGTGGCGGAGCCGAAGCTGCCAGAGATTGACGAGGCCCTGTTTGAAAAATTTGGTGTTCAGGAGGGCGGTCTCGAGGCTTTCCGCGATGAAGTACGCAACAATGTTGAACGCGAGCGCGATACGACGGTCTCGCAGCGGTTCAAAGCGAGTGTGCTCGACGCGCTGGTTGCCGCCAACGAAGTGGATTTGCCCGATTCCATGGTCACCGCCGAGCAGGAGCGTGTGCAACAGCAGGCGCTCCAAGAGCTGCAGATGCGGGGATTGGACCCGTCTCAGGCACCGGCTTTTGACCCGGATCTGGTGCGCGGACAGGCCGAACAACGGGTAAAGCTCGGGCTCCTAATGGCCGAAATCATGCAAAAGAGTGAGTTAAAACCCGATCCGGAGCAGGTCCGGGCGAAAATCGAATCCTTGGCTGAAGGCTATGAAGATTCAGAACAGGTGGTCAATTGGTATTATCAGCAGCCTCAACAGCTACAGCAGATAGAGGCAGTTTGCTTGGAAGAGCAGGCTGTGAATTGGATCGCGGAACAAGCGGATTTAACTGAAGTAAATTTGTCGTTTGACGACCTCATTCAACAGGGGCAGACTGACACAGACGCGGGAGATGAACCGACCGATGGCGAATAATATGCAGGGCTACACCGAACCGCGTGGGCTCAACCTCGTACCAATGGTGGTCGAGCAATCGGCGCGCGGCGAGCGCGCCTACGATATTTACTCCCGGCTTTTGAAAGAGCGAGTAATCTTTCTGGTTGGGCCGGTTGAAGATAACGTGGCGAATTTAGTCGTTGCGCAACTGCTATTTCTGGAATCAGAGAATCCGGACAAAGACATCCACTTCTACATCAATTCGCCAGGCGGATCGGTATCGGCAGGCTTGGCCATCTACGATACGATGCAGTTCATCAAACCTGATGTGAGCACGATGTGTATAGGACAAGCGGCCAGCATGGGCGCGTTGCTGCTGGCGGGCGGTAAAAACGGCAAGCGGTTTTGCTTGCCGCACTCGCGGGTAATGATCCACCAACCGCTGGGCGGGTTCCAAGGTCAGGCGACCGATATTGATATTCACGCCAGAGAGATCCTCAAGGCGCGTGAAAGACTCAACAACATTTTAGCGGAGCACACGGGTCAACCGCTCGAAACGATCGAGTCCGATACCGAGCGAGACAATTTCATGAGCGGAACCGAAGCGCAGGCCTACGGTCTGGTAGATCAGGTGTTAGCTAGTCGCGAGAATTCAGAGCCGGAATCCGAGTAGGCGGCGAGGAAACGAATAGATGAGTGACAACAAGGGTTCGAAGGGTGATGGTGATCGATTGCTGTATTGCTCGTTTTGCGGCAAAAGTCAGCATGAAGTCCGCAAGCTAATCGCCGGACCATCCGTATTCATTTGCGATGAATGCGTTGAGCTATGCAACGACATCATCCGCGAAGAGATCCAAGAAAAAACCTCCGGCGGGGTCGGTAGCAAGCTACCCATCCCCGGCGAGATCAAGCACATCCTCGATGAATATGTCATAGGGCAACAGCAAGCCAAGAAGATCCTGTCCGTTGCTGTCTACAACCATTACAAGCGCCTCGATACGCGGGTCAAACAGAGCGAAGTTGAGTTGGCGAAAAGTAATGTCCTTTTAATTGGACCCACCGGCAGCGGCAAAACGCTGCTTGCCGAAACTTTGGCGCGCTTGTTGAACGTGCCTTTCACCATTGCTGATGCAACCACGTTGACAGAAGCGGGGTACGTTGGTGAAGACGTCGAAAATATCATTCAAAAGCTGCTGCAAAAGTGTGATTACGACGTCGAGAAGGCGCAAACGGGTATCGTTTATATCGACGAGATCGACAAGATCTCCCGCAAGTCGGACAACCCCTCAATTACGCGGGACGTTTCTGGCGAAGGGGTTCAGCAAGCGCTGTTGAAACTCATCGAAGGGACCGTCGCCTCGGTGCCTCCGCAGGGTGGTCGCAAACACCCGCAGCAAGAGTTTTTGCAAGTCGATACAGCCAATATTCTGTTTGTCTGCGGCGGCGCTTTTGCGGGCCTCGACAAGATCATCCGAGATCGCTCGGAGAAAGGTGGGATCGGATTTTCCGCCGAAGTCAAAAGCAAGGAAGACAAGAAAACGTCCGGCGAACTCCTCCATTCGGTCGAGCCGGAGGACCTCATCAAGTACGGTCTGATCCCGGAGTTCGTGGGGCGCCTGCCGGTTGTGGCGGTGTTGGATGAGCTGGACGAATCGCAGCTCGTGCAAATACTGCTCGAACCCAAGAACGCTTTAACAAAACAGTACGGAAAACTGTTCGAAATGGAACAGTGCGAGCTTGAATTTCGTGAAGACGCGCTCCGGGCTGTGGCCCGCAAAGCGGTTGAACGCAAAACTGGCGCCCGCGGATTGCGTTCGATCATGGAACAAAGTCTGCTCGACACGATGTACGAACTGCCGTCCCTGGAAAACGTGGCGAAAGTTGTGGTCGACGAAGGTGCAATCAAAGGGGAATCCGATCCTTTGGTTATCTATGAATCCTCGGAAATGCCCAAGGCAGCCTCAGATTAGCCGGATCCGAACCGGCTGTTTTTGCCCGTCGCCACCGCCGACGACGTTCGCGGTATCCCAACTTCTTCTTTGCGGTGAAATGAATGACTAATCAGGTCGAAAAATTTGCGGTTCTACCGCTGCGCGATGTCGTGGTTTATCCACACATGGTGATTCCATTATTTGTAGGCAGGGCGAAGTCCATCAAAGCGCTCGAAGTCGCCATGGAGGACGCCAAGCAGATCTTGCTGGTGGCACAGAAAGCTGCCGCCGATGACGATCCCGGTGTCGATGACATTTACCGCGTGGGGACGGTTTCGAATATTTTGCAGCTACTAAAACTCCCCGATGGCACCATCAAGGTCCTGGTCGAGGGTGTTCAGCGCGCGGAGATTCAAGACTTCGTCGACACGACTGAAATTTTCAGCGCCGAGGTCGAGTTGCTGCCGGCGGACGATGATCTCGGTCCTGAGTCTGATGTGCTAACCCGTTCTTTGATGAGCCAATTTGATCGTTACGTCAAACTGAATAAGAAGGTGCCGCCGGAGATCATGTCTTCCTTGGCGAGCATCGACGAAGCGTCGCGCCTGGCCGACACCATCGCCGCGCACATGGCCATCAAGATCGAAGAAAAGCAAGCCGTTTTGGAGATGCCCTCGCTGCGCGCTCGCATCGAGCATCTGATCAGTCTCATGGAGGGCGAGATTGATCTGCTGCAGGTCGAAAAGCGCCTTCGCGGTCGCGTCAAGAAACAAATGGAGAAAAGCCAGCGCGAGTACTACCTGAATGAGCAAATGAAAGCCATTCAGAACGAACTCGGCGAAATGGAAGATGGCGTCAATGAGTTCGAGGAGCTAGCGGGCAAAATCGATAAGTCGGGAATGCCCAAGGAAACCCGGGCCAAGGCCGATGCCGAACTTAAGAAGTTACGCATGATGTCGCCCATGTCCGCCGAAGCGACGGTGGTTCGCAACTACATCGACTGGATGATCCAAGTTCCTTGGAAGAAGCGCTCGCGGATTAGCAAGGATCTGGTGAAAGCGGAACAGATACTCGACGAGGATCATTACGGCCTCGAAAAAGTTAAAGAGCGTATTGTCGAATACCTCGCGGTCCAACATCGCGTGAAGAAAATGAAGGGCCCCATCTTGTGTTTAGTGGGCCCGCCTGGTGTCGGCAAAACCTCACTCGGCCGTTCTATCGCGCGCGCGACTAATCGCCAGTTCGTGCGGATGTCGCTAGGCGGCGTTCGAGACGAAGCAGAGATCCGGGGCCATCGGCGGACCTATGTCGGCGCCATGCCAGGTAAGATCTTGCAGAACATGAGTAAGGTCGAAGTGAAGAACCCGCTATTTTTGCTCGACGAGGTCGACAAAATGGCGATGGATTTTCGCGGCGATCCGGCGTCGGCATTGTTGGAGGTGCTCGACCCTGAGCAGAATCATTCTTTCAATGATCACTACCTGGAAGTCGACTATGACTTGTCGGAAGTGATGTTTGTAACGACGGCGAACAGCATGAACATTCCGCCGCCGTTGCTCGACCGTATGGAAGTGATCCGGATCCCGGGTTACACCGAAGACGAGAAGCTCAATATTGCGAAGAATTATTTAATTCCCAAGCAAATGGAAAACTCGGGCCTTAAGGAAGAGGAAATTGGGATCGGCGAACCAACGGTTCGTGACCTGGTGCGCTATTACACGCGCGAAGCGGGCGTGCGATCCTTGGAAAGAGAAATCGCCACGGTGTGTCGCAAGGTGGTGCGTCAGATCCTGCAAAAGCCGACCGAGAAAAAGATCAAGGTGACCCCCAAGACGCTGGAAAAATTTCTTGGCGTTAAACGTTTTCGCTACGGACTTGCCGAGGCCGAAGATCGGGTGGGGCAGGTTACCGGACTCGCATGGACCGAGGTGGGCGGCGATCTTCTCACCATCGAGGCGGTCGTCGTTCCGGGCAAGGGCAAAGAAATCTACACCGGGCAACTTGGCGATGTGATGCAGGAGTCGATTAAGGCGGCGATGACGGTTGTGCGATCACGCGCCCGCGCTTTGGGCATTAAGCCGAGTTTCTATCAAAAGAACGATGTTCATTTTCACGTCCCCGAAGGCGCCACGCCGAAAGATGGCCCCAGCGCGGGTGTTGGCATGTGTACCGCTCTGGTTTCGGCATTGACCGAGATCCCGGCGCGCGCCGACGTTGCGATGACCGGCGAGATCACGCTGCGTGGCGAGGTTTTGCCCATCGGGGGTCTGAAAGAGAAATTGCTGGCGGCATTGAGAGGCGGGATCAAACAGGTTTTGATACCGGTTGAAAACGAGCGCGAGCTTAAAGAGATCCCTAACAACATCAAGCAAGGCCTCGAAATTAAAGCGGTCCGTTGGATTGATGAGGTCTTCGAAATCGCGCTGCAGCGAGTCCCCGAGCCGCTCGCCCTTGAAGACGACGAAAACCCCGAGCTGGCCCCCGAAGGGGGGGATCCGGACGATGATCAGGATGTGCTGCGGCGCCACTAACGGTGCCCAAGCCGCGGTTTGCCGCGGAGTTCCTTGACGGTGCTCAGGGCCGTTGGTATAGATAACCCGTCGTATTGCGGCCACACCGATAATGAAAAACCGGCGTCCCGCGCATAGGAAGACGCGGGACTGAAAGAAAGGGGACTCTCATGAACAAAGCTGAACTCATCGAAGCCGTTGCCGAAGCTGCGGATCTTTCCAAAGCAGGCGCAACCAGTGCCGTCGATGCAGTACTGGACAACATCACGTCCGCGTTAAAACGCGGCGACCAAGTGACCCTTGTGGGGTTCGGTACTTTCAATGTTCGCGAGCGCGCTGCGCGCTCAGGTCGTAACCCGCGCACCGGCGAAACGATCCAAATCGCGGCTTCCAAGTCGCCTGGTTTCAAACCTGGCAAAGCCCTAAAGGATGCCTTAAACTAGCGCGCCGCCCAGGGGCATACTGTCAATCTTTATTGACTGGGTGCTTAGCTCAGCTGGGAGAGCGTCGCCCTTACAAGGCGAAGGTCGGGGGTTCGATCCCCTCAGCACCCACCAGAGGCAACCACCGGAGTGGTAGTTCAGTTGGTTAGAATACCGGCCTGTCACGCCGGGGGTCGCGGGTTCGAGTCCCGTCCACTCCGCCATTTCAAACAAACGCCATTTCTAAAATCATTAATGCGCTGAATGTTCGGCCGTGAACTTCGGCGGAATTTAAACGAGGTGCATTAGGTGCTTCAAACCATCCGCGACCGTTCGCAAGGCATTATTGTCGGCGTTATCGTCTTTCTGATTTGTGTCACCTTTGCGCTGTTTGGGGTTCAGGAGTTCGTCACCGACTCTCAGCGCGTGGTTGTCGCCACCGTTAATGGCGACGACATTGAGTTAGAACAATATCAAGATGCGTTCCGGCGTTATCGCGATCAATTACGGGCTGCACTTGGAGAGGCCTTCAATGATCGTGATTGGACGACTCAACAAGCGAAAGAAGAAGCGCTCGATCAGGTCGTCAATGAGCAAGTCCTAAAGAGATTCGTCGACGATTCATTGATTGTTATCAGCGATGACCAGGTCGCGCAGGCCATCACCTCCGAAGCGGGCTTTCAGCAAGACGGACGATTCTCGCGCGAGCTCTACGACCGCTACCTGCGGATCAGTGGCACCTCCGAGATTGGCTTAGAAGAACGCGTGCGCGGAGACTTGGCCATGAGCCAGCTCCGTAACGGCACTGCGGCCAGTGAGTTCATTACACGTTCCGAAGCAATCGCGCTGCAGCAGTTGCGACTGCAAACGCGAGATATTGGCTACGCTGTGATCCCCGCCACTGCGATCGACGATGTGATCCCGAGCGCTGAGGAGATTGATGCCTACTACGAGGATCACCGCGAGGAATTCCGGATCCAGGAGAAAGCTGAGCTCGAGTATCTTGAGCTCAGCGTTGATAATTTGATTGCTTCTGTCGAAGTCGACGAGCAACAAATCCAAGCCTGGTACGACGAGAACAAGGCCGCCTACAACATACCTGAAGAGCGCAACGTCAATCACATTCTGGTGCGCGTTGAGCAAGATGCGAGCGAAGACGAGGTGCTTGCGAAACTGGTCGAAATTGGAACTATTCGCGCCCGCGCTCTCGAGGGAGAAGACTTCGAAGCGCTCGCGAGCGAACTTTCAGAAGACGTTGGGACCAAGGCCGATGGCGGTGAGACGGGTTATTTCCCCCGCGGCGTCATGGCGCCCGAATTCGAACAGGCCGCGTTCGAGCTCAGCGACGAACAAGTTAGCGAGGTTGTGCGCACCGAATTTGGGTTCCATCTACTGAAATTGCGCGGCATTAAGGATGGCAGCATCAAACCTTTCGAGGACGTTAAAACGGAAGTCGAAAACGCGCTGAAACGGTCATTGGCAGACGACCTGTACTACGAATGGGCGGAACGTTTTGCGGAGTTGGTTTACGAGTTTCCCGATTCGCTGCAAAGCGCCGCCGAAACCTTGGGGCTTGAGGCGCAAACCACCCTGGCGTTGACCGAAAAACAAATATCGGAGCAGTTCTCTGAGAAGGTCGGCGCGGTCGCTTTCAGCGCAGAGGTTCTTATTGAGCGCTTGAACAGTGAGCCCATTGAGATCAGCACCAGTGAATTGGTGGCCGTACGGGTGGTAGAACACCAACCGTCACGCATTCCGCAGCCCAGTGAGATTGCAGATGAAATTTCTTCGCGCCTGCGAGCTGAACTTCGCGAACAACGCGCGGCTGAGCAGGGGCAGGCACTGATCGATCGATTGTTAGAAGGTACGGCGGTGGAAGCTTTAGTTAGCGAGCAAGATCTGGACTGGAAGTTCGTCGAGGGCGCGAGCCGCGAATCGACTGACGTGAATCGGGCGGTGCTGCGCAAGGCCTTTGCCGCTCCGCCACGAACCGATGGTTATGAGTATCTCGGATTGAGCTTAGGTACCGGCGACTACGCGGTTGTGCAAGTCGGCAACGTTCGCGAACCCGATGAAATCGCCATCATCCAGGCTGAGATCGACGAACTCAAACGGATGCTGCAACGTTTGCGCTTTCCGAACGCTTGGATTGAGTTTGTAGCGGCCGCTCGTGACAGCGCGGCTGTGGAAGAATTTCCGTCTCGGTTGTAGATGGTGCCGCGGTTACCCGGCTTAGACGTCGGCCATGCCCATAATATTGAAACCACAATCGACATAGGTGATTTCGCCGGTCACTGCGGACGCCATGTCGGAGCATAGGAACGCCGCAACGTTGCCGACTTCTTCGATGGTGACATTCCGACGCAACGGCGCTGCTCCTTCGACGTAGTTCAGAAACTTTCTCAGATCCTTCACCCCAGACGCCGCAAGGGTGCGGATCGGGCCGGCCGAAATTGCATTAACGCGTATTCCCTCCGGGCCGAGGCTGCCGGCCATGTAGCGAACGTTCGCCTCCAGGCTCGCTTTAGCGAGGCCCATAACGTTATAGCTTGGCATGGTGCGAACCGCTCCGAGATAACTGAGCGTCAGTAGTGCGCCTGAGCGACCTTGCATCAATGGGCGAGCGGCGCTGCCCAGGGCCGCGAAACTATAGGAGCTAATTTCGTGCGCGATGCGGAACCCATCGCGGCTAACGTTGTCGATGTATTCGCCCTGAAGTTCTTCCCGGTTCGCATAGGCGACCGAGTGGATCAGGATGTCGAGATGATCCCAATAGTTATCTAGGTGTTCAAAAACATTTTGAATTTCTTCGTCGCTGGACACATCGCAAGGGACTGTGATTTCAGAGCCGCACTCCGCGGCAAAGTCCTCGACGCGAGATCTCAAGCGCTCATTTTGATAGGTAAACGCGAGTTCCGCACCCTCCCGACTCATGGCTTGTGCGACACCCCAAGCAATCGACTTGTTGCTTGCCACACCAACAATCAGGGCACGTTTCCCAGCGAGAATACCCATGGTGGTTTCTTCCTCGGTAGCGGTATTGAAATCGGTTTCAGAGTGTACAGCGTCTGGGTCGGGTTTATAATCCCGAGTGATGTACAAACAGCGCACCCCTGTTGATAAAGCTCGCGTGCGCTTAAGCCTCTTAAGCCTTCTTATCGTGCTTGGCGCCTGCAGCGATAGTGGTTGGAACAACCCTTACCCCAGCGCGGATAGCACTAAGAAAATTCTCTATAGCTCGTTTACCGAGCGGCCTAAACATCTTGACCCCGTTTCATCTTACAGCGAGAACGAGGCAAGATTCACGGCGCAAGTTTACGAGCCGCTTGTCCAATATCATTATCTGAAGCGCCCTTACGAACTCATCCCCTTAACCGCGTCCAAGGTTCCCGAGCCGGTGTTCTACGATGCCGAGGGCAGGGCGTTGGCGAACGATGCCGATGCCCAGGATGTTGCGCGCTCGGTCTACCGAATTACGATTGGCAAGGGGATACTTTTTCAACCGCATCCGGCTTTTGCGACAAGCGACGCCGGGCAATTTCATTATCACGACCTCGATGTAAGCGATCTTGAAACAAGGGCGGTACTAGCAGACTTCCAACACACCGGGACGCGGGAGTTGAAGGCGGCCGATTACGTTTATCAGATTAAACGTCTCATGCACCCAAGGCTGCACTCGCCGATTGCCGGGCTAATGAGCAAATACATATTGGGCCTCAAAGAATTAGGTGAGCGTCTGCGGACACTGGACCAGGAATCATCTGAGGATGCGTGGCTCGATCTGCGAACGCTTGATTTCCCCGGGGCACGGATCATCGACGACTACACCCTAGAGATCACGATCACCGAAAAGTATCCGCAGTTTCGATATTGGCTCGCCATGCCGTTTTTTGCCCCAGTTCCCTGGGAAGCAGACTATTTCTACAGCCAACCTGGAATGAAAGAACGCAACATCACGCTCGATTGGTATCCGGTTGGCACCGGCCCATTCATGCTGACCGAGAACAACCCAAACCGCCGAATGATTTTGGAGCGCAATCCAAATTTCAGGGGGGAGTCCTATCCCACCCAGGGCGAGGCTGGCGATCGCGAGGGGGGGCTCCTTGAAGATGCGGGCAAAACGATGCCGTTTATCGATAGTGCTTATTACAGCTTGGAGAAAGAGGCTATTCCGGCGTGGCAGAAATTTTTGCAGGGTTATTTCGATGCCTCCGGGATCGTCTCCGACAGTTTTGATCAGGCTGTCCAGTTTTCACTTGAAGGTGACGCTCAACTTACCGACGAAATGGTCGCGCAGGACATTCAGCTCGCCACCGCGGTTAAGACCTCAATCCTCTATATGGGTTTCAACATGGCGGACGAGGTCGTCGGCGGCGATGCTCAAGCGGCACGCCTATTGAGACGCGCAATCTCAATCGCGGTCGACTATGAAGAGTTTATTTCTATCTTTCAAAATGGCCGTGGCATCGCATCTCAGGGACCTTTACCGCCTGGAATTTTCGGCCATCAGCACGGCGAGGCTGGGATTAATCATTACGTCTACGATTGGGTGGACGGGGCACCACAACGAAAATCCATCGAAAACGCCAGAGCGTTGATGCGTGAAGCCGGCTACCCCGACGGGCGCAATGCGGCGACCGGTGAGCCGCTCGTGCTTTATTTCGAAGCCGTGTCCTCCGGCGCGGGCAGCAAAGCGACGTTCAACTGGTTTCGCAAGCAGTTCGACAAGCTGGGTATTGAGCTGGTCGTGCGGGCGACCGATTACAACCGCTTTCAAGAGAAGATCCGCAAGGGCACCGGCCAAATGTTCATCTGGGGATGGAACGCGGACTACCCCGATCCCGAGAACTTCATGTTCCTGCTCTATGGGCCCAACGCGAAAATCGATTCGCAAGGCGAAAACGCCGTTAACTTCCGTAACGCCCGCTTCGATGAGCTTTTTGTTGAAATGAAATCCATGACCAACGGCGCCGAGCGTCAGCAAGTTATCGACGAGATGGTGGAAATTCTGCGCCGGGAGAGTCCGTGGGCCTGGGGACTGCATCCCACCGGCTACAGTCTCTACCACAACTGGTATGGCAACTCGAAGCCGAATCTCATGGCGCGCAACACGCTGAAGTACAAAACCATCGACCCCGAGCTGCGAACCCAGAAACAGGCGCAATGGAGCAAACCCGTCCTGTGGCCCATTGTGGTTGCTCTTGCCTTCCTTGCTATCAGTTTGGTGCCGGCGATAAGAGCCTATCGGGCCTCACAAGAGGCGGCGGCGCGATGATGGCCTACGTCATCCGGCGGATCGCCTACGCCCTGCCAATCTTACTAGGCGTAAACGTGATTACGTTCTTTTTGTTTTTTGTCGTCAATTCGCCAGATGACATGGCGCGGCTACATCTTGGTAATAAACATGTGACCGAGGAAGCCATCGAAAAATGGAAAGCCGAACGCGGTTACGACAAGCCTTTGTTGCTTGACGCGCAATCTTCGGGCGTGGCCGCGCTCACCAATACAATTTTTTTCGAAAACACGATGAAGCTTTTCGTCTTCGACTTTGGACAATCCGATAGCGGTCGTGATATCGGCTACGATATCTCGCAGCGTATGTGGCCGAGCCTGTCGCTGACGCTCCCGATCTTCTTTTTCAGCTTGATGCTGACGATCAGCATCGCGCTCCTGATTGCGTTTTTCCGGGCGACCTATATCGATACCTGGGCGGTGGTCGCCTGTGTGGCGCTGATGTCGATTTCAGCTCTGTTCTACTACATCGGCGGTCAGTTTCTGATTGGGAAAATCTTAAAGCTCGCGCCCATTTCGGGATTCGACACCGGGCTGCATGCAGTAAAATTTCTGGTCTTGCCAGTGATTGTTTCGATCTTCGCCGGTCTCGGTGGCGGTACGCGTTTGTACAGGACATTCTTCCTAGAAGAAATCAATCGAGACTACGTGCGAACCGCGCGAGCGAAAGGGCTTTCTGAGCGGGTCGTGCTTTATGGCCACGTTCTGCGTAATGCTTTGATCCCGATCCTCACCGGCGTCGTCATCGTGCTGCCGGCCTTATTCATGGGTAGTCTCATTCTGGAAGCGTTCTTCGCCATACCGGGTCTTGGCAGCTACACCATCGACGCCATCCAACAGCAGGATTTTGCGATCGTTCGCGCCATGGTCTTTCTAGGCTCGGTCCTCTACATCCTCGGATTAATACTTACGGATATCTCCTACACCCTGGTTGACCCTCGAGTACGGCTTGGCTGAGCGATGGAGATAGTGCTGCTCAAAACCGATTTCTTGCTGTTCGTGCTGTTGGGTCTGATTGCCTGTTACTGGCGCTATGCCGCGACCCGCGCGCACTTAAGTGCGCCTTGGGGTCAGGTGGCTGAGCGCCCTATGGCGATGGCGGCAGCCGTGGTTCTGGCGACTTTTCTCATCGTTGCTTTGTTGGATTCGATGCATTTCCATCCGCGCGTCGCGGATAGCGATGCTGGACAAGCGCGCTACAGCTCGCAAATAAAAAGCGTTCTGGATGTTGTGCTGACACCGATTAAAAATGATGAGAAAACCTATTCCGCACCGTTGGCCGCCCATTCTTTTGCCAAGGAAACGATTGAGGGCCCGGATGGCTCCGCGGTTCGCGACTATCCGAGATTGGTGCACGGCGCGAGTCACCTTAAGGATCTCGATTCCCATCGTAGAGATGTGATCGCAAGAACGCTGGGCGGCGTCCTCGCTGGTCTGCTCGCTTGGGCTGCCCTTGCCGCAATCGCCGTTGCGCTACTTGCCAAGCGCGCCGAGCTCGATTTCAAAAATCTGCTTCGGCAGATCATGCGGGGCGAGTCGAGCGTGCCGTGGCGCGTGATCCTCGGTGCCGTCGCGGTGATCTTCGCATTGATAGGTTTCGTTGCGACAGTTGGGCCTTACTACCATATTTTGGGCACTGACAAGGTCGGAGCCGATGTGCTTTATCAAGGTATCAAGAGCGTGCGCACCGGATTATTGATAGGCACGCTGACGACGTTAGTCATGCTGCCGTTCGCTATTGTGATGGGTGTGGCGGCGGGTTACTTCCGTGGCTGGGTCGATGATGCAATTCAGTATCTGTACACGACGCTTTCATCGATTCCCGGGATCCTCCTGATCGCCGCTGCCGCATTGATGTTGGAGGCGTACATGAATACGCATGCCGATGACTTCGCCAACCTGGCGGCGCGGGCCGACGTGAGGCTGCTCGCCATTTGTATGATTTTGGGCGTGACGACCTGGACGGGTTTATGTCGTCTGCTGCGGGGCGAGACGCTGAAGTTGCGCGAGATTGAGTATATTCAGGCCGCGAGCGCGTTCGGGATCCAGCATTCCGTTATATTGGCGCGGCATATCGTGCCGAACATCATGCACATCATCATGATTTCGATTGTGCTTGATTTCAGCGGCCTGGTCCTTGCCGAGGCGGTCTTGACCTATGTCAATATCGGCGTCGATCCGAGCATGGAAAGCTGGGGCAATATGATCAACAGCGCGCGGTTGGAGTTGGCCAGGGATCCCGCTGTTTGGTGGTCATTGGTCACCGCCGTGACATTTATGTTTACCTTGGTGTTAGCCGCCAACATTTTTGCCGACGCGGTCCGCGATGCCTTCGACCCGCGACTACGAGAAATGCGCGCAAGCTAGGCTGCGTTAACGAGGAAGCACTTATGGCAACGAGTAGAGCATCGTCTGAGAAGACAATCTATATTGTTGATGGCGCACGCACGCCATTCCTCAAGGCCCGTACTGGCCCCGGTCCTTTTCGGCCATCGGATTTGGCAACCTCGGCGGGTCAAGCCCTACTGCTGCGTCAGAATTTCGAACCAGGTGACCTGGATGAAGTGATTCTCGGCTGCATCATGCCTGGCGCGGAGGAAGCGAATATCGCTCGGGTGGTAGCCCTCCGTTTGGGATGTGGGCATCAGGTTCCGGCGTGGACGGTGCAACGCAACTGCGCAACCGGGATGCAGGCCATAGACAGCGCCGTCCAGTCGATTGCGCAAGGGCGAAGCGATCTGGTTCTTGCCGGTGGCACCGAAGCGATGAGTCACGCACCGATCTTGTGGGGACCAGACATGGTGACCTGGCTCGCAAAATGGATGGCCGCACGGTCACTGAAGCAACGTTTGAGTATTTTGGCGGGTCTCCGCCCCGCTTATTTGAAACCCGTAATCGCGCTGCTGTTGGGGCTCACCGATCCGGTGGTCGGCTTATCAATGGGTCAAACGGCGGAGGTTTTGGCACGGCGTTTTGGCGTAACCCGTGATCAAATGGATCAGTTTGCCGCACGCAGTCACCAACGGCTTGCGGCGGCTCAAGAAGCCGGCGATCTGCATGAGATCGTGCCCTTGATCGACACCAAGGGCCAATCCTATGACTTCGACGATGGCGTACGTTCCGACTCAACCGTTGAGAAGCTTGCAAAGTTGAAGCCTTTCTTTGATCGCGAGTTTGGTGATGTTACCCCCGGCAACAGCTCGCAGATCACAGACGGCGCGGCATGGGTCATTCTTGCCAGTGAGCAAGCGGTTAAAACACACAAGCTTGAACCGGTCGCACGAATCGTTGATTCCCATTGGGCGGCGCTTGATCCGCGCGAGATGGGCTTAGGTCCGGTTCATGCGGCCCTGCCAATGTTGCGACGGCGCAAGGTATCGCTTTCAAAAATCGATTTTTGGGAAATCAATGAAGCTTTCGCAGCCCAAGTGCTTGCCTGTCTGCGTGCGTTCGCTGATCCCATTTACTGCAAAGAGACTTTAAACACGCGGACCCCGCTCGGTGAGATCGACGAGGCCTGTTTAAACGTTGATGGCGGTGCTATTGCATTAGGACATCCGGTTGGGACCAGTGGCGCGCGTATCGTTTTGCACCTCACCAATGTGTTGCGCTCTCGCAACGCTAAGCGCGGCGTCGCCTCCATCTGCATCGGTGGCGGGCAGGGCGGTGCAATGTTGGTGGAGCGAGTCTGACATGATGTTTTACCCTGATCTGCAGCCGATTGCCTTAGAAGCGCAAAATTGGCGACTAGGCCGCGATGAGGAAGATCTCCTGTGGCTTTGTTTCGATTGCGATGGCGCTTCGACCAATACCTTAAGCTCGTCGGTCTTGACTGAACTCGGCGGTGCTCTCGACGTTGTTCTCAGCGAAAAACCGGTGGGTCTGGTGATTTATTCAGATAAAGCGACGGGCTTCGCCGCCGGTGCCGACATCAAAGAATTTGATACCGTGATGAGCGATGCGCGCTCGACTGTAGCCCAACTCAAAACCGTTCACGAGCTTTTTGATCGGATTGAAAATCTCACCTTCTCGTCCGTTGCTTGCATTCGCGGTTTTTGCTTGGGCGGTGGCTTGGAATTGGCGTTGGCGTGTCGACACCGAGTCGCCTTGAACGCGAATTCGCGGTTCGGCTTTCCGGAGGTCATGCTGGGGATCCACCCGGGTTTCGGCGGCACGGTGCGTTCGCTCCGGCGCATCGGTGTTCAAAGCGCGATGGATTTGATGTTAACCGGCCGCACGCTCGATGCCCATCGTGCTCAGCGCATAGGGCTAATCGACCGCGCCGTGCCAGAGCGGCAGCTCCTCAAAGCCGCGCGCCACTACGCGCGCGCTAAACGGACCTTGAAGCCATTGGGGATTGTGGATGGCGCGACATCGTCGAAATTGGCCAAGCCCATCGTTGGCCATTTGATTAAAAGCCAAGTGGCGAAACGCGCTCGTCAACAGCACTATCCCGCGCCGTACTCGGTGATCAATTTATGGCGTGATAACGATTTTAATGATCGTGCCATGTACATGGCGGAGGCTCGCTCCGTCGCCGAATTGTTCACCACGCAGACCAGCCAAAATCTCGTTCGCCTGTTCAAGCTCCAAGAGCGCTTGAAAGGCTTTGGGCGCGGCGAAAATCCTAAACCGAAACGGGTACATGTGGTCGGCGCAGGGACCATGGGCGGCGATATTGCCGCGTGGTGCGCGGCGCGCGGCCTGCAGGTCACCCTCCAAGATATGAAGGTGGAATATGTCGGCGCCGCTATGAAGCGTGCGCACAAACTTTTCAAGCGGCGGATCCGGGATAAATATGAGCGCCTGGCAGCCACTGATCGGTTGCAGCTTGATCTTGATGGTGCGGGGATCGCGCGCGCGGATGTCATTATCGAAGCGATCATTGAGGATATCGACGCAAAGCAGAGCCTGTTTAAGGCGCTGGAGGATGGTGCGCGCGAAGATGCAATCCTTGCCACCAATACCTCCAGCATCAAGCTGGAAGATATCGGCAGCGCCATGAGTGCGCCAAGTCGCCTGGTTGGGATCCATTTTTTCAACCCGGTGGCGCAAATGCAGCTCGTCGAAATCGTGACCTCGGAGGCAACCGATCCCGACGTGGCCGATCGCGCCGCCGCGTTCGTCACCGCTATCGACCGTTTGCCGCTGCCAGTAAAAAGCGCACCAGGGTTTTTGGTTAATCGCGTGCTTTCGCCCTACCTTCAAGAAGCGATCACGATGGCCGAAGAAGGTATTCCCGGCGCGGTTATCGACGAGGCAGCCAAGAACTTCGGGATGCCAATGGGGCCATTGGAAATGGCTGATACCGTCGGGCTTGATATCTGTCTGCACGTTGGCGAGATACTGGCCAGTGCCTTTGGTGGAGAAGCACCTAAACTGCTCCGCGAAAAAGTGACGAAGAAGCAGTTGGGCATTAAAACCGGCAGCGGTTTTTTTGAATACAAAAATGGAAAACGTCAAAAAACGAAAATCACCGGTGAAGCCGCCGCTGAGACAGAGGTCATCGATCGCATGATTCTCCGTTTGGCTAACTCCGCCGTGCAGGTGGTTCGAGAGGGGGTGGTGGCGGATGCCGATTTGCTCGATGTCGGAATGGTTTTCGGCAGTGGCTTTGCTCCTTTTCGTGGCGGACCGATCGCCGATGCTAAACGACGTGGAATCGATCAGGTTCGCGCGCGCATGGAGGAGCTGGGTAACAAGCATGGCGAACGGTTTGATGTAGATCCCGGCTGGGCCGAGTTGCTTTCTGAATAGTTATGTCCATCCTCCTTAGCGTAAAAAACCTTGGGGTTCATTTTGGATCCGCCCTCGATCCGGTTCGCGCTGTTGATGACGTCAGTTTTGAAGTCAATCGCGGGGAAACGGTGGTGCTGGTCGGCGAATCCGGCTCAGGCAAGTCAGTTTCCGCCCTTAGTGTTGCCCGTTTGCTGCCGCCCACCGCTCGTATCGTAAGCGGTTCGGTTGAACTCGAAGGCCGGGAGCTTTTGGATTTGCCAGAGCGCGAAATGCGCGACATTCGAGGCGCGGAAATCGGGTTGGTCTTCCAGGAGCCACAGGCCTCGCTCAATCCGGTCATGACGGTTGGCGCGCAGATCGGCGAAACCTTAAAGCGCCATAAAGGTCTCGCAGGCGACGCTTTGAAAAATCGGATCGTTGAGTTGATCGACGGCGTGGGTATTCCAGATCCGCAGCGCCGCGCGCGAGAATATCCCCATCAACTGTCCGGCGGTATGAAGCAGCGGATCATGACGGCCATTGCGTTGGCAGGCGATCCCAGTCTGCTGATCGCCGATGAGCCTACCACCGCGCTTGACGTCACGATTCAAGCGCAGGTGCTAGACCTTATCAAAGCGCAACAAGCGCGTCGTGAGATGGGAATTTTGTTCATCACTCACGATCTGGCTGTTGCCTACCAAATCGCCGATCGTATTGTCGTGATGAAAGATGGCGGGATTGTTGAAGCCGGCGAACGTGATGGTTTTTATGCCAACCCCCAAGCCGATTATTCCAAACAGCTTTTCGACGCCTTACCGAGCTGGGAGAAACGCCTTGATGAAGGCTATTCGACCGCCGAGCCTGACACGGCGACCATCCTTAACGTCGATGACCTCAAGATCCACTTTCCGATAAAAAAGGGTGTTTTCCGCCGCACCGTGGGTCACGTTAAGGCCGTCGACGGGGTCGCCCTTTCGCTGAAAGAAGCTTCGACCCTGGCAATCGTTGGCGAATCGGGCTCTGGCAAAACCACGATGGGCAAGGGGATATTGCAGCTCCTCCCTCTAACGCAGGGGCGCGTTCAGTATGGCGATATTGAGTTAACCGCCTTGTCGCGTTCGCAGATGCGACCGCATCGCTCAGATTTACAGATCGTGTTTCAAGATCCGTTCTCATCAATGAATCCACGAATGATGGTTGGCGAAATCATTGAAGAAGGGATGGTGGCGCAGAATATCCTCGCCGATAGCAAAGAACGCGATGCGCGAGTCAGGGAGCTCCTCCATCAAGTTGGGCTCGAAGCAAATCATGCGTACCGCTACCCGCACGAATTCTCCGGTGGTCAACGTCAGCGGATCTGCATCGCCCGGGCGCTCGCCGTGGAGCCTAAGGTGATCGTTTGTGATGAACCCACCAGCGCGCTCGATGTGTCAGTGCAGGCGCAGATTTTGCGGCTGTTGCGTGAGCTCCAAGACCGTTTAGGCGTAAGCTATGTTTTTGTGACTCACAACATCGGTGTCGTCGCCTACATCGCTCACACCGTTGCCGTGATGTATGAAGGCAAGGTCGTCGAGCACGGCGGCGTAGAGCAAGTCCTCAAAGATCCCCAAGATCCCTACACCAAGAAATTATTGGCCGCAGTCCCGAAGATCGGGGCATCGCGTGCTGCTTAGTCTTTCCTTTAACCGCCATTGCGTGTGGCGCAGTTGATTGCGTCAGCGCCATCGTGGCGCAGTGATCTTGGTACCATCGTCGCGATCGGCTGGCCGCTGATCATTAATAACCTGTCGAGCATTGCGGTTGCGACCGGTGATACGTTGATGGCGGCCGACCTGGGCGCCACCCATCTGGCCGCGGTTGCGATCGGATCGGGTGTCTGGATCGCGATTTTCCTCTTTGGGTTGGGCACCATCATGGCGTTGAGCCCCACCGTCGCCCAGCATTTCGGTGCTGGAAAACTGGATGAAATAGCGCACGACACCCGCCAGGGATTTTGGCTCGCTTTCGTGGTTTCGGCGCTAGCGATAGTGATCATGCGTTCGGTCGAGCCGCTGTTGCATTGGCTCGGGATTGAAGCCGCCGTGGTCATTCTTGCTCAGGGTTATCTTGATGCACTTTCGTTCGGAGTGATCGGCGCCTACTTCTATCACACGCTAAAACAAATGTGCGAAGGCGTGGGCGAGACCGTCCCGATCATGTCAGTGATGTGCGCTGCTTTGCCGATTAACGTTGGTCTGAACTACGGATTTATGTACGGACACCTCGGCCTTGAACCCTTAGGTGCGATCGGTGCGGGGCTGGGAACCGCGATTAGTTTTTGGCTGATGTTCTTGGGGCTGGCGGGTGTAAGCGTCTTTCACAAGAAGCTAAATACTTATGAAATCTGGGGAGCTTTGGAACGGCCCGACCTGACCGCGATCGGGCGCTTGGTTTCACTCGGACTACCTATCGGGCTATCGCTGTGTCTGCAATCGGGTTTGTTTACCGCGGCCGCCTTGATTATGGGCGTGATCAGTACGGTTGCGGTGGCGGCCCACCAACTGGTTCTCAACTATTCGTCTTTGGTGTTCATGGTGCCCTTGGGGTTCGGCATGGCGTTAACGGTTTGCGTTGGCCAGGCCGTTGGTCGTGGCGATGCGGCTGGCGCCGCGCGGATCGGCCGGCGCGGGTTCGTTTTGTGCGGTTTCCTGTCATCGATCTCCGGGTTGACAACATTCCTCCTAGCCGAGCCTATCGCGCGTTTCTACACCGATGATGCGGTGGTTGTAGCCACGGCGGTATCGATCTTTAAGGTTGCCGCCTTTCTGCAAGTGGCCGATGGGGTCCAAGTCGCGGCGACTTTTGCATTGCGCGGCCTCAAGGACACTCGTATTCCATTGCTCATTAACGCGGTGTGCTATTGGGGTGTTGGATTCACCGTGATGTTATTTTTTGGATTGCATCTTGAAGCCGGACCCGTGGCGATATGGGTTGGGTTGTCGATGGCCTTGGCCTGTGCCGGAACCGCCTTAATCTCGCGCTTTGTCTTAAAGGCGGAGGATATTGCGGGGGGCGCGCAAGTGACCAGTATCGTAAAGGAGCAGTTTTCGTAGCTTAAATTGCCGTGCGCAGCAATTCGCTGACTAAGCGTTCAAGGTGCTTGATCGAGCGGCAAACCTCAACGCGGTCGCAGGCGCTGCCGAGTCTGCGCATTTCAGAATCCCCGGTATTCCAAAATGACTTGGGCTCTGGGTTTAGCCACAGCACGCGCCGCGCACGCTCGTGAATTTTTCGCAACGCCGCATGCCCAGGGTCGCCGTAATTCGAACGCGCATCGCCCAGAATTAGTACGGTGGTGCGATGATCGATGTCATCAAGCGTCAGATTGGCGAGACCAGCCAGGGCGGTGCCGTAATCCGTGGAACCGCGGCCATGATCGAAAAGCGCCTGGTTAATCGCCTCTTCCACTGGCTTGGTTTCGAATAACGTGGTGACTTCACCGATGTCATTGGAAAAAGCAAAGGCGCGAACATTAGGGATCACTTCGGTAATCGAATACAAAAACATCAGCAAAAAGCGCGCAACGTTAGCGACGGATCCGGAGACATCGCAAACTGCGATCACCTTAGGCCTATCGACCTTTGTTCTGCGCCACACCAAATCGAACATTAATCCATCGTATTCGATGTTCTTTCTAATCGTGCCACGCACATCCAGTTGACCGCGCCGAGCGACCCGGCGCCGACGGCTATATAAGGCGACCAAGCGCTTGGCGAGCTTGCGGACGAGCTGCTGCATAAAACGGAAATCACGCTGCTCGACTCGAGCCAATGGAACTTTCTCTAAAATTTCTTCACGCAGCTCCGGCCAGGCGTTCGACGCGTACAGCACCAACTGACGATCGACCAGATTGCGGACATCTTCAAAAAGCGAATCGCGGGCGGCGCGGAGTCTGTCCAAATCAATGTCTTCAATTTCGCTGCGCCCAAAAAGAGCGTCTTCAACGGCGTCAATACCAAGTTCCTCGAGGATCCTGCGGGTAAAAACGCCGCGTTGAGTGAACAGCCGGATATTGCTGACCCCAACCTCCGATGCCGCGTTGGAAATTGCCATTTCAAGGCTTGCGGTGTCCCCTGCATTGAGCATCTCCAGCAGAGATTGGCCATCGCCCTCACCGCCCCCAGGGGTTTGTGTTTGTGACGTGTCGGGTGCTTGTGAAGGGGCGGTATCAAGATCGGTTGCTGGTTGCTCCTTGCTGTCTAACGAGCTTTCCTCGAAGGTGAAGAAGCGCTCGAAGCATGCTTCAAAGTCAGCCTTTTCTAGCGGCGATTTCGCTAACACCTGCGAGAGCGCGTCGCGCAGCAGCGCCTTGTCAGCGAAACCGGTGACCTCAATCGCGGCCGCGGCGTCCATGGTTTCCGCTGGCGAGACCCGGACATTGGAGGCCCGCAGCGCGCGGATGAAATCAGTGAGAACCGGCAGCATGAGATCTTTAGACGGACTTCTGGGCGGTTCTCACCAAGGTGGGGATTTCGCTGTTGACCGCGTCGATGTCGTCTTGAAATTTTAGGAGAAGGTTCAAGGTCTCGCGAACCAAGGCGGCGTCGAGAGAATTGCTATGGAGCAGGAGCAGCGCGCGCGCCCAATCGATTGTTTCACTCACCGCGGGCACTTTCTTAAGGTCGAGTTCGCGTAAAGCCTGCACGAAAGTAACCAGTTGCGTGCGCAGCGCAGCATCGACCTCAGGTGCGCGGGATTCGACGATCCGCTGCTCCAACTTGGCATCCGGGAACGGGATATAAAGGTGTATGCAGCGTCTTTTTAATGCGTCACCAAGCTCGCGGGTGTTGTTAGATGTTAAAAAAACAATGGGTCTGTGCTTAGCGGCTATGGTGCCAATTTCCGGGATGGAGACCTGATAGTCCTGCAATATCTCAAGAAGAAAGGCCTCGAATTCCTGATCGGATTTGTCTATTTCATCAATCAGCAGCACCGAGCCACCGTCAGACCAAAGGGCCTTAAGTAACGGTCGCGGCTCCAAGAATTCTTCGTTGAAAAAGGTGTCGTCGAATTCGTGCAGACGATCGATCGATGCCTTCAGGCCTTCGGCGCCTTGCATCAGATCGCCAAGTTTTTCTTTCAAAACCTGCGTATAAAGGAGTTGCTTGCCGTACTGCCACTCGTAGAGTGCCTTGCCTTCATCGAGACCTTCGTAGCACTGCAGACGGATTAAATCTTTTTCGAGAATTTCTGCTGTCGCGCGCGCAAGTTCGGTCTTGCCGACGCCGGGTGGGCCTTCGACCAGCACCGGTTTATCGAGCTGCTGCGAGAGGTAAACCGCGGTTGCTATGCTGTCGTTTGAGATGTATCCGGTTTTTTCAAACCGCGTCTGAAGCGCAACAATGGCGTCTCGCGCACTGTTGGCCGGAGATGGTTGCGCCGACAAGAAAGCGTCCTCTAAAGCTTGATAAAGGCGCGAAGGCTAGCATGTCTGAGGCTTTGGCGGCGAATAGTCGAGGCGGAAAGCCGTTAGGGCTGTTGGTTGACCGTCCAGTCGTAGTCGATGAAGCGAACCTTGTATCCTTGCGGCAGCGGTGTATCGAGATAGCGATTTATGTAGGTCGGTAAATCGCGTGCCTTGCCCGAGGCGACGAAATCTTCAGTGTAGAAGTCCAGTATTTCTGACACTTGAATCAATTTCTTATCGGTGTCGATTTGCAAATGCTTCGGATCGGCGAAGAACCCCCGGGTCAGCGAATCCAGATCCTCATCCAGGCTTGCCGCCATCAATGGGGTTCGGGGCAGGCGTGGGCAAGCTCGCACCATGCAATTGAGTACGAAATGAATACGAGGCTCGCCAAGCGGACGAATGATTTTGTTCTCATAGTCATAAAGATTGGTTTCGTTGCCGCCAATAATGACGTCACGAAATTTGAAAAACTTAGCGCGTTTCCAAATGCTGTCGAAGTCGCTGGGAAGCCCTGTCGCGACGACACCATTCATGGCGAGGATATTGTAGGCGTTGATGTGATAGGCGAGTTTTTGGTTTTTTGTTGAGAAAACCTTGGGATGGGTCTCGGGACTGACCGTGGAAATAAAGCTCACCGCGGTCTCTAACTGCGAGCGATCACGGGCCAGCGCGATGAAATCAGTGCGCCCTTGTTCGTCGACATAACGCTCCAGAATATTCCCCCACAGGTCCAATATTGATAGCCAAGACTCGCGCGTCTCGGCGTCGGCGGTAGGGCTCAAGATTAAAGCTAGCAGTACGACGGCGACCCGGTAGTGCATGCTAGGCGACCTTGTTTGCGGCGCCCGCAAGCTTTTTCTCCGCGCGGCGGGCATCAAACGGAACGAAAGTTTGCTGCTCGCCCCTGCGATCGATGAAGGTGATCGGCTTAAGGATGTGATTGTCGCGCTTCGCATTGTGTTCGCACATCGAGAGCGGGCCGTCGGCGGTCATAACCATGAATGAGCAGGCGGCAGTGCGTTCGGGATCGAGCGCCGAGGCATCCATGAAGTCGTGCACGAACAGCGACAAACGCTGCGGGCGCGATCGCTGTAAGCCACCGCGCAGCTCATAAAGCAGATGTCCGGCATGACGCAGCGCCCGCCAAATCCAGCGCGGACGCCTTAATGTGGCCCGCAGATAGCGCCACAAGAGGGCCCACGGCGATGAATGCCGATCGGCTTTAACGGCGGCAAAGTCGGCGATGAACTCGGCAAATAATTTACGGTCCTCGATAACCGGAACCGTCTCGCCGCCGGCAACGATGAGCGGCACATAAGCGTGACAATCGGGGTGGCCGATCCGGATCACGTCCCAGGGCAGTGATCGCCCGACTGCCCGATCAATCTGGGCGCGCACGGCGGGCGCGGTAAGGGTTTCTTGGCGTGCGCCCCATTCGCCGCGGCCGGTGGCGGCCTGCATCTGAAATGAAGCAAAACTTACGCACTCGGCGCGCTTTAAAAAATATTGAACCAGACCCGCTAGTTCGTCGATGTTGTGATCGCCCAATGTTGTGTTGAACAACACCGTAAGCCCAAGACCCTGGGTCCGGGCGATGTAGTCATCGCGGAGCTCGCAAAGCTCGATTTCGCTCGTGAATCCTTCGCGGCGCTGCGTCATATCAACATGAAATGCGATGTCTTTTAAGCCGGCCGCGGCAAGAGCCTTGAGCAGTTTACGGCTCGCCGCGATGCCGTTCGTAAACAGTGCTGGATATAAACCGAGAGAACTCGCGTAACGGACGATTTCGATGAGTTCAGTATGCTTGCGTAAGGTCGGGTCGCCGCCAGTGATCTGAACATGGACGCGTTGTCCGTAAAGCCGCCGGATCTCATCAAGCCGATTGAAAATTTCGTCAATCGGAATATCTCGTACCGATTCGGAGTGCTCGGACAAGTAACACAAGGTGCAGTCAAGATTGCACCGCTGTGTGATTTCTACTGCCGTGCATCCAATGGGTTGAGTGCGGCCGAGGATTTGGTTGGGCGTAAAAAGCGTCCCCATCCGCTCCTGCGCTGCTGTCAGCGCGCCTGGTTGGAAAGACATTATTATTCTGCTCGTGCCATCGATGGCGTGGTTCGACAGTGGTGGAACTCAAAATACGTCATTTTCGACTCTCAAGGTAGGATTCGGTTCCCGTGATCATCATCCGAAAATACGGCCCTGTTATGGTGCTTTTGCTTTCGAATCTCGCGCTGGCACGCGCTGCGGAGCAAGGTACTTCCTACACTGAGGTTTATCGCGCCGTGTTTGCCGAGGCCTATTCTCGGTTGCCTCAATATGCGGTGGATCTGGCGCTGTTAGGGAAAGCTGGAGACTCGACCGCCAATCACTTCCGCGAAGCCGCGCGCCGGACCCTGCGTTCGACCGTGGATTTATTCGACTTCCCAGCCGGGCAGAAGCTCTTGCAGCCGAACGGCATCTGCTTCGCGGGGATTTGGCAAATTGATGCGTCTTCTCCTTTCTCTGGCCTGCTGAGCGCCGGGACCCGATTGCGAGCCATTGTTCGCGCTTCGGTGTCGCTGAGCGAAACCGAGGCGCCCGCGCGGCGGGCTTTTGGTTTGGCGATTAAGATATTTCCTGCTGCCACCGAACGCACGCAGGTGGCGAGCGCTAATTTTTTCGTGATGGATACGATTGCCGGATCGAGCCGTAACCACGTTCTCGATGCGGTGTTGGACAATGAACCACCGCTTGGTGGTTTACCTGAGTTCAGGATGCTTGGGCTGGCGCTGCGGATCCGCTCGGATCTGCAAGCCGCGGACCGAGAAGTCAGCGGTCCGCACGGCGGTGATTATGGGTTTCGGCCCGTCGCCCACCTGGCCAACGTGAATGAGAGCCAGGAGATCGGCAGGGCGCCGCACTGGTTGCGGTTATCTGCGCGTAGCGCCTTACCCCGCATTAATGCCAAGGATTTTCGCGACGAATTGCGGGTCGAAAACTATCCTGACAACCGCATCGTGTACCGCGTAGATGCAGCCGAAGAAGCGTCCAGCAAGAGTAGGGCAACGTGGAGGACCATCGGAGAATTAACGCTCTCCGAGTCGATTACCTCGCCCGTTTGTGACCAACGTCTGCATTTCGCCCATCCTCAACTCTAGCGCTCATCGTGTTTTACGCTAGGCAGCGTGCTCGGAACGCACGAGGGCCGCGCTCACGCATCGAGCATTAGGAATGACGCAACGAAAGCGCGAACCGGTTCGGAGGTTTCCCAGCGGCGTCGCTGCCGGTACCGATGGGGTTGGGAGTTGATGCTGCTAGCGGTGGGCGGCGTAAGTTCGGTGTACATGCTGGTAGCTCGAACACTTACTGAACGAATCAAACCAGGGTTTGATTTCCAAAGACTGAAACTGCTCGGGCCAGGGTACCGGGTACTTTACGGGCATCACCATAAAGGCCAGTAATGAGGCGAAGGTTAGATCGGCACGCGAAAAATTCTCGCCGAAAAAATATTCACGCTCGCCAAGCATTTTGTCGAAGTGCTCGATTGCGGTAGTGAGTTCTTCTTGCGCTTGCGCCGCGCCTTTCTCGGTGATGTTATAAGCCTCGATCAGCTTTTGTTGCAGTATCGGGTATAGCACCTTGAAGTATTGCCTGGCGAGCCACGGCGAGCGGTGCATAAAACAAAACTCAATGAGTTGCGGATGATCGAGAAGGTAGAAGTAACACAGCCGCCTGAGCGGGACGCCTATTCTCATCGCGACCCTACGCTCAAAGGCTTCAAACTCGTCTTGCGCTGCACCAACGGTCAATGGGGGATCGGGGTAGGCGTGCTCGAGGTAATTTATGATAGCGCCCGATCCCTGGATTTTAGTGTGACCGTGGATCAGGATAGGTAGCGAGGTCTCAAGTCCCATCGCCCGTGTCCTCAGGATATGAAATCCAGGTGTTAGACAGGTTGAACGGAATTTCAGCCCCTTACGATTCAACGCCCAACGCGCGACCTCGCAAAAGTGGGAGTGGGGAAATTCGTAAAGCCGGAGCAGGTCTGACATTGTGGTCGCTACGTTGTTAATGGCGGTTTGGTTTGCTCTAAAGGCGCTTCGCGTCGCCAACTCGCTTATGATGCAAACGATATTTGTGGTTAACGGGAATTCGCAGTTGCACTCAACAACGGGCCTGAACTTGTTGCGTCAGATAGTAGTCATCCAAGCGGCCATCGCGATGCTACTCGGGTCGGTATTCAGCATTACCTTGCATGCAGAAGATCAGAGCACACTGGAGAGCAAATTTGTGCAGAATTATCGAAAATTACTGTGCGATGAGCAGTTCCTTCAATGCCTCAAGGTAGCGGCTGAGAAGTGCGATGACGCGATGCATTCCATCGCCGCCTACTGTCCCGTGCCGGAAATGGTGGAGGTGATTGTCGACAATATGGACAAACCTGTCGAATCTGCAACTCGGGTGGCGGATATTTCCAAACGAATGACCGAGTGCATTAATACCCTCATCGAGGACCAATGGGGCGCAACCAGTGACGAATTCGCGGCGTGCCGCGTGGAAGTCTTCGGCCGTTAGATATTCTCAGTTTGACGGTTGATGGAAAAAAGCCAAAGGAGAAAAAAAGTGGAATTAGCAGAATTAGAAGCCCGCATAACTCATATTGAAGACGTGGAGGCCATCAAGAAGCTCAAGGCGCAATATTGTGAAATATGCGACGACATGCACAACCCCGATCGAGTGACCTCGGTATTTGTCGAAGATGGCATTTGGGAAAGCGAAGACTTTGGTCTGGCGAAAGGGCATGCCGAGATCAAGGATCTTTTTCAAAAGTTTCAGGACATGTTCAGCTTCTCGCAACACAACATTTCCAATCCCATCATCGATGTGAATGGCGATGCGGCGACGGCGATCTGGTACCTTTCCGGCCCTTGGACTTTCACAGAGAACGGTGACGAGAAATGGTTTGCGATCCGCTACGATGACGACTATGTGAAAGTGAATGGCGAATGGAAATACAAGCACCTGCGCGCCAGCTTGCGCATGACCGCGGAGCGGCAAACCTAAGACCGGCGCGGGGTTAAGGGCCGACTCATTGTCTAGGGTGCCAAGCGCGTGGTGTTTAGAGCTCGGCCCTGAACGACGATGAGCCGAGTCGCGCGTTGGTTTGAGTCTTGGCCCCCGAGCGCCACGCACAGTTCATGCGGGCGCGGCTGGATATCGAATGATGTCCATGAAGGCCGCACCACCCCGGTCTCGAACGGCTGCCGGTTGAAGCCCTGAGATGCTGAAAGCCCGCGCCTAGTTATCTAAATGTCGTTAGCCACGGACGTCGAAGTGATCGCTCAAGTGATCAACGATGCGGCTCAAGCCTACCAAGGCGTCATCCCCGCCGATCGCTGGCACGTTCCTTACATGGGTATTGCCGAGCTCGAGTCCGAGATCGCCGATGGTGTGAGGTTTCGCACCTTGTCGGTTGCGAAAGAGGTCGTCGCCGTCATGGGGATTCAAGATCGAGGTGAGGTTCATTTACTCCGCCACGCTTACGTTAGGACCAAGCATCAAGGACGAGGGTTGGGGACGAGGTTGCTCCGTGAGTTACGTCAACAGACGACCACGCCGATACTCGTCGGAACCTGGAAAGCCGCGAGTTGGGCGGTGCGTTTCTATCAGCGTCACGGATTTCGAGTGATGGACGACGCAACGGCCGAGCGTTTATTGAAAACCTATTGGCAGATCCCCCAGCGGCAGATCGAAACCTCCGTGGTTCTTGCGAGCGCCGATTTTCAATCGATCTAAGCGCTAGACAACCATCGCGATCCGCACCGCATCAAGTTTCAGTTGAGCGTTCTTTAAGTAGCCAAGGTAGCTGGCCTCGTCGCGCTCGATGGCCTTGATTTCTTCTTCGCGAATGTTTGGATTGATTTTCGCGAGCTGGATCAAGCGTTCGCGCTCGATCTCCATTTCCTCGTGCATCATCGCAATCGCCTCATCGACTAAGGGCTCCTGACGGCTTTCGGCGATGTGTGCCGCGTGATCGCTTAAGGCCTCGGCTTGATCGCGGATTTTGGGCAGAATTTTTTGTGCCGTCATCGCTGGAATGTCGCGAATATTCTGGTCCAACCAATCGATCGTTAAGGTTTGCGTCCTTTCTTCTCCCGCATCATCAACCACTACGCGAAGGGTCGTGGCGGCAAGGAAACGCTCCACCCGCAGGGTTTTTGGTGCCGGGCAAACAATCACAAAAAACCCTTCGACCAGAATTGTCCCGGGTTTTAAGTCGGCGTTTTTGACCACGCCAAGGTTCGAGTTCCCGAATTCACTGCCAAGAACCATATCAATCGCACCTGCGACCATGGGATGCTCCCAGGTCAGGAAATGCATTTCATCGCGCGTTTGGGCTTGCGCGCGGTCAAAAGTAATCGTTAGCCCGCCCTCGGGTAGCGCCGGGAAACTCTCGCAACTCATGTGATCGCCGGGTTGGACCACTTCGCTATGAATATCGTTCTCTTCGTGTTCCACGCCGAAGGCATCGAACACCAGATCCATGTAATCGCGCAGAACCATCCGCTCTTCGGCAGACCGAACCTCGGCGATGATGTTTTCCGCCACGGTGTCGTCAAAACTATTGAGTTCGATCAACCGATCGCGCCCGGCCTGCAGAAGCTCTGAAATTTCTAGCCCACGCTTGTGCGTATTCTCAAGCAGGGTCTGCAAATGGGCGCCATCGCGCGGCTGATTCAAGGCACGGATTAGGTCGTTGGCAAATTCATGCCTGAGCGCTGGGGCGGCGGGCGAGACCCGCTCGAAGGCATCGAGGCCCTCATGAATCCAACGTGCCAGTATGTGGCTTGCGCTGTGTTCGAAATACGGCACATGGATCTCAACGGTTGCCTGTTGACCGATCCTGTCCAGACGGCCGATCCGTTGCTCCAGCAAGTCCGGGTTAAGCGGCAGGTCGAACAAGACCAAGTGATGCGCGAATTGGAAATTCCGGCCCTCGCTACCGATTTCCGAACAAATCAGTACCTCGGCGTTTTCCTCGTCGTCAGCAAAATAAGCGGCGGCACGGTCACGCTGGACTAAGTCCAGATCTTCGTGGAAAACCGCAGAGCGAACACCCTTACGCAGGCGCAACCACTCCTCAAGGACTTGGGCGGTTTGTTTGCGCGCGCAGATGATGAGGGCTTTTTCACCCGCCTTGTCTTTAATCCAATCAACCAGCCAGTCGACTCGGGGGTCAAAGTGTTGCCAATCCTCGACAATCGACTCGGGGCATAGCGCTTGAGTATCCTCATTCACCTCGAACGCCTCGTAAGGCGCGGGCAGTGCCAATGGATAAAGCTGTACACGGCGCTCGGGAAAACCTTCGACGTTGTCCCGGCAATTTCGAAAGAGCACCCGTCCCGTGCCATGGCGATCGAGCAACTCTTCGGTTAATTGTTTTGCCGGCTGGTCCCGTTCGTTCAAGGCCGCGGCGCGTTGAGACCCAATATAATTTCCGACCGTTGCCAGGAGATCCGGGCCCAGCGGGCCATTACATGTGGAAATTTCCGCAATCAGCGCGCTTACCTCGGCATACGCGGCTTCCTCATCTTTAAATTTCCCGAGATCGGCGTAGCGGTGCGGATCAAGCAGCGCGAGTCTTGCAAAGTGACCGGCAACCCCAAGTTGTTCAGGCGTGGCGGTAAGCAGCAGGAGTCCCGCGCTCGCCGAGGCCAACTTCGCGATCGCGTGATATTCGCGACTGATCTCCGATTCACTCCAGGCCAGGTGATGAGCCTCATCGACGATCATTAAGTCCCAACCCGCCTCGACGGCTTGTTGAAGCCGGCTATCGTCGCTGGTAATAAAACTTTGCGGGCTTAGGATGAGCTGAGCGGACTCAAAAGGATTTTGTTCTTCCGAGGTTTCGATCTCTGCGGCCAGCCCCTCATCAATGATCGAGAAATGTAAGTTGAAGCGGCGCAGCATCTCGACCAGCCATTGATGCACCAGACTGTCAGGCACCACGATTAAAACCCGCTCGGCCCGACCGGTGAGCAACAGACGGTGGGTGATCAGACCTGCCTCGATCGTTTTCCCCAACCCAACCTCGTCGGCAAGCAGAACGCGCGGTGCGTGGCGCGAGGCAACGACGCTGGCAATATAAAATTGATGGGGCAGCAACTGGACGCGTGGACCCAGTAAGCCGTAGACCGGTGACATCCGATGGCGTTGGTGATGATTGAGCGTGTCAACTCGCAGCCTAAACTTTGCTCCGCTATCGATCTGGCCAGTAAAAAGACGATCGAGTGGGCGGCTGAATTGGACAAAACTATCGAGCTCGATTTCGTGGATCTGGGCTTCGCGGCCGTCGGCGGTAACGCCGGTGTAAACGACACAGTTTTCGATCTCGTCAATGCCGGAAATGATGATTTCGCTACCTTCTTCGTCTCGGATCCGGTCAGAAATCCGATAGCGAACCCGGGTTAATGGCGCATTATCGAGTGCATAGATGCGGCGCTCGTCGCCAGCCGGATAGGTAATGACGACCCGCCGATCGGCAACTTCAAAAACAATCCCCAAGCCCAGCTCAGGCTCGGTGTTGCTGATCCACCGCTGGCCAGGAAAACACTCTGCAATCATCGTCTCGCTCAGCTTTTGTCGGGAGATGGCGTTGTCTTACCCACGCGGGATTTGAAGTCGCTGGTGGTGTTTTCATGCGGAAACGGCGCGTCTGGAACTGGCAGGCCAAGGCCACGGCAAATCGGCTCCCAGCCGTCACCGGCTTGCCATTCCACTAAGCGATGCCGGGGTGCGGTTGCGCGCACCTGCGCGTTATGAGCATTGAACGCCGCGATCGCTTTGTCCCGATTTTCAATAGCCTCGGTGAAACGGTGTTTGAACAGATCAGAAATCATCCGCCGCCAGGGACTATCTTCGGCCTTCACGGTGGCCGGAAATATCGTGTTTGAGGCGCTCTGCCACCAGGCATCGGGGTCGCGATATGAAAAGATTAACAAGGCGTTGGGAAAAGCGCTTGCAAGCTCTGGCCAGAAGGCAGAAGCGGGCCAATCGACCGCGGCGCTCCAGCCTGCGAACATTTCAGACCAGTTTGGCATTTCTCCAAGTGCTGCTTGGTGCCACAAGGGAATATGCTCCTCATTCGGGAACACTTCGTGCATGTGATAGCACCGCCCGCCGAGCAGTTGCTCAAGCGCGAGTTTTAGCGAAGTGGTGCCGGTGCGCCCCACTCCCGCGCCGATAACACGTAGCGACATGGTTTTTCCGAAGCTCGAAAGGCGGTGATTATAATGGACTCCAGCAGGTTCTCGTTGCAGCGATAAGTGAGAGGTTCTGGTGTTATCGATTGTTCGACTCGGTAGTGAGCGTCTGACCGGGGAAGGCCTGCGGATAGGCACAGTACGCCGGCCCCCACGCGGGGTTAAAAAGGAAGATTACGCCGCCAAGAACATCTACGACATTTGGTTCCCCAACCTGGCGCCCAGCGAAGCCCTGCTAAAGTCATCTTTCCCCATTGAAGATGAGCGGGCTTGGAAGCAGTTCAAACGGCAATACTTGAAAGAAATGAAGGCCCCTTTGCCGCGTCGTGATATTGATTTGTTGGCGGCCCTCTCAAAAGCGACTGATTTTTCGGTTGGCTGCTATTGTGAAAACGAAGCCCGTTGCCATCGTTCGATTCTCAAGGAGTTGCTGGCCGGCGCCGGCGCATCGCTTCGTGTTTAGGTCTGGAGTAGGTTCCAATGGAAAAATCTGATTTCTATAAAAATGCCCGTGACGATATCAGCGGCCCGTTGGAAGGTGTCCGGGTCATCGAGGCGACCACGACTTGGGCGGGCCCAATGGCAGGTTGCATGCTCGCTGATTTCGGCGCGACGGTGATCAAGGTCGAACATCCGCTAGGCGAAGTGATACGGAGGCTCCCACCGACCATCCCCGACAGCAAGCTGTACCTGGGTAATGAGACGGTCAACCGCAACAAGCTCAACGTGACCGTTGATATGCATAAACCCGAAGGCGTTGAAATATTTCTCAAGCTCGCCGAAACCGCGGACATCGTGATTGAGAATTTCCGTCCGGGTACCATGACCGCGTGGGGTGTCGGCTATGAGCAGGTTAGCGCCAGAAACCCGAAAATCGTCTACGTTTCCATTAGCGGCTATGGACAATTTGGTCCCTTGTCCTCGCGTGTTGGCTACGATCCGATCGCACAATTCTATTCCGGCTGGGCTGCGCAAAACGGCGAACCCGATGGCCTCCCCGTTAAAGCGGGGACCTTTCTGTGTGACGATTTGGCGGGGGTTCACGGCGCGACCTCGGCCTTGGCCGCACTTCATCACGCCCAGCAAACGGGTGAAGGCCAGCATGTTGACGTGGCGCTGGTCGATGCGGTGCATTTTCAAAGCAACGGTTATTTGACCGCGGGCGCGGTCGATATGCCGATGCAACGCTGGGGCAGTCAGTTTCCGATTGCAGCCCCCGTTAATCGCTATGCGTGCACCGACGGCTTTGTCTACGCCGGTGTCTTACTCGACACCCACTGGCAGCGCTTGGCAGACATCATGGAGCGGCCAGACCTCAAGACCGATGAGCGCTATGCGACTAACCTCGCGCGCGTGCAGCCGGGCAATCGCGACGATGTTGATCGATTCCTCGCGCAATGGTGTGCTGAGCGTACAACGGGGGAAGTCGAGAAAATCTTTGAAGACGCCGGATTACCGGCCACCCGGGTTAACACTTTCAAGGAAGCGGCTCAGCTCCCACAAACGCGGGCTCGCGACATGCTGCAGGAGACAACCTTAGCGGATGGGAATTCGGTGCCGATCACCGGGCCAGCGGCAAAGTTTTCGCGGACGCCAACCAAAGTTCGTAGCGCCGCGCCGCCGTTAGGAGCAAACACCAGCGATATACTAAAAGAGCTGGGTTATTCAGAGCCTGACATCCACGAGCTTTCAGAAAAGCACGTCGTTTAGTTGCCTTGCGCTTGTTCATAGAGCGGCATCATCTGCGGGATCAAGGTTTTAAGCGCCATCTGTCGTGCCTGCGGGTGCGGGTGGGTGCTGAGCAGTTGCGGCTGGCGCGATTGGCTTGCCGCACCCATCTTCTCCCATAGGGTTACCGCGGCGTGTGGGTTAAAACCGGCGCGAGCCGCCAACTCGATACCAATTCGGTCGGCTTCGGACTCCATCGTCCGGCTGTTTGGCAGCGATACCGCCATTGCCGCGAGCAACGCGCCGCCCTGCATGGCAATGGGTGGGAGATCGGCGGCTACACCGATCGCCTGCACACCTAAAGCCGTCGCGGCCGATACCGACATTTTTTCGACCGAATGCTTTGCCAAAGCGTGAGAAATTTCGTGAGCGAGCACCTGCGCTAATTCATCATCGTTCGGTTTAATCACTTCAATTAAACCGGTGTAGACCGCCATCTTGCCGCCGGCCATCGCCCAGGCATTGACCGTTTTGGGATCGTCGATAATCTTGAGCTCCCAAGCCCAATTTGCGGTATCCGGCCGCATGTTGATCGCTTGCTCGATGATGGGTTTGGCGATTTCATCAACCCGGCGCTTGATGTTCGGTTTTGAATCAACTTTGTTCTCCTCGGCGAGTGGCGCGAGCATTTGCGTGTAGGCTTGTTTTGACGACGCAATCGCGCTCTGCTCGGAGACCAGTTGCAGTTGCGTACGTCCGGTTGGGCTGGTGGTCACGCAGGCGGTGCTCAGACCAAGGCTTGTGAGCAGTGTGAGTGACCGGTAGAAGCGAAATTTCAGGAGGCGTGTCATCGTACGATTCGTCCGTTTTGCGTGTCATTTTAACCGCCCGCGACACGCGCTTAGGTGCTTATAATTCCCTCCTCTAGCCGTAGCAGACGAGGGGGCGCCAATGGCTGACACCGAGCTTTTTCCAATCGAACTGGCGAGCGTCGATCATGTTTTAACGACCACGCGCAGTGTCCGATTAAGACTTGATCTAGAGCGCGAAGTGCCGACGGAAATTATTAACGAATGTCTTGAGATTGCCCTGCAGGCGCCAACCGGCGCGAATACCCAGACGTGGCGTTTCATGATTGTTACCGAGCCGGATTTGAAAGCCGGGATCGCCGACGCCTACCGTCGCGGCGCGGAACAATATATTGCCGATCAGACCGGCATGACCCAAACCGGAGTTAGCGCCACTCGCGAATTCGCGCCGGACGACATGCGCAGCAAGCAGAAGGATGCGGTCATGAGTTCTTCTATGCACCTTTTGGAAAATATGCACCGGGTTCCCGCGATGATTATTCCGTGCATCGAAAGCCGTTTCGAAACAGAGACCATGTTTGTACAGGCGTCAATGTATGGCTCAATTTTGCCGGCAACGTGGTCGCTGATGCTGGCGCTAAGAGCGAGACGTATCGCCTCGGCCTGGACCAGCCTGCATTTAATCTATGAAGCACAGGTGAGAGAGTTGCTGGGGATCCCGCAGAACATCACCCAGGCGGCGCTGCTACCCATTGCGTGGCTAACCGGGGGGGAATTAAAACCTGCTAAACGACTCCCTTTGAACGATGTTAGCTACTGGAATCATTGGGGCGGGTAAGCACGCAGCGGCACCCGAGATCGGAGGATATGTAAAGTGCTTGGGGTCGGGTTGAGTTCCACGTTCTGAACAGAGCGTGTGTCGCTGTCCAGATCTTGAAGCAGAGAAGGCTCACAGATGGAGCAAAGAAAAAGGCGGGTGGCGGATAGCTAATCAGCTAGCGTTGATATTGAACACGAGGAATAGAAGATGAGACTTGAAAATAAGGTTGCCGTGATCACCGGGGCGGCTGGCGGTATGGGCAGACGCACGGCAATGCGGTTTCTTAAGGAAGGTGCGCGCGTGGTGATTGCCGATTTCAACGAAGACACCGGCAACGAAGCGGTTGCCGAAGCCGAGCAATTGGGTTTCTCCGGCAACGCCGTGTTCGCGCGCGTTGATGTCGCTGATGAGGCTGACATCAAGGCGATGATCGAATGCGCACGGGATTCTTTCGGAAGATTGGATATTGTCTTCAATAATGCTGGTGTTGGGGGCGCGGTCGGGCCGGTTTGGGACTTGGAAATCGAAGAATGGGATTACACCTTTGATGTCTTGGTGAAAGGCGTTTTCTTGGGCATTAAGTACGCCGCGCGCATGCTCCGCGAGCAAGGCGAGGGCGGCGCTATCATTAACACCGCCTCGGTCGCTGGGATGAGCGGCGGTTGCGGTCCGCTCGCCTACTCGGCGGCGAAAGCGGCGGTGATAAACCTCACTCGCTCGGCGAGCGTTCAGCTAGCGCCCGATCGGATCCGCGTAAACTGCATCAACCCAGGCTTTATCGTTACGGGTTTGACGACCAAAAAGAACCAAAGCGAGGCTGAAGCCGGGGCGGAACTTGACCGCATGCAGCCTTTCCCCGATCACGGGACTGGCGACGATATTGCGAGCACCGCCTTGTTCTTGGCCAGTGACGACTCGAAATTCGTGAGTGGTGAGTCAATCGTGGTCGATGGTGCTCTAACCGCGATTGGTCCCGATTTATGGGGCCGGTGGGGGATCCCGCGCGAACGAGATATGACTAAAAACTACATGAATCGCGGTACCACCGGCGAGCAATCGACCCAGCGCAAGCTCAACACCTGACGATAGCGGGCGAGACTCAGGCCATGCCGTTTTTTGAGAACTCTGATCGCGACAAGCTGTTCGTGGTGCGCACGGACCCGGATGAAATCCTGGGCACCTACTCGCCGCACAGCATCCTGCTCGATCAACAGTTGTGGCCAACCGTCGAGCACTACTATCAAGCGATGAAATTCGCCCCCGGCAAGCACTTCGACAAGATCCTCGGCGCCAGGGAACCGGGGGTTGCCGCGCAAATGGGTGAGGGTTGGTTCAAACCACGCCAGCGCGATTGGAAAGTGAACCGGGTGACCTATATGACCCGCGGCTTCTATACGAAATGCAGGACCTACCAAGATGTCGCGGACGCGCTGCTGGACACCGGCGAGAAACCTATCATCGAGCGCACACTCTATGATTATTTTTGGGGCCACGGCCGTGACGGGCGCGGACATAATCAGTATGGAAAATTACTGATGGAAGTTCGCGACAAGCTTCGCGACGAACAAAAACAACACTAAGCAGGAACGTAGAAAGATGGAACAATTTTCAACGCGGGTTGCGCTCATTACCGGCGGCGCTAGCGGGATCGGGCTTGGGATCGCAAGGGCTTGCGCCCGGCAGGGCATGAATTTAGTGCTTGCCGACGTCGAAGCAAATGCGTTGGAAGCAGCGGCACAGGAACTTGGTTCATCACAGACCCAGGTGGTCACCAAGCAAACCGACGTTACGGATCCGGCTGCGGTTGAAGCGCTCGCTGATCTGGCTTACCGCACGTTCGGTGCCGTCAACGTGCTGTGCAATAACGCGGGTGTTATTGAGAATAACAAGCCAGCCTGGGAATATTCGCTCGATGATTGGGATTGGGTGTTGGGCGTCAACGTGATGGGGGTTGTGCACGGCATCAAGAGTTTCGTGCCTCGCATGCTTACGCAAGGAGAGCCTGCGCACATCGTCAATACGGCCTCGGTCGGAGGTCTGATCGCGGGGATCGCGACCCCAATCTATGTCGTTAGCAAACACGCAGTCGTCGCCTTATCAGAGTGCGTGTACAACTCGTTGGCGCGGGTTCCCGAAGACGTCAATATTTCTGTGCTTTGTCCGGGCTGGGTGAACACCGCCATTGTCGACTCCGATCGCAATCGTGACGGTGCCCCGGAGATGAGCGAATCCGACCAACGCTCCCGCAGCAAGTTTCGAGCGGGCGTTGAAAGTGGCATGGATCCCAATGAAGTGGGTGAAATCGTGCTGGACGGTATTCGTCAACCGCGTTTCTACATACTGACCCATCCGCAGCTGATGAGTCATGTCGAAGAGCGTTTTGCGGCGATGAAGGGATTCGAAAAGCCTGCGTCGACCATTCTGCCGCTTGACTAAGGACGTGGTTGGGGGTGCCCCATCTGGCGCGGCTCGCGATGCTCAAGCCGCCTCGAACAGACCCGCAGCGCCCATGCCTTTACCGATACACATCGAGACCAGCCCAAGTTTTTTATCCCGGCGCTTGAGTTCGCGAAGCAGTAAGCCGGTTAAGCGAGAGCCGGTCATCCCGAAGGGATGACCGATCGCAATTGAGCCGCCGTTAACGTTGTAGATCTCGTTGTCAATCTCTAAACGATCGCGGCAGTACAGACATTGCGAGGCAAACGCTTCATTGAGCTCGACAAGATCAATGTCGTTCAAACTGAGACTGTGATATTTCAGCAACTTCGGAATGGCGAAGACCGGCCCGATCCCCATTTCGTCCGGTTCGCAGCCCGCAACGGCGAAGCCTTTGAAATACGCCAGCGGTTCGAGGTTGAGCTGTTGCGCACGCTTTTCGGTCATCAAAAGGGTCATCGACGCGCCATCGGATAACTGTGAAGCGTTACCCGCGGTAACCGATCCGCCTTCTTCGAAAGCGGGCGACAGCTTCGCCAAGCCTTCCAGGGTCGTGGTCGGACGATTGCACTCGTCTTTGTCGACCGTACCTTCGACGATTTCCGTCTCCTTCGTTTCCTTGTTTTTCATCTGCAGCCATTTGACCGTCATGGGCGCGATCTCGTCATCAACCTTGCCGGCTTGTTGGGCCGCGGCGTAGCGTTGCTGGCTTTGCAAGGCGTACTCGTCTTGCGCTTCGCGAGAGACGTTATAGCGTCGCGCGACGACTTCGGCGGTATTTCCCATCGCCATAAAGATCTCTGGTTTCTCGTCGAGCAAGCGCGGATTTTCATCGAACTTAGCAGGCGTGCCCCGATCAAGGCCGGTAATCGATTCAACGCCCCCCGCGATTGCAACCTGTGCACTGCCGCTCGCGATTTGTGTCGCCGCGATCGAAATCGCGTTCAGGCCTGAGGAGCATGCGCGGCTCATCGTCATAGCCGGTACGCTGATGGGTAGCTTTGATAGCACCACCGCATGGCGGGCGATGTTGGCCGATTGTTCGCCAATCTGCCGTCCGGCGCCTAGGGAAACATCTTCAACCTCATCGGCACTGACCGCCGGATTTCGTTCGAGCAGGGCATCGATGCAGTGCGCGACCATTTCATCCGCGCGGGTTAAATTGAACGTTCCGCGATGCGATTTGGCCAAGCCGGTGCGGATACTGTCTACGATAACAACGGGTTCCATGGTTGTCCTCAGGCATTTTTCTTAAGACGAAGGTGCCATGATACCGCGTCATCTCGGCAATGCGCGCGCCATGAACGTTGTCGCATCCAGGGTGCACTTAATGTTTAATGGGTTAACGAAACAGGGGATTGGTGCATGCGCTTTGGATGGTTGATTTTTCTCGGGCTCACAATAGTCAGCCCCAGTTGGTCTGCGGAAGATATTAAAAAAGGGGATCTCAATTGTGGTGATCCACTCAATTCGTCAAGAGTTGCGGTGAAAAAGATCCTCGATCCGCTCTACCAAGGCCAGCCCGAGGAGGCACAGCTTCGCGATGCTAATACCAAGCTCGATAAGCTCTCCAAGGACGCCGCTTATTGCCGCCTACAAACGCATCTGGTGTTCAGCACCCAAGAAGGAGACGACGCGGCGATGCGTCAATTCGTGGCGGAATGGGGTGCGCTGAACCAGTGGCTTGGGCGCTTGGCGGGCGCAATCGAGCGGGACATTAGCGGTGCCGGTCCGAGTTGGCGCGAAGAGTACGATTTCTTTGCAGAAATCTACGAGTTCGAAATTTAATTGAGCCGCTCAGCGGGAGTCCGCGCAGCGCACACATACGACTGCGGTTGGATCAATTTCGAGTCGCGCTTCCAGAAGATCTTCCTCGCAGCGCACGCAAAAACCAAACTCTCCCTGTGAGATGCGCTTCAACGCGGCATCGATACGTGTTAATTCCAACTCGCGTCTTGCTTGGGTTGCTTTTGCCATCGCTTGGCCTTGCAAGGCGTCCATTCGCGAGAGCCGGCCGACGCGCGTTTGGTCAAGCTCGACGGTCGCGGCCGCCGCGGCGCTTTGTTCGGCGACCGCCACCAGCTCCTCGCGTCTATCCAAAAGCTTCTGTTTGAAGTACTTGGTGTCCAATCGTCTATGCTTTTGATGAGTGGTTAGGACCCCATGCTGATAGATGATCTGCAGATCGAGGAAATCGCCCGCGAGCTTTTCAGCGCCCAAGCAGCGACGCAGCAGATCGAACCCATCTCCAAGCGCTTCGCGGCATTTGGCGAGCGGGAGGCTTATCGGGTCGCCGCTGAGATCCACACGCGCCGCCTTGCCGGCGGCGATATGCTGGCCGGGCGCAAATTGGGTTTTACCAACGCTGCGCTGTGGCCGGTGTTCAATGTCGACAAGCCTATTTGGGCGTACGTGTATCAAAACAGCGTGCATTCCCATGACGAGCTATTGTCCGGTTATGCGCTCGTGAATTTGTGCGAGCCAATGATTGAGCCAGAGATCGTTTTGCACTTCGCCGAGGCGCCTGGTGATCGCGCCGATCCCTCTGAAATCTACGCTTGCGTCGACTGGATTGCGAACGGATTTGAACTCGTTCAGTCGCACTTTTCGGGCTGGCAATTCGAGGTTGCTGACACCATCGCCGATCAGGGCCTGCATGGCGCGCTGGTGATCGGAAGAAAAATCCCAGCGCGCGATATTTTGGTCGAACAACTGTCGGATTTCGTCATTGAACTGGAACGAGACGGCGTCATCGTCGATAGAGGCGGCGGCGCTCAGGTATTGGGAAGCCCACTGAAGGCGGTCGCCCATTTATTAGCGCAATTATCGAGCGGCGGCGCAGCGCTGTTGACGCCGGGAGAACTGGTGACGACAGGCTCGCTGACCCAGGCGTTTCCAGTTGCACCCGGTGAGACCTGGTCGACCCGGATCAGTGGCTTGCCCGCCACGGGCCTCTCATTGGACCTCAAGTGATCGTTGCGGCACGGTTCAGCGTATGATCCCGTGGCCTTTCAGACTTCAGAGCACCGAATGAGCTCATGTCCAAACGCCCCACCAATGCCCACGCGCGATATCACGCGCACCTCTACTACGACGAAAAAACGCTCGAGATGGCATCGCAAATTTGCGATCAAGCGGGTGAGCTTTTCGATATCGAGGTCGGGCGCAAGCATCAAAAAAACGTGGGGCCACATCCACGCTGGAGTTGTCAGATGGCGTTTGAGGCGAGCGAATTCGATACTTTGATACCGTGGCTGGACCAGCATCGCCAGGGCCTCACGGTGTTCGTCCATGGCCGCACGGGCGACGATTTGGCTGATCACACCACCTACGCCTATTGGCTCGGTGAGGAAGTTCAGCTCAACATTGAAATGTTTACACGCGCTAAGGACTAATTGATGAAAGCGATCTGGAATGGCAAAACCATTGCCGACTCTGAGGAAACGGTTGTGGTTGAGGGTAACCACTATTTCCCCCGCGGCTCGGTGGACGAAACGCTCCTCCAAGACAGTGACACCACCAGCGTTTGTCCCTGGAAAGGGACCGCGAATTACTACTCTGTAACGGTCGACGGGCAGACGAACACCGACGCCGCTTGGTATTATTCGGCCCCGAAAGAGGCTGCTTCGGAAATACGCGACCGTCTCGCCTTCTGGCGTGGGGTTGAAGTCGTCGAGTCATAATCCTACCTACCCCAAAAGGGGTCAGAGCCCTTTTTGTGCTCATGGCAGTTGCGCATTGCTGGCTGCACGGCCTTCGAGATTAATGCAAAGGATAAAGGGCTCTGACCCTTTTTTGGAATGAACCCATGTCTATCAACATCGACCATATCCTCGACCCGAACAACCTAGGGTTCGATCCAGACACCTTGCGTGAGAAGTATCGTGCCGAGCGCGACCGTCGGTTGCGCGATGACGGAAATGAACAATATCGCGAAACCGCTGGTGATTATTCGAAGTACGCCGAGGACCCTTACATCGAAGGCGTGGCCAATCGCGAGCCAGTGACAGATGAAGTACAAGTCGCGGTGATTGGCGGCGGTTTTGGTGGCTTGCTGGTCAGTGGCCGGCTGCGAGAAGCGGGCGTCGAAAGCATCCGCGTGATAGAGAAGGGTGGTGATTTTGGCGGCACCTGGTATTGGAATCGCTACCCGGGCGCGATGTGCGATGTCGAGTCCTATATCTACCTTCCCCTACTCGAAGAGCTTAATTACATCCCCAAGGAAAAGTACAGCAAGGGCCCTGAGATCCTCGCGTACTCGAAGAAAATCGCCGAACACTACGGTCTCTACAAGCATGCGCTGTTGCAAACTCAGGTCACTGAGGTGCGGTGGGATGGCGATTCGCGGCGTTGGATAGTGAGCACCGATCGGGGCGACTGTTTCAAGGCGCAGTTTGTTGCCCAATCGAACGGTCCGCTCAATAAACCGAAGCTACCAGGGATCCCCGGGATCCAAGATTTTAAAGGCCACACCTTTCACACCAGCCGCTGGGATTACGACTACACCGGTGGTGATTCGAGCGGCGGTCTTGATGGACTTGCCGACAAGCGCGTGGGAATCATTGGCACAGGCGCGACCGCCATCCAATGTGTGCCGCATCTGGGCGAGGCAGCCAAGCAGCTCTATGTTTTTCAACGAACCCCGTCTTCGGTTGATATCCGCGCTAACCGTCCCACGGATGATCAGTGGAGTGGCTCTTTGGAGAGTGGCTGGCAACAACGGCGCATGGACAACTTCAACGTGTTGGTCAGCGGTGGATTTGCTGACGAAGATCTGGTGGGTGATGGTTGGACAGAGATCTATCGCAACTTGACCGGTATGTTGCCCCCGGACGGTTTTGAAGAGCTCGCAAAGGAGCAACGCGCGTTGGCGACGGAGATCGCCGATTTCCAAAAGATGGAGAAAGTGCGGGCGCGAGTTGATGAGATCGTCGAGGATAAAGATACCGCTGCGGCGCTGAAGCCTTACTACCGACAGTTCTGTAAGCGACCGTGTTTCCATGATGAATATCTCGATACCTACAACCGCCCCAACGTAGCTTTAGTTGATACACAAGGGCGCGGCGTTGATCGCCTTAGCGAATACGGCGTCGTGGTCGACGGCGTCGAGTATCAGGTCGACTGCCTGATTTTCGCGACCGGTTTCGAAGTGGGAACGGGTTACACCCGGAACTCGGGTTACGATCTGGTGGGGAGAGACGGTATCAGCCTCAAAGACAAATGGTCTGGTGGGCCCAAAACGCTACATGGTTTGCACAGTCATGGCTTCCCGAATTGCTATTTCATGGGCATGATTCAAACGGGACTTACCCCAAACTTCCCGCATATGCTGAACGAGCAAAGCAAGCAAATCGCCTATGTCGTTAAGCATGCGCTCGATAACAATTTGCAGGAAGTCGAAGCCAGCAAGCTGGCCGAGGACGAATATGTCGCGCTGATTAAAAAGCTTGCACGAATGGGCGAGAAGTTCTTCGCCGAATGCACCCCCGGCTATTACAATAACGAAGGCAAGCTCGATAAGGAAAACGGATTTTTGTCAAACGTTTATGGTGGCGGTCCGGTTGAGTTTTTCGAGATGTTGGCTGACTGGCGCGAGGAAGGCACCCTCAAAGGCATGGATAAGCACGCCTAGCTGCCGTCCCAACAGTTGCCGGGTGGCTAGTTCGTTATGAGATTCAAGATCGCTCGCTGGGTAATGCGCTACCGATTTCTGGTATCGGTTGCATTCCTGCTTATTACGCTGGCCTTCATGGCCGGTTTCTCCAAGGTCGAGATCAGGACCGTCTTTAATGACCTGCTGCCCGAAGATGACCCTTATGTGCAGGTCTATTTCGACCATCGCAATTTCGGCAATCCGCTCACGATGTCGATCATGGTTAAGCGCAAAGATGGCAGCATCTACAATCCAGAAACCCTAGCCAAGGTTTGGCAGCTCACGCGTGACATCGATCTGGCGCCCGGGGTTGATCACGATCAGGTGATCTCGATTTCCACTGAGAAACTTCGTTTTGCCGAAGCCAATGCTTTCGGGATCAACATGAGCCCTTTGATGGCGGATCGGGCCCCTGAAAGCGAAGCAGAGCTGGCGGAGTTCCGCCGCCGGGTCGAAAAATCTCCGAACGCAATGACGTTCTTCATTTCCAACGATGAAACCGCGACGTTAATTAACGCGACCTTTTTGGATTCAATCGAATTTGGCAAGGCTTTTGATTACGCCCAGACGCTTGTTGAAGCCGCGCGCGATGCCGATCACGAAGTTCATCTGGCGGGCCAGCCTTCGCTAACCGGGTGGGTGTATCGGCTTCAAAAACAAACGTATTACATTTTCGCTGTTACGGTCGGGGCCTTGATTCTGGCTCTCGCGCTCTACATGCGTAACGTCGCGGGTGTTGTAACACCCGTGGTTTGTGCGCTGGTGGCCGCATTGTGGGGGTTTGGGTTCATTGGTTGGCTGGGTCGTCCCATCGAACCATTACTCATGATTGTGCCGTTGTTACTGGTGGCGCGATCGTTTTCGCACTGCGTGCAGTTCGCCGAGCGCTATTACGAGGTCTTACTGCACATCGGTGAGCGCCGTAAAGCCGCTGAGATCACGATGGCCATCATGATGGCGCCCTCAATCCTTGGAATTACCACCGATGTTTTTGGGATCACCTTCATCGCCGTGGCGCCAATAAAAACGATGGAAAATCACGCGCTTTTCTGTGGCGCTTGGGCATTATGGATCATCCCGACTGGGATTTTCCTCGCCGCTATCTTGTTGTCTTACTTGCCGGTGCCAAAAAACATTGAGCAGATTGTTGGTGGCCGGGAAAAAGAGTCTGGAGTCCATCTTCTTGAAGAACGCACGCTTGAACACATAGCGACCTTGAGTCAGGGAAGCCGCGCGAAAATGACGGCGATTGGGGTTGTGTTATTTGGCGCGCTTGCCATCTACATCAATTCGCAGATCAAGATCGGCAACCCCGTAGAAGGCAGCAATCTTCTTTGGTACGACTCTGAGTTTAATACCGCGGTGCGTGCGATCAATGCGCACTTTCCTGGCATGAATACCCTTGAAATCATCCTCGAAGCGAAGGAGCTTAAGCACAACTATCGCGTCGCGCGGACGCCCGATGTGGTTGAAGTGTCGGCCAAACTACAAGCGCTGCTGGAGTCTGATGAAAATCTTCCGCCACGCGCGACCTTGTCATTCTCCGATTACATGTCAGAGACGAACCGGCTGTTCTCAGGCGGCAATCCGAAGTGGGGCGCCCTCGATCTAACGACCGACGCTGTGAACGCCGCCGGCTTCGCAACGTTAATGGGCAGCAGCCCCATCAACTTTGGGCATGTCGTTGATTTTGGTCTACAGCATTCAACCATCACGCTTTGGTACCGCGATAACATCCAGGAGACAGTCGATACCGCGCTCGAGAACGCGCGGCGCGCGGTCGAGAAAATTGGGTTCGACCACCCCGAGTTTCGGATCCGCTTGGCGACTGGCGTGATCCCGCTGCAGCAGGCGATGAATCGTGTGGTGGAACGCTATCACTGGTTCATCCTGGGACTGCTGAACGGTGCGATCGTGTTGATGTCTTGGTGGGCCTACCGGTCCTTGTTCGCGGCGATGATTTTGATGGTCCCGGTCAATCTAGCGAACTTCTCCTTGGGTGCTGCCATGCATTTGTTGGGGATCGGGATGGATATCAACGCGGTGATCGTGGCGGTAATGGGGATCGGTGTGGGGATCGACTACGGGATCTATTTGCTCTCGCGCATTTGCGAGGAATACTCCGCGCAAGATCACGACTTGGGTCGTGCGATCACCGCTGCATTGACCACGACGGGGAAAGCGATCATGTTTACTGCAACCGTGATGCTGATCGGTATCCTGCCGTGGTATTTCTTGTCGGACTTCAAATTCATGGCTGACATGGGGATCTTGTTGGTGACGATCATGTTGATGAACATGATATTGTCACTGGTCGTGCTGCCGTTGTTGGTGTGGTTTACGCGGCCGAGTTTCCTGGCGCGCCAGGATCTAATCGTGGGCGAGAACGTTGATATCAATCAATTTACCGCCGCCGAAACGAGCGCGGGTTAACCGAGAAAAGGGTCAGAGCCCTTTTCTCGTTATCTGGGGGAAAAAGGGCTTCGACCCCTTTTCGTTACGCGTACTGCTCGATGTACGTTTGCACTTTCAGCGCGATTGCCTCGCTCATTCCCGCCTCGTCTTCACTCGCAGCACGCAGCTTGGCGGCTACGTTCTTGTGATAGGGCGTGGCGCCAATGGGATCGCATTCATTGCTGTCCGACAACATGTTGAGGCGCGGCCCGACCGCGATCTCCTCACCGTCGGCCATCTTGTATTTCATGCCATAACCATGTGGCAACGTCGCGTAACCCAGCCGCAACGTTTCGTCGGCCTCGGCGCGCGCCGTTAGCACACCGGTTTTGGTTTCAACGGTGATCCAGCCGCCATCATCGATGCCCAAGCGTTCAAGCTCTTCGGGATGGAGGCGCAAGTTCCCATCAACATCCTTACCGCGCCAAGCGGGCGTACGGATGATTTGATTGGCGTTGTACTGGCGGCGCTGTCCGAGGGAAATGACAAACGGATATTCCTTGTCGTCGGGCTCAAGCGCGGGATTGAGTTCGTTCATCCATTCGATCATTTCTGGAATGTGCATGCGGATCTTCTTGTCCGGATAGCTTAAGAAACCCCAGATGTCCTCGAAATCGTTTTCCGAAAAAGGCGTTCCCGAAGGTGAGTTTAGAATCGTTTCAAATAATTCTTCGCCAAGGGCGGGTCCGCTGTTCTCTGACTCCAGCGCTCGCTGCACAGCGCGTTGGTTACGTTTAACGGTCTGATGACAGGCCGGCCACAGGATAGCGGCCGACGCGGCGCCGTTTTCGAGTGATTTGCCGAGCGTTTCGTAGAGCACAAGCGGCGCGACGGTCGCCATGCCTTTTTGACTGCGTAGAGTGTTTTGGAAGCTTTCGGCGAATGACGCGCGGTCTCTACCGGCCAGCTCCCGCAATTCCGTAAGCTCGTGCTCTTCGGGCATTAAGCCTAAGCGCCGCGCGAGCTGTGAATAGATTTCGCCTTCAATCCGGGTTCCTTCCAGCGCATCGAACAACGGCGGGCGCAAATGAAAATAGTTTTTGGGGAAGCCCATGTTGAAGTAGGTGAACTCCCACTTTTCGTATTGCGACGACGCCGGCAGGATGTAATCGGCCAGCATGGCCGTTTCGCTCATTTGCACGTCAACCACGACCAGTAGTTCTAACGCCTTAAGCGCTGCTTCGGTGGCTTCGGTATTGGCCGCGGTATTAGCGGGGTTCGAACTGTCGATGAGCATGCCACGCAAGCGATCGGGTTTGTCTGACAGGACCTCAGAGGCAAAACGATTCGGCGGGTAGACGCCCATGATCTCTTCCTGCTCATTCACCAACGAACGTTTGCCTTTGGAGTTGCCGATCAACGGCACCAACCAGGTGTGAATGGCATGCGTTCCCGGGCGCCCAAAATTCCCGGTGCCCAGGAACAGCAGGTTGCCCAGATACGAGTTGAGGGTGGAATGGCGTCCCATCTCAATACCGAGTTCGGTACGCAGCGCCATCGATTCAGCGTCGATGATCATTGCTACTGCCTGTTCGATGTCTGCGCGCGCCAATCCGGTATGCGCGATCCACTCATCAGCGGGGATCTTGGCGATCTCGCTCTCGACGTTCTGCCAACCCTCGGTGTGTTCGTCGATGAAGTCTTGGTCGAAACCCGCCTTATCGTGCAGCAACTTCAGCATCGCACCTAGGAGATAGGTATCGGTGCCGGGTTTGATCTGAAGGTGGAGATCGGCAAATTCAGCGTCTTTCGTGCGTACCGGATCAACCACGATAATTTTGCGGCCTTCCTCTTTGGCGGCTTCGCGCAAATGCGTTCTGGCCCCGGGTTCGCAGTTGGCCTGCCACATGTGGCTGCCCCACACGACCAGCAGCTCGGTATCTTCTATGAGCGGTGAATGGTTGGCGTTTTGCGACCCAAACATGCGGCCGTTGACCCAATAGCGACCAGATTTTTCCTGCGCGACGGAGCTATAGAACTCGGTGGACCCGAAGCCCCGCATCATCATGATCCCATAGCCGCCACCGGAGTGATTGCCTTGGCCGCCGCCGCCGTAATGCCCGAAGGAACGGGGTCCGTAGCGATCACGGATGACAAGCATCTTGGCTGCGATTTCGTCTAATGCGGTATTCCAATCAATCGCTTCAAATGTG
>JBCCEV010000001.1:0-53609 GCA_039030125.1 Pseudomonadota bacterium | reverse complement strand
TTGATTCATCGTGGCCAGGGTTTGTCGTTGAAAGGCACGGTGCTGGTCGCCACAGAAGGGCTTAATGGAACCATCGCGGGCAGCAAAAGCGCGATCGCCCAGTTCGTAGAGACCTTAGCTGAGATACCCGGCTTGGCGGGAGTTGAATTGAAGTATTCAGCCGCGCCGTCGGCGCCTTTTCATCGTTTCAAGGTAAAGCTCCGGAAAGAGATTGTCTCGATGGGCGTTCACGATATCGATCCGGCGCGGCGCAGCGGCAAACATGTCGGTGCCCAGGAGTGGGACGCGCTGCTCGATGATCCCAGTGTATTGGTGCTCGATACCCGCAACGATTATGAGTACGCCATCGGTCGATTCAGCGGTGCGAAAAGCGCGAACACAACCAACTTTCGTGAATTCCCCGATCAAGTCGATGCGCTGAAGTCGGAGGGTTTCCAGAAGGTTGCCATGTATTGCACGGGCGGTATTCGCTGTGAAAAAGCCAGCGCGCTGTTGCTCGCCAAAGGCTTTGAACAGGTATATCAACTCGACGGCGGAATTTTGCGCTATCTGGAGGACACGCCCGCGGCACGGCAGAAGTGGGAAGGTGAATGTTTCGTATTTGATTCGCGAGTTGCGGTCAAGAACGACCTGAGCCCGGGCTCCTATGAGCAATGCCACGCGTGCCGCCGCCCGTTGTCTGCCACGGACATGGCGTCAAACGATTATCAGCCCAGCGTCTCCTGCCCGCATTGTGTGAACGAGACAACAACAAGCCAACGCAAGAGGTTCGCCGAGCGTCGCAGGCAGGTAGCGCTAGCCGCACAAAGGGGCGCCAATCATATCGGCGATGGCAACTCCTAACGCAGCCAGCTTTCGATTAGATCTGCCATCTCTTCATCGCTCAGTGATGGCCGGCCAGTGGGAAACCACAAAACCGCCTTTGCCAAAATCTCCCCCACGATACGTTGCCCATCAAAAAAGCCGTTATCGTCTTTACAATTGGAGGGCGACTTGGTGACGACCGCCAGTGCCGCACCCAGGATCCGTTCTCTATCGTCGTTGCCCGGCGCTTCGAGATCCGCGCTCGTTGCCGCGAGGCCCCCTTGGTGCAATACGCGGCCGATGAAATCCGCCAATCCACTCAGGATTGGTGAAATTTGAATGGCCTGTGTTTGCGCCCACCGGACAACTTGGAGTGGTGCCACCTCAGCGGAGCCTGACATGAATTCGCGGATCTGTGATTGAACTTCGATCGCAAAAGCGTTGCTAGAAACATTCTCACGATTCCAACGCTCGGGCTCAATCGCCAATAGCATCGGCAGGCTATCTTCCACGGGCCAGGTGTCGTGCTTGAGCCACCGTTCGAAAAACTGATTCTCGTCTAGCTCGTCAACCCGCAAGTGCGAGGTAGCCTGCGCCAACGCCTGGAAGGCGTCTGCGACGGAACTCAAGAGTCAGGTCCCTTGATAGGTCACACGATAAATCACACCAGCCTGATCATCGGAGATGATTATCGACCCATCGGGTAAAGTGGCGATATCCGCTGGCCGCCCCCAGGTCCCTTGGCCTTGCAACCAACCCTCGACGAACGGTCGATAATCGACAAGCTTAGTCTGCTCATCGACCGTGCCCATCATCACCCGGTAGCCAACTTTACGAGAACGGTTCCAAGAACCGTGCTCGGCAACAAAGAGTCTGTTTTTGTAATTTTCAGGAAACTGCTCGCCCTGGTAAAACGTCATTCCGACCGGCGCAACATGTGCCTGCAGGTTCAATACTGGGGGCGTGAATACCCTGGTCCCACCCTTGCCACCGTATTCTGGGTCTTTGATATGCGTACCATGGAGATAAGGAAACCCAAAGTGCAGCCCCGCGCCACGGGCCCGATTTATTTCGCACGGCGGGCGGTCGTCGCCAAGCCAGTCCCGGCCATTATCGGTGAACCACAGATCGCTGGTTTCGGGAAACCAGTCGAAGCCAACAGAATTGCGGATCCCGCGGGCATAGATTTCTAGCGCGCCAGTTTCTAAATCTAGGGCCGAAATCGTTCCATAAGGATCGTTCTCCGGGCAAATATTGCATGGCACGCCGATCGGGATATAGAGCTTGCCATCCGGTCCGAAAGCAATAAATTTCCAACCATGATGAGACTCCGAGGGCAGCTCGTCGAATATCACCGCGCCCTTAGGCGGATCCGCAAGATCCGCTTCGATATCTTCGAACCGCAAGATTTGGTTCACTTCCGCGACATACAGTGCGCCACCGTGAAACGCGACACCGCTAGGCATATAAAGATCCCGCGCAATCGTTCGAACCTGATCAGCGCGGTGGTCACCATCGGCATCGACAATCGCATAGACGTTGCCCGCACCTCGCGAACCCGCATATACAACGCCGCTCGGGCTCACTGCTAGCTGTCGCGCGCTAGGCACGTCCTCCGCATACAAGGAGATTGTAAATCCGGGAGGTAATGAAAGTCGCTCAATTGGCGGTGCGGCACACGCCAACACCGAAGAGAATGAGATTAAGACACCGAGCCAGCGAATGAGCATAGGCGTATCCCCTTACTTAGACGTCTTGGGAGATTTTCTCAGTAGTCACAGAAAGACGATGGATCAGGGTACGCAAAAACACTTTCAAGAAACGGACCTGACAATTCAGCGATACCTGGCTGATGACCGTTGAATTAAGCTTGAGCAAGGAGGTTGAACCGGCGGCAACAATCGTCGCGGTCCGCTTTGTTTTCGCGAGGTAGCCCATTTCTCCAAAGCAGTCACCAGAGGCCAGGTTGCGTAAGTCCGTGCTTCCCTTGCGCACCAACACCTCGCCATTGACGATGATATAGAACGAATCGTCAAGTTCGCCCTCAATAATGATCTCTTCGTTGTCTTTGTAATCCTGCCAGTTACCGGCGCGAACGATTTCCCAGACCTCGGCGTCGGGAAAACCTTCGAAAAATTCCAGTTGCTTGACGGCGTGAAATTGCTCTTGCTCTGAAATATTCTCCGCCGGCTCCTCCAGCAGTGCATCAAATGCTTTACTGAGATCCGATGCGAGGTCCATGCCCATTTGATACCGCACTTCGCGATCCTTGGATAAGGTCTTGGTTAGGATGTCCACCAAGGTCTCAGGGATCTCGGAGCGGATTTGCTTAATGTCCGGGGGATCCTCGTTTAGGATCCTTTGCACCAAGCGAGAAAAATTCTCCGCCGAAAAAGGGTGCTTGCCGGACAGGAGCTCATACATGATCACGCCCAGAGAAAATAAGTCGGTTTGACTCGTAATGTAGTCTTCGGTGACTTGCTCGGGCGACATATAGCGTGGTGAGCCAACCAATCCCATTGGCATGGTTTCGGTTGAATCCATCTTGGTGAGATGCGCGATACTGAAATCACCAATCTTCACGTCAACGTCCTTGGTTACCAAGATATTGGTCGGCTTTATATCGCGGTGGATGACGCCTTGCTTGTGCGCATAATCCAGGGCTTTCGCACATTTAAAGACAATCTCAACGACTTTTTCCAGGGGCAGCAGATTATCCGCCCGGGTGTACTCTTTGAGGGTTAGACCGTCTTCGATCCATTCCATGATGATGTAACACGCTTCGCCGTCGACACCAGCGTCATAAATACCAATGATATTCGGATGCGTGAGGCGGCCCGCGGTATGGGCCTCAATAAAAAACATCTTCCGAAATCGATCGCCAGACTCCTCATCGTTGAGCTGCTCAGCGTGTGCGACTTTGATCGCAACCGGGCGATCGATGTAGGGATCGTGGCCCAAGAACACCGTACCCATACTGCCGCGCGCGATTTCTTCAACAACTTCGTATTTGCCGAGGCGATCAGGTACTTCGGTTGCCATAATCTATCTTTAGTTCTGAGTGGAGTAATTCCAACGAGGATCCCCCGCCCGTCGTCAAAATATGCGTGCGGGCCGTCCCAAGTGGGCAGTCATGGTAATTCAATTCTACCCATTAAGACAGCCGGAAGTGGTCATCCAAACGCTGCTATGTGTCTGGTAACGCACAATTTTTGCATCGCAGGAGCGTACAATCGTGTTTTTGTCAGACGATGGAAGTGGCATGCCAAGCAGCACGCATAACAACCCCTTATGGTCGGCGCTTTTCAAGCATCGTGAGCGGCTCGCCGATGTAAGGGTCGCTGATCTCTTCGATGGCGACCCGCAACGCCAAACACACATGAGCGCCGCTGGGCCAAACGGTGTCTTTTTCGATTACTCCAAAAATCTAATCGACGACGACGCGCTGCGAGCTCTGTTGGCGCTGGTTGAACAGCTTGAGATCACAAAGCAAATAGAGCATCAATTCGCCGGTGACATCCTCAACGTTTCGGAGCAGCGGCCAGTACTCCACACCGCTCTACGCGCAAAATCCGCTAGCGCTTTCGAGCAGCAGCACCCAAACATTGCCGAAGACGTCGCACAGACGCTAAAGCGCGTTGAACAGCTCGTTGCTGATGTCCATACCGGAGTTTGGCGCGGCCACACTGGTAAGCAAATCACCGATGTGGTCAACATTGGGATCGGTGGCTCGCATCTGGGACCACAACTAGTCAGCGACGCTTTGCGAGGGTATGGCACCGGGAATTGCCGGGTTCATTTTTTGGCTAACGTTGATGATGCCGAATTCGCGCGAGTCGTCACCCCGCTTAACCCCGCTGAAACTTTATTCATCGTCGCGTCAAAATCGTTTGGTACCAAAGAAACCTTGCTCAATGCGCTATCGGCGAGGGCGTGGCTGTTGAGCGAACTCAAAGACGATGACGCCACCGCTCAACATTTCGTCGCGGTGAGCGCGAATGTCACAAAAGCGGTCGACTTTGGGATCGCCGAGCAGAATATTTTCCCGATGTGGGATTGGGTCGGCGGGCGATTTTCACTGTGGTCAGCAATTGGACTTCCCATTGCCATGCTCATTGGTATGGATAATTTCAGGGCTTTGCTCCGCGGCGCGGCAGACATGGATGAGCATTTCGCCTCTTCGCCGGTCGCCGAGAACCTGCCGATAATCGCTGCGCTAGTCGGATTTTGGAATCGCAACATGTGCGAGCTGAACAACTACGCGGTCATGCCTTACGACGATCGGCTGCGTGATTTAGCGGCTTTCCTTCAACAGCTAGAAATGGAGAGTAACGGCAAACGGGTCGATTCAAATGGTGAACCAATTCACCATCACACCGTGCCGGTCGTATGGGGCGGTATTGGCACCAATGCGCAACACGCGTTTTTTCAAATGCTTCATCAAGGTACGCAAACGGTGCCCATCGACTTCATCGCAGTCCTAGAAGCCACCGCCAACACCGAGCATCATGATGCCTTGATTGCTAATTGTTTCGCCCAAGCTGAAGGTTTGATGATCGGCCGCGATATCGTTGGCGACGGAGAACTCGCCAATCACCGACGCACGCCCGGTAACAAACCTTCCAACATGATCCTTTTGGATACATTGAGCCCACAGTCACTGGGAAGCTTACTGGCAATGTATGAACACAAAACCTTTGTGCTGGGCCTGTTGTGGCAGATCAATTCATTCGATCAGTGGGGCGTCGAACTCGGTAAAGCGCTTGCGGATGATATTGAGGGCGAAATCGCAGGAAATGCCACGCGTTCCCACGATGGGTCGACGCAACAACTTATTGAGCGGTATCTATCGAAGGCTCGGGACTCGAAACGTTAACCAGCGTTTCAGTTGTTTCCGTTAAACGATCGATCAGGATTTCCAAAAAGACCTTATAGAACCGCACCTGACAATCGGCACTCACTTGTTCAAGTAACGTGGCATTGAGTTTCATCAAGGATAGGGGGCCGTCGGCGCTGATTGTGGCGGTTCGAGTGCGGCGCTTGAGATAACTGATCTCGCCGAAACACTGGCCTTCCTGGAGCTGACTGATCTGATGTCCACGCTTGGTCACGTTCACGCGCCCCTGAATGATGATGTAGAGTGCATCACCAACATCTCCTTCCTCGATAACCACCTCGTCCACATCGGCTTCCTGCCACACACTGGCTCTAATAATTTCCCAGATCTCCGAGTCTGGAAAGCCATTAAAGAAATCGAGTTCCTTGAGGCGGTTGAATTTGTCTTTGACGGAAATGTCTTCTTGAGGGCGTTCCAAATGAGTGAAGGCCATACTCAGATCTGATGCCAAGTCCATACCGGTGCGGTAGCGGCGCTCAGTGGTCTTTTCCAGCGCCCGGCGAATAATACGCTCGAGGACTTGCGGCGTATCGGAGCGATAGTCGGTCATTGGCGTCGGGTCGACATTGACGATTTTGTGTACCAGGCTCGAGAAACTCTCGCCCCCGAACGGATGGTGCCCGGTCACCATTTCGTAGGCCACGATCCCCAATGAAAAAATGTCTGTTTGGTTTGTAATCACATCTTCGTGCACCTGCTCGGGCGACATATAGCGGGGTGAACCAACAAAACCCATCGGCATCGTTTGCGTCATGTCAGTGCGCGCAATATGGGCAATACTGAAGTCGGCGATCTTGACGTCCTGCTCATCGGTCACCAGGATGTTCGAGGGTTTGATATCTCGATGAATAACGCCTTGCCGATGCGCGTAGTCAAGTGCCTTCGCGCACTTAAAAATGATTTCCGCGACCTCATTAACGGGCAGCAGCTTCTCAGCTTTGCAATAGGGCCTTAAGGTGTCGCCGTTGGCCACCAGCTCCATAACGATATAACACTTATCCTCGTCCACGCCGGCATCGAAAATGTCGAGAATATTGGGGTGGCGAAGCATGCCCGCGGTATGTGCTTCGTTGAAGAACATTTTGCGAAAACGTTCGCTCGATTCGTCGTCTCTGAGAGCATCGGTGAGGGCGACTTTGACGGCCACGGCGCGATTGACGTAGGGATCGTGGGCACGATAAACCACGCCCATACTGCCGCGTCCTACTTCTTCCTTGACTTCGTATTTCCCAAGTTTGCGAGGATTATCTTCAGCCATGCGCGCGAGGCCACTCAGCGTGGGCGGGCACACTGATACATATGCGATGGGAAAGAAAGGTTTGCAAACGTCAATTGAGCTGAACTCTAAGGGCAGCTATGGTCCCCGCTAGAGCAGCTATTTGCAAGCTCACACGACAGCGGCCGGATATAATCGTGCAATGCAGAAATCCAGCAGCCACACACCCTACCTCATCCTCGCAGTCGCCATGGGGCTCGCCTTCGCCGCCGGTTTAACCGTCCAGCAGTGGGTGAAACCCAATGCGCCAGGCGCCGAAGTACCCGGTCTCTTATGGCCCGCGGCACGCCCGCTACCCGATTTCGTGTTGAAAGACTATGAAGGACGCGATTTTGACCGCGGCGCCTTTCTAAATAAATGGTCGCTGGTATTTTTCGGCTTTACCCATTGCCCGGACATCTGTCCGACTACCTTGGCGACCTTAAATAGTGCGTTCCCTGAGCTTCAATCTAACGGCCATTTTGGCGAGACAGGTCAGGTCGTTTTTATCTCCGTGGATCCCGAGCGCGACGGGCCAGAGCAGCTCAAACAATACGTGAGTTATTTCAACCGTGCATTTCATGGCGTTACCGGCAGCGAGGAGATGCTAACGACTTTGGCACAAAGCATCGGTGCTTTGTTTGTGCGCGTACCCATCGCTAAAGACGAATACACCATGGACCACTCAGCCGGTGTATTCCTTATCGATCCCAAAGGCCGATTGGTTGGCCTGCTCCGGCCACCACATACACCGGCAAGAATTGTTGAGCATTTCTCGGCGATAGCCGATTTTGTCGATGCACAAGGCTAATCACAAAGGATAGCCCCCTTGGATCTTCTTACGGCGATTCAACACGCGCTGCCCAAACACCTCATCTCACGGTTCGCAGGCTGGCTGAGCGCAACCCCGATACCGATCTTTACACCGCTTTTTATTCGCGCGTTCGCGCGCCTTTTTCACATCGACATGGGCGAAGCCCGAGATCAGGCTTTCAGCAGCTATGCCACATTTAATGCTTTCTTTACCCGCCAGTTACAAGACGGTTCACGACCCATCGATCCGGATCCCAAGAGCGTCGCCTGTCCGGCCGATGGCGTGATCAGTGAAATTGGATACGCGAAAGACGGGCAACTCATACAGGCTAAGGGCCGGAACTACGGTGTTGCCGAGCTATTAGGCGAGCAGACGCTAGACCCGAATTTCGAGGCTGCGAGCTTTATCACCGTCTATCTCTCACCGCGCGATTATCATCGTTTCCACATGCCTATAGATGCGACGCTGCAAGCGATTCGCCATATTCCTGGAGACTTATTTTCGGTCAACCAGCGAACCGCCGCGACCCTGAGCAATTTGTTTGCACGCAATGAACGGATCGTTGCCCGATTCAGCGCCGCAGTGGGAGACTTTGCCTTCGTCGCCGTCGGCGCTTTATGCGTTGGCGGGATCGAGTTCAAACTCTCTGATAGCGATCGCTTCGGTAATGTGGGTGCAGACCCAAAAATCGACTCACAGCAATCAGATCTGAATCTTGCATTCACGAAAGGCGACGAGTTGGGGCGTTTCCTAATGGGCTCGACGGTGATCATAATCGGCGCCAATGAGATATTTAGGTGGCGCAATGATCTACGGGCCGGGACGCCGGTGCAGGTCGGCAAGAAACTGGGCATGTTCGGCGCGGTAACGCCGCCCCATTCAGAAGGCGAGTAACGCCTTCTCACACACCGACATTAAGCTGCCAGGGAGAATCCCCAAGGCAACTATTGCGAGGCTGTTAACGCTAAACACCAAGCGCATATCGCTGCTTGCAGCCAAGCCGTCATGGCGCATCGGTTCGTCAAAGTACATTAGCTTAACGACTCGCAGGTAGTAGAACGCGCCGATTATGGAGAAGAAAACCGCGACGGCAGCCAACCAAACGTAACCGGCCCCTACCAGTTCTTTGAGGACAAACCATTTGGCCCAAAAACCGGCGAACGGCGGCACGCCTGCCAGGGAGAACATTAAGACCAAGATCAGGAATGCGATCCATGGGCTGCGCTTGGACAAACCGGCAAAATCACTGAGCTGCTCCCCATCTTGACCCTTGCGCGAAAGCACGATCACTGCTCCGAACGCGCCCATGCTTGTGAGGGAATAGACGATCGCGTAGAACATCGCGCCTGCGTATCCCAGGGCATTCGCCGCAATTAAACCCAGTAACAGAAAACCCATATGAGCCACTGTCGAGTAGGCCAGCATCCGTTTGATATTGGTTTGCGCAATGGCAACGATATTGCCGATTGCCATGGACAACACCGCGAGAATCATCAGCATTTGCTGCCAGTCTACGACCAGGCCACTCAGCCCTTCTGTGAGCACCCGCATCGCGAGCGCGAATGCCGCTAGTTTTGGCGCGGAACTGATGAATAGCGTCACCGGTGTCGAAGCGCCTTGATAAACATCCGGCACCCACATGTGAAACGGAGCGACCCCGAGTTTGAATGCGATACCAGTGAGCATGAATGCCAGGCCGAACACCAGCAGCAGCGTTTTCTCGTCTGCTGTGCTTTGTTCTGCGATCAGGGCTAAATCGAGCGTGCCGGTGACCCCGTAAATCATCGACATGCCATAGAGCAACATTCCAGAAGCGAGCGCGCCCAAAATGAAATATTTCATCGCAGCTTCGGAGGCTTTCACTGAATCACGATCCATGGCCACCATCGCGTAAAGCGAAAGCGACAAAAGCTCTAAGCCGAGATACACCGTGACCAAGCTGCCAGCGGAGATCAATACCATCATGCCGAGCGTCGCGAATAGCGCCAGTACAAAAAATTCCGGTATGGCTCGTGCCTGCTGCTCAAAATACTCCTTGGCGTAGAAGAAGCTCATCATCACCATGACCAGCACAAAGGCCTTGAGCACCGCAGACATCACATCGATCTGCACGGTTTGATAAAACGCGGTGCTAGATTGAATCGGGAACCAGACCGTGATGGTGAGCAACACCAACAAGACCGACAGTACGCCAGCCCAAAAGGTGATCAACCAAGTGCGCCCGCCACGAAAAACATCAACCATAAGCACCAAACACGCCAGGGTGGTAAGGGATGCTTCTGGGATAACTAAACCGATATCACTCATGGTTGAGCCTAGGGGATCTTAGATTGACTGATATGAGCGACGAGTTCGCTCACCGAGGGTTGCATCATCTCCAGTAGCGGTGCCGGATAGAGACCCAAAGCGAGGACCGAAACGGCGAGCACGGCCAGAATAAACTTCTCGCGGCCGTTAACATCGGTCAGCGTTTGCACGTTGTCATTCGCGACCGCGCCGAAGATGACACGTTTGTACATCCACAGCGTGTACGCGGCACCGAGAATCAAGGTCAGTGCGGCAAAGAAGGCATACCAAAAGTTCGCTTGAAAAACGCTCAAAATGACTAAGAACTCGCCAACGAAACCGGATGTACCCGGTAAACCGCAATTCGCCATGGCAAAAAGCAGCATGAAAGCCGCGAACACCGGCATCTTGTTCACGACGCCGCCGTAATCCGAGATCATCCGCGAATGCATGCGGTCATAGACCACCCCTACGCAAAGAAATAACGCCGCGGAAACGAGGCCATGCGAAATCATCTGGACCATGCCGCCTTCAAGCCCCATGGCCGCACCGCCCCAATCTTGAGTTTTAGCAAAAATTTGGAAACCAACAAAAAAGCCGAGCGTCACAAAACCCATATGCGAGATTGAGGAGTAAGCAATCAGCTTCTTCATATCTTGCTGAACGATCGCGACAAAGCCGATGTACACAACGGCAACGAGCGATAACAAGATAATCAGCCAATCTAAGGCGTTTGCGCCATCGGGTGTGATGGGTAGTGAGAACCGAATAAAGCCGTAGCCACCCATCTTTAACATAATCGCCGCGAGAATCACGGAGCCGCCGGTCGGCGCCTCAACGTGCGCATCAGGCAGCCAGGTATGGACCGGCCACATCGGGATCTTGACCGCGAACGCCAAAAAGAATGCGAAAAAAATCCACTTCTGCTCAGTCAGCGTCAACATGGCGTCATGGAGACCCGCAATCTCAAACGTGCCGCCTTTGAAGTACAAATACAAAAGCGCGACGAGCATGAAAACTGAACCCAGAAAGGTATACAAGAAAAATTTAATCGTCGCGTAGACCCGCCGCGGGCCACCCCAGATCCCAATCGCCAAAAACATGGGGATTAGCATTGCTTCCCAAAAAACGTAGAACAGGATTGCATCAAGGGCACTAAACACCCCAACCATCAAACCTTCCAAAACCAAAAAGGAGCCCATGTACAGAGAGACGCGCTCCTGGATCACTTCCCACGCGGCGAGCACCACAAATACCGTGGTGAACGTGGTGAGTAAGATCAGTGGGAGCGCAAAGCCATCGATCCCAACGGCATAGTTGATACCGAATTGTGGGATCCACGGGACTCGCTCCACGAACTGCATTGCCGCGGTGCTGTTATCGAAACCCTGGTAGAGCATTAACGACAGCACAAAGGTTGCGACCGAGATCACAAGGGCGTCATTCCTAGAAGCCTGGGAATGCACCTTTGATCCGGCAAAGATCACCCACAATCCGCCAATGATTGGCAGCCAAATTGTCAAACTGAGGAGCGGCAGATTCATGGGGTAGCTTCGTTGTTAATCTTATTAGCCGAGCTTTAAAGCCATCCGTGTACGAAAGCTACGAGGAGTAATAACAGCCCCACGATCATCACAAACGCATAGTGATACAGGTAGCCGGATTGAATATGACGGAGCATTTGCGAGCCCCAACCAACGGCCCTCGCCGAGCCATTAACCAGCAAACCGTCGATGATCGAGACGTCCCCGGATTGCCAAAGGACCTTACCGGTCCCGCGAGCGCCACCGGCAAAAAACCAGCTATAGAAGCGATCGAAGCCATAGTGTTGCACGAGGATGTTATGCAGCCAGGCCGCGCGCTCGGCCAAACGCTTTGGAATATCCGGTCTCACCATATAAAGGTAATAGGCGGCCCCTACTCCGGCTAATGCAAGCCACAATGGCGCTGCCACGAAGCCGTGTGCGATAAAAGGCATGACGCCGTGATAACCGACCTCGCTGAGTGCATCATGCTCGCCAAGTACTTGAATGCTCTCACCAAAGTAATCGCCAAAAACCATCGGCCCCACACCAAACAAACCAACAATCAGCGATGGAATAGCAAGCATGATGAGCGGCACGGTCACGACCTTGGGCGATTCATGCAAATGCTCTTTGGCATGAGGGTCAATACGTTCTTCACCATGGAAAACCAAAAAGAACATGCGAAAGCTGTAGAGCGCGGTAATAAATACTCCCGAGAGAACGGCGAAGTACGCGTAGCCGTGACCCGGAATATGCGAATGATGGACAGCTTCGATGATTGCGTCCTTGGAGAAGAATCCGGAGGTTCCCGGGAATCCGATCAAGGCCAATGAACCGATCAAGCAGGTGATCCAGGTGATCGGCATGTATTTGCGCAGGCCGCCCATATTGCGCATGTCTTGCTCGTGGTGCAGACCGATGATCACCGAGCCCGCGCCGAGGAACAGCAGCGCCTTAAAAAAAGCATGCGTGAATAGATGAAAAATTGCCGCGCTGTAGGCCGACACGCCGAGTGCCACGGTCATGTAACCGAGTTGCGAGAGCGTCGAGTAAGCAACAACGCGCTTGATGTCATGTTGCACCAAGCCGAGCAGACCCATAAAAAACGCTGTAGTCGCGCCAATAACCAGCACCGTTGATAGGGCCGTAACGGAAAGTTCGAACAATGGCGACATCCGCGCGACCATAAAGATCCCCGCGGTCACCATCGTTGCCGCGTGGATCAGCGCCGAAATCGGCGTCGGGCCTTCCATCGAGTCAGGCAACCACACGTGCAACGGTACTTGCGCCGACTTGCCCATAGCGCCGACAAACAACAGCAGACAAATAACCGTCATCAGTGACCATTCATGGCCTTGGAAAATCGTGATCGTGGTGTCTTTGTGATCTGCGACTTGAGCGAACACATTCGCGTAGTCGAGTGAGCCGAAATACATCAAAACCGCGGCGATGCCGAGCAGAAATCCGAAATCTCCGACCCGGTTCACCAAGAACGCCTTCATGTTGGCATAGATCGCGGTATCACGGGTGAACCAGAAGCCAATGAGCAGATAAGAAACCAGACCAACGGCTTCCCAACCGAAGAAGAGCTGCAAGAAGTTGTTGGACATGACCAACATCAACATGCTGAAGGTGAATAGCGAAATATAGGCAAAGAAGCGCTGGTAACCATCATCGTCATGCATGTAACCGATGGTGTAGACGTGCACCATCCACGAAACGAACGTGACGACCACCATCATGGTCGCGGTCAGTTCGTCCACAAGAAACCCAATCTTCAGCGGCACGCCGCCGGCTACTAGCCAGGTGTAGAGGTCTTCGTTATAGACCTCATGGGTTCCAATGACGCTGGTGAAAACGTACGTTGAGAGAAAGAACGATATCGCGACCCCGAGGTTACAGACCCAATGAGCACCGGCCCGCCCAATTTTCCGGCCAAACAAACCGGCGACGATTGCCCCCGTAAGAGGCGCGAGTACGATCGCTAAACAGAATGTCCCCACGACGTCAAAAATGCAGGCTTCTTAGCCCCGCATCTCCCCTAGATCTTCAACGTTAATAGAATTACGGTTGCGGAAAAGCACGACCAGTATCGCCAAGCCGATCGCCGCTTCAGCGGCTGCGACGGTCAAAATAAAGAACACGAAAACCTGACCCGCCACATCGCCGGAAAAATGTGAGAAAGCGATGAAGTTCATGTTCACCGCCAGCAACATCAGCTCTACGCACATCAACAGCACGATCACGTTTTTCCGGTTGATGAAAATCCCGGCGACGCTGATGCAAAACAGGACAGCGCCGATCAGCAGGAAGTTAGCAAGCGCCATCGCTATTCTGTCTCCGCCTCGACTTTAATCAGGCGCACGCGATCGTCACGCCGAGCGGCAAGCTGACGCTCAACTTTCGGTTGCTTATGCTGGCGTGTGCCTCTGAGCGTTAGCGCGATGGCAGCAACGATCGCGACCAACAAAATCACCGCCGCTATTTCAAAAGGCCAAATGAACTGGGTATACAGCACCAGGCCCAGCTCGCGGGTATTGTTGTAGTCAACGGCATGAGTGGTGCCGGTGCCCATCTGCGCAACACCAAAGTTGTCATGGCCGACGACGGTCACCAGCGATAGCAGCATGCCAATGGCAACGATAACTGCGATCGGCAGATACCTGGCAAAACCTTCGCGCAGTTCGGCGATATTGATATCGAGCATCATCACCACGAAAAGAAAAAGAACCATCACTGCGCCGACGTAGACGAGCACTAACGCGATCGCCAAGAACTCTGCTTCGAGAAGCAACCACAGCCCCGCACTCGAGAAGAAAGCCAGGACTAAATAGAGCGCGGCGTGCACCGGGTTGCGCACCGTGATCACCATCGTCGCCGCGAAAACCAGCAGCGCGGCAAAAAAGTAAAAGACGATCTGCTCAACCATTGAACACTACCGGTAGCGCGCCTCGGTTGCGCGATCTTCGGCGATTTGAGCCTCAAACCGCTCGGCGTTGGCCAGCAGTTTTTGCTTGGTCATGATGAGGTCGCTGCGTTCTTCGCCGTGATACTCAAAATGGCGTGTTTCAACGATCGAATCGACGGGACAGGATTCTTCACAGAATCCGCAAAAAATACATTTCGAGAGATCAATCTCATATTTCGTTGTACGCCGGGTGCCGTCGTCACGAGGCTCGCTTTCGATCGTGATCGCGAGTGCCGGACACACCGCTTCGCAGAGCTTACAAGCTATACATCGCTCTTCACCGTTCGGGTAACGGCGCAAGGCATGGAGGCCGCGAAAACGTGGAGACTGCGGTGTTTTTTCTTCGGGATACTGCACCGTTACTTTCCGCTCAACCAGGTAACGACCGGTCAAGCGCAGGCCTTTGAGTAATTCCCAAAGGGTCAGGCTCTTAAAATAATTCGCAACTTGGGACATAACGAGCTCCTAGGCGGCGAACCACGGGGGAAACTTCCACACCACCATCGCACCAACCACGACAATCCAAACGATGGTAATCGGTAAAAAAACTTTCCACCCCAGGCGCATGATCTGGTCGTAACGATACCGGGGGAAAGTGGCGCGAAACCAAAGGAATAGAAATAAAAAGAAAGCCGTCTTGAACACAAACCACTGAATGCCATCGCCGAGCAATGGAACGTCTGCCCACCACCAAAATGGCGACAACCAACCGCCCAAGAACATCACCGCGGTAAGCGCGGAGATTAATATCATGTTGGCGTATTCAGCCAGGAAAAACAGTGCGAACGCCATCCCAGCGTATTCAACGTGAAACCCCGCCACAATCTCCGATTCCCCTTCACTAACATCGAAGGGGGCACGGTTAGTCTCCGCGACGCCGGAAATAAAGTAGATCACGAACAGCGGCAGCAACGGCACCCAAAACCAACTAAAAGGGCCAATAACACCACGTTGCGACTCAACGATTTCACCCAAATTCAAACTGCCCGCCGCGATCAAGACGCCGACTAGTGCAAAGCCCATCGCAATCTCATAGGACACGATTTGCGCCGCCGAACGCATCGCGCCAAGAAAAGCGTACTTGGAATTGGAAGCCCAACCCGCCACGATAATCCCGTAAACGCCCAGCGAAGTCAGTGCCAAGACGTACAGTAATCCAGCGTTGATATCGGCAAGAATCATCTCGCCTTCGAATGGCACCACGGCCCATGCCGCTAATGCCGGCGCCAACGCCAGAATAGGGGCAATGAGAAACAGAAAACGATTGGCGCCCGTGGGAACAATGACTTCCTTCGTCAAAAGCTTCAGCGCATCGGCTATGGGCTGCAGGAAGCCACGGGGTCCTACGCGATTCGGACCAATCCGCACCTGGATGTAGCCAATCACTTTGCGCTCGGCCAGCGTGAGATACGCCACGCATCCCATGATCGGCAAAACGATCATGAGGATCTTCATAACAATGATGGAAGTAAGGATGATCGGATCGGGGACAAATGGCGCGAGCGTCGATTCAATAAACGGGAAAGGGCTTAGTTCGCTTAGCTGCATTAGCTCTTACTCACCTCGACCGCGGCGCCAACTTGCGACACCGCGGCGGTCGCGCGGCGGCCTGCGTCGATCGCGCAAACACCCGCGGCCACCCGGTCGTCGACGACCACGGCCAACGACAGCTCTTCATCGCCGACCTTGATGTTCGCGATTTCTCCATCGGCCAAACCACACGCTTGGGCATCGGTTGGCGACAGACTTACCGCATCACTCCCCGCTTGCATCATTGATCCCAGAGCTGCGGAACGGCGCACCAAGGGATCGGCGCTGTAAATAGGGACTTGAACATGCAGCTCCAACGCGCCATTGCCTAGCCCGTTTGTGGCTTCGACCACAGCGGGCGTATTACGATGGCCGTTGTTGCTGATCGAGCCGGCGAGCGCCTTAATCTCGCTTGTCACATCGCCGCAGCTTTGGGCGTCAAATCCGGATAACCCGAGTTGTTCGCCGATCACTCGTAGTTTTTTCCAAGCGGGGCGGGCATCACCCTGCGGCCGCACGGCCGCACCAAAGCTCTGCCACACACCAAATCCGTTGACGTAGGTCCCCTCGTTTTCCGCATAAGCCGCCATCGGTAAAAGAACGTCTGCGCTGGCCTCCAGCAGGGGATTGTTGAACGCAGTTATGGCGGCCACGAAATCGGTCTGCGAAAGTGCTTCGGTTGCTGTGCTGCTCAGCGCGCAGTCGAGATCCGGCTCGAATCCGAGCAGTATCAACGCGCCTTGTTTGCCACTCAACAATTCGGCGCTGTGTCTGCCCACCGACTCCAAAGCACGCCCACCGGGGCCACGATGCGGTACCGCGCCCGCAAGCCAGGCGCCCGCGGCGTTGGCGCCGTCGGTCAGATAACCCAAGGTGCCATTGCTAAGCGACGCAATCTGCTCTGCGATCTGGCACAGCGCGCTGCGCGAAGCATGCCGTTGCACAGTCCCGCCAAGTACGACGATAGGGCGTTCAGCGTCCCGCAGGCTGGCGGCGATTTCGGTCAACGGCTCACTGTGCTCAGCGAGCTCCAAGAAGCGGTCAACCGGGGCCTCGATTAGTTCGCCGTTGCTGACACTTTTGAGAAGCGCCGCGGCTGCACCAACCATCGCGCTGGGCTTCAGCGCCAGTTGTTGAAACAGATTAAAGTTGTGATCGTGGGTCACACAATCGATTTGCGAAACCTTTGCACCTTGGAGCGCGGCTTTGCGGATCCGCAGGTTTAATAGCGGGCTTTCATGGCGTGGATGAGCCCCTAACAGCAGAATTGCATCAGCATTTTCGTAAGCTTCCGGTGCCGCCCCCATGCATGGCGAGAGAGGCTCGGCAGCTTGATCGGCAAACTCAATTTGCCGCAGTCGGTGGTCTACATTGTGCGATCCAAGCCCCCTCACCAAGCGTTGCATCAGATAGCACTCTTCTGTGGTCGCATTTGGTGACAATAATGCGCCCAACTGCTCGGGACCTTTCTCTACCGCCGCCATGATGCCAGCCGTCAGCGTGCTGAAAGCGGTATTCCAATCGCAATCACGCCATTCACCATTTTCTTTGACTCTGGGCGTGATTAGACGCGAGTCGTGATTCAAGCCCTGATAGCTGAAGCGATCACGATCGGAGAGCCAAGTTTGATTGAGATCGTCGTTATCTTTGGGCACCACGCGTTTAACGATCGGGCCCTTGATATGGAAGTGCACGTTCGACCCGAAGTTATCGTGAGGCGCCACGCCGTCGGCTTGTTGTAGCTCCCACGCCCGCGCCGAGTAGCGATAGGGTTTTGAGGTCAGCGCACCAACCGGACACACGTCAATGACGTTGCCCGACAATTCCGAGGTCATAGCCTTCGCAACGTAGGTCCCGATCTCCATATGTTCGCCGCGACCGGTGGCGCCAAGTTCACGAAGTCCCGCGATTTCCTCACCGAATCGAACACAGCGAGTGCAGTGAATGCAGCGGGTGAGGTCGGTTTGCACCAAAGGACCAATATCCTTGTCGCGCACGACGCGCTTGCCTTCGGTGTACTGACCGATGTCGCCACCGTAACCCAGTGCTAAATCCTGCAGTTCGCACTCACCGCCCTGATCACAAATCGGGCAATCAAGCGGATGGTTAATTAAAAGGAATTCCATTGTGGCGCGCTGACCACTCACCGCCTTTTCAGAGCGAGTCATCACCTTCATGCCATCCATCACCGGTGTAGCGCAGGCCGGTACGGGCTTGGGCGCGCGTTCCATTTCCACCAGGCACATGCGGCAGTTAGCCGCCACTGACAAATTTTTGTGATAGCAAAAACGCGGAATATAAATACCCGCAGCATCGGTCGCTTCGATCAGCATCGAGCCCTTGCGCGCTTCAAGCTCCTGGCCATCGACTTCTATTTTGACGGTATCGTCGCTCATTACGATCTAGGCCGCGCGGTCTTTCTTATCCAAGATGCTGCACTTGTGCTCAATGTAGTGCGCGAACTCATGACGGTAATGCTTAATAAAACTCCGCACCGGCATCGCGGCAGCGTCGCCTAGAGCACAAATCGTCCGTCCTTCAATCTTTGCGGCCACGTCATCAAGCTTGTCGAGATCAGCAGGCGTTCCTTCACCATCGATAATCCGGCAAAGCATGCGATACAGCCATCCCGTTCCTTCCCGGCACGGTGTGCATTGCCCGCACGACTCGGCGTAATAGAACCGGGAGATGCGGCGAAGGACTTGGACCATATCCGTGGTTTCATCCATAACGACCACCGCACCAGAACCCAACATTGAACCCGCACCAGAAATCGAATCGTAGTCCATATCGACTTCCATCATGATTTCGCCGGGCAAGACCGGGACTGAGGAGCCGCCGGGTATGACGGCTTTTAACTGCCGGCCTTTCCAAATACCGCCCGCCAGCGCAAGCAGATCTTTGAACGGCAATCCCATCGGTATTTCAAAGTTGCCAGGATTTTCGACGTGCCCGCTGACCGAGAAAACCTTGGTACCACCATTGTTGGGTTTACCCATGTCGGCAAACCACTGCGCGCCCTTGCGAATGATGGTCGGTACCGACGAAAGCGACTCAGTGTTGTTGATGGTCGTCGGCGCACCGTAGAGGCCATAGCCTGCTGGAAATGGCGGCTTGAAGCGCGGCTGACCTTTCTTGCCTTCGAGCGATTCCAGCAACGCCGTTTCTTCACCGCAGATGTAGGCGCCCGCGCCCAGGTGCATGTGCAGGTCGAAGTCGACGCCGGAATCCAGGACATTGCTGCCGAGAAACCCGTGCTCGTAGGCTTCATCCAAGGCGTTTTGGAAGCGTCGCGCGCACTCATCCATAAACTCACCACGCATGTAGTTGTAACCAACCGTTGCGCCGATTGCATAGCCCGCGATCGCCATTCCCTCAACCAATGCATGCGGATTAAACCTGAGGATGTCCCGGTCTTTGCAAGTGCCCGGTTCGCTCTCGTCAGAATTGCAAACGATGTATTTTTGGATGTTGGGATCTTTGGGCATAAAGCTCCATTTCACTCCGGCTGGAAATCCTGCCCCGCCGCGGCCACGCAGCCCCGAAGCTTTCACTTCCTCGATGACGTCCTCAGGCGCCATTTTTTGCCCATAGACTTTCTTCAACGCTTCATAGCCGCCAATGTTGAGATAGTTCTCAAACGTCCAAGGTTCGTCGAACTGCAGCGTTTCAAAGCAGGTTTGATTGAGTTTAATTTCGCTCATGCCTTGCTCTTCGTTAATCGTTAATCCAGCGCATCGAGAATCTCGTCGACCTTATCGGTCGTGAGCTTCTCGTGATAGACGTGGTTCACCTGCATCATCGGCGCGCCGCAACAGGCGGCCAGACACTCTTCTTCGCGCTTGAGGAAAATCCGGCCGTCCGGTGTGGACTCACCCACCTTGATCCCCAGCTTCTTTTCAATGTGCTCGACGATTTCACCGCTACCCCGCAACATGCAGGAGATATTGGTACAAATCGCAACGTTGTTGCGGCCCACTTCACTCGTCTCATACATCGAGTAGAAGCTCGCCACTTCATAGACCGCGATTTTTGGCATGCCGAGATAGTCCGCGACCGCGTCCATCAATGGCGTCGTTAAATAACCCTCGTTCTCGTGCTGTACTTCACTCAATGCAGCAAGCACGGCCGACTGTTTACGCTCGGGGGGATATTTGGCTACCCAGCGGTCGATCACTTCCCTAGCGTGCGCCGAAAGTTCCATGGCTGTTTCGGTTTCAGCCATTAGCGATCGATCTCCCCGAACACGATATCCATCGTGCCGATGATCGCTACGACATCAGCCAACATGTGTCCGGATACTAATTCATTCATGGCCGCCAAATGTGGAAATCCCGGAGCGCGCGCTTTCAAGCGATAGGGCTTGTTGGCGCCATCGGAAACGAGATAGATAGCGAACTCACCTTTCGGATGCTCAACCGCCGCATAGGCCTCACCCGCGGGCACGCAATAACCTTCGGTGAACAGTTTGAAATGATGAATCAACGATTCCATGTCACCCTTCATATCGCCGCGCGCGGGCGGTGAAAGCTTGCGATCGTCGAGCATCACCGGCCCCGGGTTGGCGCGCAGCCAGTCAATACACTGCTCAATGATACGGGTTGACTGCCGCATTTCCTCGACGCGCACGAGATACCGGTCATAGCAGTCGCCATTGACCCCTACCGGGATATCAAAATCCAGGCGGTTATAAACTTCATAGGGTTGTTTCTTGCGCAGATCCCAGGCGAGTCCGGAGCCACGCAACATCGGCCCAGTGAAGCCCAGCGCCAGTGCCCGGTCAATGTCGACAATGCCAATATCGACTGTACGTTGTTTCCAGATCCGGTTTTCCGTTAGTAACGTTTCATACTCGTCCACGCATTTGGGAAAGCGTTTGACGAAGTCCTCGATAAAATCTAACAGCGAACCCTGGCGGTTTTCGTTGAGGAGGTCGACTTCTTTCTGGTTACGCCACTTTGAAGCCTGATACTTCGGCATCACCTCTGGCAAATCGCGGTACACGCCGCCCGGGCGGTAATAGGTGGCGTGCATACGTGTTCCGGAAACCGCCTCGTAGCAGTCCATTAAATCTTCGCGTTCACGAAAGCAGTACAAAAACATCGTCATCGCGCCGATGTCGAGGCCATGGGCGCCAAGCCACATCAAGTGGTTCAAGATCCGCGTGATTTCATCGAACATAACGCGGATGTACTGCGCGCGCTCCGGCGCCGCTATACCCAGTAATTTTTCAATGGCCAGCACGTAAGCATGCTCGTTACACATCATCGACACATAATCGAGCCGATCCATGTAGCCAATGCTTTGGTTGAACGGTTTATTTTCCGCGAGCTTTTCAGTGCCGCGATGGAGTAATCCAATATGCGGATCGGCGCGCTCGATCACTTCGCCATCCATTTCCAGGACCAAACGGAGTACGCCGTGGGCGGCTGGATGCTGCGGGCCGAAGTTGAGCGTTAAATTCTGGATCTCAGGCATCGTCGCTCGCTTCTTCTGCATCGGCCTCGGGCTGCGGCGCCAGACGCCCGCGCGGCACCGGATAGTCATCGCGGATCACTCGCGGCACCAATGTGCGAGGTTCGATCGAAACCGGTTGATAGATGACCCGCTGTTTGTCGGGGTCATAGCGAACCTCAACGTGACCTTCGAGCGGAAAATCTTTGCGAAATGGATGGCCGATGAAACCGTAGTCAGTTAAGAGCCGTCGCAAATCGTCATGACCATCGAAAAGCACCCCGAACAGATCGAACGCCTCGCGCTCATACCAATCGGCCACCGGCCAGATCGAGGTGACCGACGCTATCGTCGGCGGCTCGCCTTGGGGGAAGCACTTCACCCGCAAACGTCGATTTTTAGTCACCGATAGCAACTGATAAACGATGGCAAAACGACGCTCATCGGTTTCGCTTTCAATCACCGATCCTTTAGCAACGCCGCGACTAAAACCCGAGTTTGTCGCGCTCTGCGTTTGCCAATCCGCGCGGCCATAGGTCAGCAAGTCCAAGCCCGAGAGGTCGCTCATTTGCGTGAAGCTCAGCCGCTCGTCGTCTCTAAGAATGGTCATGGCCTCAAGAAGATCACCCGCTGCCACTTCGATAGTGACCTCACCAATCGCCGGCTCGGCGCTTTGCAGACGGACACCTAGGGCCGCTTGCAGCTCGCCGAGTAGTTCCTCGATGCGCTCTGGATTCATGAAAGATGCGATTAACGATTGATGGTGGTGGTTCTTTTAATCTTCTTCTGAAGCTGCAGAACCCCAAATAGCAGCGCCTCGGCCGTCGGCGGGCAACCGGGCACGTAAACATCCACCGGCACGACACGGTCGCAACCGCGCGTCACCGCGTATGAGTAGTGATAATAACCGCCACCATTCGCGCACGACCCCATCGAAATCACCCACTTGGGCTCGGTCATCTGGTCGTAAACTTTGCGCAGCGCCGGCGCCATCTTATTCACCAGAGTACCGGCCACGATCATGACATCTGATTGGCGGGGGCTGGGGCGGAACACCACGCCAAACCGGTCGAGATCATAGCGCGCCGCGCCGGCATGCATCATCTCCACCGCGCAGCACGCGAGCCCAAAAGTCATCGGCCACATCGAACCGGTTCGCGCCCAGTTCACTACGGTGTCGATGCTGGTGGTGACAAAACCTTTTTCTTGGACCTCGTTCATTCCCATTCGAGCGCACCTTTTTGCCACTCGTAGATAAAACCTACGACGAGAATAGTTAGGAAGATCATCATGGCCCAAAATCCGTAGGCCCCAATATCTTCGAGCACTACCGCCCAGGGGAAGAAGAACGCGATCTCTAGATCGAAAATAATGAAAAGTATGGCGACCAAGTAATAACGCACGTCGAATTTCATGCGTGCGTCCTCAAATGCCTCGAACCCACATTCGTAGGGCGAGACTTTTTCGGCGTCTACTTTTCCGGTTTTCAGGATTTGGCCGATGCCAAAACTGGCCGCAAGTGAGGCAAGTCCGATGGCAACGCCGATCCCGACAAATATCAAAATGGGCAGATATAGCTCGAGCACTGGAACACCGCCTTACTCATTTATATAGCGGCAAGTCTTAACCAAGCTTAATTGTACCCCATTGCAGGGTATAAGAGCGGGACTCGAGTGCCGCAACAGGCTTTATTATTTGACTTTGAAGTATGGTGCCGATGGCCGGAGTCGAACCGGCACGCCTCGCGGCACTGCCCCCTCAAGACAGCGTGTCTACCAATTCCACCACATCGGCTTTTCCACGACCCGGGCGCGTCGCAGCGCGCATGATACGCAAAGGGCGCACCGGTAGCCAGAAAACGAGGAACGCGTGATCGACGCTGGTGCAATCAACACCAAAAAAGCTGCTACTGGGGCGAAGTCTCGCCGGGTAACGCGGGCACATCGGTGCCGGGCACGTCTGGTGCGGGCAGATCGCTCGGCAAGTCTGGCATCGCCGGCGCTTCCTGAACCGGCAAATCGGAAAGCTGGTCGACAATGCTGGTTTGGTTCACGCGCCCAGAATTGATGCGCCCCAAGACGAGGCTGTTGGCGAGAAAAATGATCGCCAATACAGTGGTGGCCCGCGTTAAAAACGAACCCGATCCGCGCGCCCCGAACACCGTTTGAGAGGAACCCCCGCCAAACGACACCCCGGCGGTTGCACCGGCGCCTTGCTGAAGCAAAATTAGGCCAATGAGCAACAAGCCCACCACAATGTGTAGTCCAATTAGAATCGTAAACACTTCCGTTCCGCTCCTTTACGTGCGGGCAGCTTCGCACACGGCGGCGAAGGAATCGCCCTCAAGCGAGGCGCCACCAATCAGGCCGCCGTCAATGTCGGGCATTGAAAAGATTGCGGCGGCGTTGTCGGGTTTAACGCTGCCCCCGTACAAAATCTGTGTGTCCTCGGCCCTGGCGCCAATTTTCTCATGCAACCGCGCGCGGATGTATGCGTGCACCTCTTGGGCTTGCTCGGGCGTCGCTGTGACGCCCGTCCCAATCGCCCACACGGGCTCATAGGCAATCACTAAATCCTTACTCAAGGCCACCGCGTCGTCACCGCTAAGAAGCGCGTCGAGTTGCTGACCGACCAGCACCTCAGTTCGCCCGGCTTCGCGATCCGCGAGTTGCTCGCCCACGCACATGATAGGAACCAGGCCGCTACGCGTCGCGGCGCGCAGCTTCGCCACCACGCGCTCGTTCGTATCGCCGAAGAGCTCGCGCCGTTCCGAATGACCACAGATCACATAGCTACAGCCCAGCTCTTTTACCGTATTAGCAGAGGTTTCACCGGTGAACGCACCGCTGTCGTGCTCCGAACAATCCTGCGCCCCTAACTGAATTGGCGAGCCGTCCAGCGCTTGAGCAACCAAATTCAGTAAGGCGGCGGGCGGACACAGCGCGATGTCGATTGAAGTACTCGCGGGCCCACACTTGCGAGCGACATCGCTAGCAAGCTCTCCGCACGCATTCGGTGAGCTGTTCATTTTCCAATTACCGGCGACGAAAGCGCGACGTGTCATAGCGGTTCGGTTGCAAGCCAAGGCAAAAAAAGGGCGCCAAGCTTAGCCGCCGAGTGCTAGCTGATCAATTGTTTGGACACTGAAAAGCCCAAAAAGACAGCTATTTAGGGGGATTCAAGTGAACTAAGCGGTACAGGTCCGACGCAATTTGCCCTTTGAGCTCTGCCGGCCTTCCGCGCCGCATGCTGGCCTCCAACACCACGTTGCCAAAGCGCACTCGCATCAAGCGGCTGACCGTCAACCCTTGAGATTCCCACAAGCGCCTTACTTCGCGATTCTTTCCGCCTTGCAATACACAATAAAACCAACCGTTCGCACCCTTCCTTTCGCCGGCCACAATGTCCAAAAAGCGGTGCTCTTCGCCGTCGATATCGACACCGGCGAGCAGTTGAGCCACGGTGTCGTTGCCAACCTCGCCGTACACCCGCACCGCGTATTCGCGATCGACTTCATAGCTCGGGTGCATCAGCCGGCTGGCCAGCTCACCGTCCGTGGTGAAAAGCAACAACCCGCTGGTATTGATGTCGAGACGGCCGACACTGATCCAACGGCCGGTGTTTAAGCGCGGCAAAACATCGAAAACGGTTTTACGGCCCTCGGTGTCCTTGCGCGTACAAACCATGCCAACGGGTTTATTGAGCGCGATGAGACGATGAGCCTGCTCACGCTCGCGCACCGTGAGCCTGCGACCGTCATGGGTTTCAATTCGATCGCCGGGTTGAACGCGCACGCCAAGGACAGCTTTGACATCGTTGACCATGATCTGACCCGCGCTAATTTGGCGCTCGATTTCGCGGCGCGAACCCCAACCCGCCGCGGCCAGCGCCTTCTGCAGGCGCTCACCCTGGGACTCGCTTTCAGAAATCTCAGGGTCTTGATCGCCACGGCGTTGGCGCGGGGTCTTCTTGGGCGGCGTGCGGCGAGTTTTGTTCCTAGCCTTGGTCACGGGCGGCCTCCACGGCCGCTGCTGGCTCCTCACCTTCAACAACCGGCTGGTCCATCACCTCTTCTTGCGCTTGAGAAGGTTCGTCGAGCGCCTCGTCGGATTCACCGTCCTGCCCGGCGTCCTCAGCGCCGTTTTCCTCGGGTGCTGGCACATCCTTAAATAAATCAGGGTGCATATCATCGAAGTCGCGAAGTTCGGCCAGACTGGGTAGCTGTTCCAATGATTTAAGGCCAAAGTAGTCCAAGAACTCTTTGCTTGTCGCATAAATCGCCGGCCGTCCCGGCACGTCGCGATGCCCGACAATTCGCACCCACTCGCGCTCCATCAGGGTACGTACGATGTTGGTACTCACCGCAACCCCGCGGATGTTTTCAATCTCACCACGCGTGATTGGTTGCCGGTAGGCAATAATTGCAAGGGTTTCCATAAGCGCCCTTGAGTAACGGGGCTTGCGCTGCTCCCATTGGCGGTTCACCCACTGCGCGTACTCTGCCCTGGATTGCACACGAAAGCCGTTTGCAACCTCGGCGATTTCTATCGCGCGTGCCGCGTAGTCCTCGCGCAATGCATCAATGGCTTTCTTCACCGCGTCGCGCTCAACGGTTTTTGCGTCGCCAGCCAGAATCTTTTGCAGTTTGTCGACCGACAACGGCGTATCGGCCGTCATCAAAACGGCCTCGAGCGCAAACTTCATCTCACTTTCGTTCATGCTCAGGCCGCCAATTTTACGTAGATGGGTTCGCGCTCGCCGGATTGAACGATCTCAATCAGCGCCTCCTTAAGGAGCTCCAGCAATGCTACTAAGGTCACCACTGCGCCCGCGCGTCCTTCTTTCACTTCGAAAAAACGGCCAAAAGGCAGATACTCCTCGTGCCTTGCGAGTTCCAACACCGTACTCATGCGTTCGCGAACGGACAAGAGCTCTCGCTGCACCTGGTGATCAGCAAACATTTCAGCACGTTGCAACACGTCTCGAAATGCCTTGAGGATAGCGTCCATAGTGACGTCAGGATGTTGCTCAACAGTGGAAGGCGGCTCAAATTCGACGACCACATCAAACCATTCGCGCTCCATGCGCGGAAGTTCTTCGATATCCTCGGCGGCCTTTTTATAGCGCTCATACTCTTGCAGGCGCCTCACTAGCTCCGCGCGCGGATCTTCTTCTTCATCGTCTTCGAGTGCGGGCCGCGGCAACAACATGCGAGACTTAATCTCGGCCAACATTGCGGCCATCAACAGATATTCCGCCGCCAGTTCAAAACGCATCTCTCGCATCATGTCGATGTATGACATGTACTGCTCGGTGATACGGGCGACCGGGATATCGAGAATATCGAGGTTTTGCCGCCTGATGAGATACAGCAGTAAATCCAGTGGACCTTCGAAGGCTTCCAGAAAAATTGCCAGCGCATCCGGCGGAATGTAGAGATCTTTAGGTGGTTCGGTGACCGGGACGCCCTGCACAACCGCAAACGGCATCTCCTGTTGCGCTGGATGTACGGGTATCTCGGCTTGCTCGGGATCTACAGACATCGTTAGCGGTAATCCAAATTCATAGCTTGACGCACTTCGTCCAGCGTATCGCGCGCGGTGTCGCGCGCGCGTTCGCAGCCTTCATCAATGATACCCCGCACTGATTCAGGATCGTTGAGAAATTCTTCCGCGCGCTCCTGAATGGGCGCCTGTTCGGCAAGCACCGCGTCCACCACCGGTTGCTTACAATCGAGACACCCAATCGCTGCGGTCGTGCAACCTTCCTTGGCCCAACTCTGCACCTCGCTGTTTGAATAGATTTCGTGAAACTTCCAAACGGGACATTTTTTCGGATCGCCAGGGTCGGAGCGGCGCACGCGCGCTGGATCGGTCGGCATCGTGCGGAGTTTCTGCGTAACCGACTCCGCCGATTCGCGCAGTGCGATGGTGTTCTGATAGGACTTGGACATCTTCTCGCCGTCCAGCCCCGGCATTTTCGATTCCGGCGTCAAAAGCGCTTGCGGCTCAGGGAGGATGACTTTGCCGCCACCCTCTAAGTAGCCCAGCAGCCGCTCGCGATCGCCCAAGGAAATGTTTTGCTGGGCTTCCAGGAAAGCGCGGCCTTTCTCCAAGGCCTCGAGGTCGCCGTCTTCTTGATAGCTGCGCCGGATCTCGAAGTAGAGCTTGCTGTTTTTTTTCCCCATCTTCTTAGCAGCAGCCCGAGCCCGCTCCTCAAAATCGGGCTCGCGCCCGTAGAGGAAATTGAAACGTCGAGCGACTTCGCGGGACATTTCAATGTGCGCCACCTGGTCCTCGCCCACCGGTACGTTACTCGCTTTGTAGACAAGAATGTCGGCGGCTTGCAACAGCGGGTAACCCAAGAAACCATAAGTGGAGAGATCCAACTCTTTCAACTTTTCCTGCTGGTCCTTATAGCTTGGCACCCGCTCCAGCCAACTCAGCGGGGTCATCATCGACAACAGCAAATGTAACTCCGCATGTTCCGGCACGCGCGACTGAATGAACAAGGTGGCCTCAGCCGGATTGATCCCAACGGCTAGCCAATCGATCACGATATCGAAGGCGGATTCGTTGATGATCTGCGTGTTTTCATAGGCCGTCGTGAGGGCATGCCAGTCCGCCACGAAGAAGAAGCACTCGTATTCGTGCTGTAGCTGCACCCAGTTTTTGAGCACGCCGTGGTAGTGACCAAGGTGCAACTGGCCAGTCGGCCGCATCCCCGACAACACGCGCTTGTTAGCCATTTTTGTTATTCACTCAAGATCATTTGGGAAGGGACTGCCGCACTACGCCGGCAAGGCATCGAGCAGCACGCCGATCACGCCGCCGAACAACCACTGCAACCCCCCCGTCGTCAGCAGCAGCAAAAGCACAAATAATCCGTAAGGTTCGATCTTGTTATAGCGTAGCGCCCACTGCACCGGCAGCATCGCCGTAACAACGCGGCTGCCATCAAGGGGCGGTACGGGGATAAGATTAATCAGCATAAGTGTCGCGTTAAACATTATCCCAGCCTCACACATCACAAGCAAAAACAGAGGCGCTTGTGACGTGAACGAAAGCAGAAAGGCGAACGCAAACCAAATGAGCAACATCAGCAGGTTCGCCATTGGGCCTGCGATTGCAACCAGTCCGATCCCCAGTCGTCGAGGATTGAGATGACGCCAAACCACAGGGACCGGTTTCGCCCAACCGAAATAAAGAGGATGTCCGAAGAGGATTTTGCCAAGAAAAAACAAGGCCGCTGGCACTGCAATAGAGCCAATTGGGTCAACGTGTTTGATGGGGTTCAAACTCAGCCGCCCGCGTTCAGCGGCGGTGCGGTCACCAAGTTTCAGCGCCACCGCACCGTGCGCGACCTCGTGCAAGCTTATCGCCAAAATCGCGGGCACCCCGATCACCGCAATCAGGGCGAGACTAGTCATTTTCGACAACCTCAAGATGCGATATCTCACCTTTGCCCCGGCGCACGAGTGTCGGCGTCGATGTTGTCAGGTCGAGAATTGTCGTGGGCTCAATCCCCAGCGAACCGGAGTCCACCACGTATTCCACCCGTTTTGCGAATCGCGCGAACTGTTCGTCGCCGTCGGTTAGGGGGAATTCGTCGCCTCGATCGATCGCGGTCGCACAGATCACGGGATCTGGGAAATGATCAAGAAAGTGCTGCGACCAAGGATCGGATGGGATCCTAATACCCACCGTCTTTCGTTTCGGGTCGAGTAATCGTTTGGGCGTCTCGCGTGTCGCCCGCAGAAGAAAGGTAAACGGCCCGGGGCTCAATGATTTGACGAGGCGGAAGGCGTCATTGTCCATCTTGGCAAAACCTGAAAGTTGGCCGATGTCGCGGCACAAAATTGCGAACTGATGGGTGGGCTCCAAGCCACGAATGAGACGGATTCGTTCCTGCGCCGCCTTGCTATCGAGTGCACAAATGAACACATAGCATCCGTCGGTGGGAACAATCGCCACGCCTTGATTTGCTACTGCGTCCGCGACTTTGCTAATCGCTCGCCGCTGCGGGTTCTCCGCGTGCACAACTAGGCGCTCAGCGGCCACGGTGTTCTCACGCCTTCATTTGGGTATGCGCTATTATCGCAGACCTTCAAGACATGACACCCTGTGGCGCATCGCCTAGCGATGACATCACCTATCGTGCAAACTTCGCCTTTGGCCCAAGCTCCCGGTTACCGTGACAGCAAAGAATCGCCGCGAACTCATTGAAGCAACCCTGACGGAGGCTTTCACGCTGCATGCGATTGAGGTGATCGATGAGAGCCATCTCCATGTCGGTCACGCCGGTGCGCGCGACGGCAAAGGCCACTTCCGAGTGAGTTTGGTTGCCGCAGCCTTCGAAGGCGTGCCGCTCATCAAACGCCATCGCATGGTTTACGCCGCCCTGGACGAGCTGATGAAAACCGACATCCATGCCCTTAGTATCGACGCGAGAACGCCCGCGGAAACCAGCGCGTAATGGCGAAACGCGCACCTAAGCCGCTGTGGGCATCTCGCGATGGGCATTCGCGTTTGTATCGCCGCGATTTTCTTGATCTCGCCGCCCACATCGACGACGCAAGCATCGACTGCGTGTGGACCGATCCGCCGTATTTCTTATCCAACGACGGTACCACCTGCCATGCCGGAAAGCGTAAATCGGTTAACAAAGGCGAATGGGACCGGAGCCTCGGCGTGGACGACGATCATGAGATCAACCGCGAATGGTTATCTCAGTGCCATCGGATTTTGAAACCCGAGGGTACGATCTGGGTAAGCGGGACGCATCACGTCTACCTTAGTGTTGGTATGGCGATGATGGAACTCGGATTTAGGATCTTGAACGACATCGTTTGGGAAAAACCGAACCCGCCGCCGAATCTAGGGTGCCGCTGCTTCACCCACTCCACTGAGATCGTATTGTGGGCCACCAAGGCCAAAAAGGGTGCTAAAGAGCGCTACCGGTTCAATTACCAAGATATGAAACAAGAGAATGGCGGGCGCCAAATGAAGAACGTGTGGCAATTCACCGCGCCGGGCAAGGAAGAGAAGCGGCTTGGAAAGCATCCCACCCAAAAACCGCTTGCCCTGGTTGAGCGCTGCCTGCTGGCCAGTACCGCGCCGGGCGATGTCGTGTTTGATCCGTTCTCCGGATCTGGAACCACCGGCGTCGCCGCGATTGCCCATGACCGTCAGTTCATTGGCTGTGAAAGCGATGCGGAGCACGCGAAGGTTGCCAAAAAGCGCATCAACCAGCTCGACAAGGAACTCCGTGGTTGATCTGTTCATGAGCCGCTCACCGACTCTCGATCTCACCTGCGAATTAATTGCGCGACCGTCGGTAACGCCGCAAGACGAAGGCTGCCTTGACGTAATCGGCTCGCGATTGGCGGCGCTCGGTTTCGAGTTGAAGCGGATCAGATCCGGGGAAGTCGATAACCTGTGGGCCTGCTACGGTGATCCTCCCTACTTCGGTTTCGCCGGCCACACTGACGTGGTTCCCAGCGGCCCGCGCGAGGAGTGGCATACCGATCCGTTTGAGCCAACCATCAAAGATGGCCTGGTCTACGGACGCGGTGCGGCCGACATGAAAGGCAGCCTTGCGGCGATGGTGATCGCTGTTGAAGAGTTTTTGCGCGAACACCCCAACAGCGGGCTTGGGATCGCGTTTTTGCTAACTTCCGACGAAGAAGGGCCGGCGACCGACGGCACGATTAAAATCGTCGAATATCTTGAGCGGGAAAACATCCAATTGATGTGGTGCGTCGTTGGTGAGCCCAGTTGCAAGAGCAAGCTTGGCGATGTGGTTCGCGTGGGGCGTCGTGGATCACTGAACGGCCATATCACAGCGCATGGCATTCAAGGTCACGTTGCGTATCCAGAAAAAGTGCGCAACCCCATCCATGACTTGATGCCGGCCTTAGCCGAGTTAAGCACGACCGAATGGGATCAGGGCAACGAGTATTATCCGCCGACGAGTTTTCAGATATCCAATATCAACGCGGGCACCGGCGCCGATAACGTGGTGCCCGGGACCGCTAAGGTTAAACTCAACTTCCGCTTTTCGACGGAGCAATCCAACGACGGGCTGCGTGAGAAAACCGCAGCGGTTTTGAACCGGCATGGCCTTAATTTCACGCTCGAGTGGCACCTCTCGGGTAACCCGTTTCTAACGCCGGGCGGCGAGTTGGTTGAAGTTGTCGATGCGGTAATCCAAGAAGAAACCGGCCTCAAGACCGATCTATCAACCGGTGGCGGGACATCCGATGGACGCTTCATTACCCGCCTCGGTACACAGATCGTCGAACTCGGTCCGGTCAATGAATCCATCCACAAAGTAAACGAATGCGTCGCCAGCGACGACCTCGAGCATCTCGCGGTGATCTACCGGAAAATTATGGTGGGAGTCTCGTCTCTTTAATTCGTTCTGCCCCACCTTTCTCTAGCGTGCCATTGTTCTATTCCCGTTTAGGGCTTACTGTCGGTTAAAGCACGACAACGGAGACAACCATGGACCAAGCCCTTCTTCGCGGCCTCGAACCCCAGCTCGCGGGTTCATTGCAGTGCCCTGGCGATCCCGAATACGACGATGCGCGAACGATCTGGAATGCCATGATCGATAAGCGCCCGGGGGCCATTGCCCGCTGCGCGAATACCAATGACGTCGTCGCCTCGGTCAACTTCGCGCGCGAGCACCAGTTGCTGGTATCCGTGCGCGGTGGCGGTCACAACGTGGCCGGCAACGCAATCTGTGATGACGGCTTGATGATCGATCTTTCGCCAATGAATCGCGTCATCATTGACCCAGCAACTCGGCGGGTGAAAGTTCAAGGCGGATGCACGCTCGGCGATATGGATCGGGCTTCGTGCGAACAAGATCTGGCGGTACCAGCGGGGATTGTCTCCGAAACTGGTGTCGGGGGGCTCGCGCTGGGCGGGGGTGTCGGATGGCTCGTGCGTAAATACGGCATGACCTGCGATAACTTGATTTCCGCCGAAGTCGTTACGGCAAATGGCCAGGTGTTAAATGCCAGCGCCACGGAAAATCCAGATCTGTTCTGGGGACTGCGCGGCGGCGGCGGCAATTTCGGCGTCGTCACTGAGTTCGAGTTTCAGGCGCATCCCGTCAAAGATATTGTTGGCGGCATGATCATCCATCCCCGTGAGGCTGCCGGTGAGGTCTATCGTTTTTATCGCGACTTCACCAGGAGCGCACCGCTGGAGCTAACCGCCTACTGTGCGATGTTGAGTCTCCCTGACGGCACACCGGTTACCGCGATCATCGGGTGCTTCTGTGGTGAGCAAAGTGATAGTGAAAAAGTCCTCAAGCCCCTTCGCGACTTTGGTTCACCAATCGCCGATATGATGGCGCCGATGCCCCGAATCGAAATGCAGACCATGTTCGATGCCGGCTTCCCGTACGGCAACCGCAATTATTGGAAGTCGACATTTCTTGAAGAACTGACTGACGATGCAATCGACACGATCGTCGAGCATGGCAACCGCGCGACCTCGCCCTTATCTGCGATGATGATTGAGTACTACTACGGTGGCCCATCCAGCCAAATCGGTGAAACCGAAACGGCGTTTGCTCATCGGGACGCCCAATACGATCTGGGCATCGTCGGCCAATGGACGGATGAAAAAGAGGATGCAGAGCACATGCAGTGGGCGCGTGACGCTTATACGGCGATGGAGCCGCATAGCAGCGGCCGGATCTACGCGAATCTAATGGGGGCGGACCAGATGACCGAAATCGATCAACTTCGGGCGGCCTTCGGTGCTAATTACGAGCGCTTGGTGGAAGTCAAACGAAAGTACGACCCAGCGAACTTCTTTCGTTTGAATCAGAACATCAAGCCCTGACTGGCAATGAATGCGGATCGCATCCTAACCACCCATGTGGGCAGCTTGCCGCGCCCTGATGCACTCGCTGATCTGCTGATCGCTCGCGAAAACGGCGAGATCGTTGATAAGAAATTATTTGACGATACCGTCGATGAAGCGGTGGCTAACGCAGTCAAAATGCAGATGGGGCTCGGCATTGATGTGATCAGTGACGGGGAAATGAGCAAAATCGGATTTTCCACTTACATCAAAGATCGCTGCTCCGGCTTCTCCGGAGACTCTCCTCGGGTGCCACCCGGCGATCTCGAACTTTTTCCCGACTACCTCGTGCAAGCAGCCGCCCAGAATCAAGCGCCGCCGATTAAGCGGCCGGTGTGCAGCGGCGAAATCCGCGTCGTTAATCGCGAACCTCTCGAACAAGATATCGCCCGGTTGCGGCGGCTGCTGCGCGAGTCTGACGCGCTTGGCGGTTTTATGAATGCCTCTTCGCCGGGGATCATCGCCACCTCACTGCCCAACGAATACTACGCCAGCGAGGACGAGTATCTCGAAGCGATCGGCGAGGTGATGCGCGAAGAATTCGAAACGATCAGTGCGGCCGGCCTCACCCTTCAGGTCGACTGCCCAGATCTGGCGATGGCGCGGCACATCAAATACAAGACCCTTAGCGATGAAGAGTTTTTGCGCGAAGCGGGGAAGCAGCTCGAAGTTCTTAACGCCGCACTCGTCAATGTTCCGGCCGAGCATGTGCGTCTACATATTTGTTGGGGAAATTACGAAGGGCCGCACCATCTCGACATACCGCTAAAAAAGATTGCGCCTCTGGTTTGCCAAGCCAAAGCGCAAACCTTGAGCTTTGAAGCATCAAATCCACGCCACTCGCACGAGGCTAGTGTGTGGGAGGAGCTGGGCCTTCCCGAGGATAAGGTCCTCATGCCGGGCGTGATAGATACCTGCACCAACTACATCGATCACCGGGAATTAGTCGCCGAGCGGATCTGCCGATTCGCGCACATTGTCGGGCGCGAGCGGGTGCTTGCGGGCACCGACTGTGGTTTCGGCACGTTCACAAAATTCGGCCGCGTGAATCCCGCTATCGCAATAGAAAAGTTGTCAGCGTTGGTGCAGGGTGCTGAAATTGCTAGCGCGCGCCTATGGGGACATTAAGATTTAGCGGCGCGCCACGCGGCTAATTCCAAGCGTCAGCAACGGCACCGTAAAGACCAAGAAAAATCCCCACGACAAGGCGCCATAGCCTTTAGCAACGAGCGCGACGATACCGAATTGCGCAAGAGCGACACTGGCCAGTACCACCATTGAACAAATCGCTGCACGATTGATCGGCCCCATAACCGCAAGACCTCCTTCCACGCGCCAACCATCAATCCGTTCCGCGAGGCCTTGAAGAACACCGACCGCTGTCAGCACAACGGTCCCAAACAGCACGACGTAAAAAACCGGGACAGCCGCGCCGAAATCGAGAAGCTTAAGCGCGCCAAGTGTTGGCACCGACATATCGATAATGCGCTCGAGCTGCGGACTGAATATGAGATGTATCAGTAGCGCTGGTAATGCACCAAAAATACCGGCCAGCAATCCAGCGGCCAGTGCGGTGCGTTGGCTATTGACGCCGCGCACGCTGTACAGGAGCACTGGGACCAATGCACTGTTGTAGATGGCAAACTTGGAGCCGCTCAGTAAAGCCGCACCGGCACCTTGTTCCACACCGAACTCAAAAAAACCTGACCAGCTTCTGGCTAGGCCTGTCGCGATAAAAACCGCTATGCACAGCATTAGCAGGCTCGTCCAACCCAACATGATTTGTTGCACCAGATCTCGACCGAAAAAACTCAAAACAATGACAGCCACTAACACGGCGGCGGTGGTTATGGGCTTTGGAATACCAAAACCACCGAATGCGGTGTCAGCCGCGGCGGACATCACCACGGCAACGACGACAATCAAAAGCGCAACGAAGAGCATTTCATACACAAACCAGCAACGTCCCAGCAGGTGTTTCAGAAAACGCCGGTAGTCGTAGCAGTGGAATTTTTGGGCGTAGGCGAAACTTATCGCGAGGACCAAACCAAACAGCACCGCGATGACACAACAGGAGAACAAGCCGCTGTAGAGACCCAGGCGCGAGACATATTCAACGACTTCGCGACCGGTACCGTAACCACCACCGATGATGACGCTTTGAAATACCGCGGCCGGAATAAGATAAGCACGAACCAGGGCCGACATTGACTCACCCAGGCGCGCAGAAGATGAGCCGCGAGCGAAGCTGGGCCACGCCGACAGGTAGCGAAAGCTCATGCGAAAACTTGGCGGTCGCGGCCGGACCTTGGCCAAAACCTAAAAAAGCTGGGCTACCCGTCCCGCGAAGGCAGGTCGTGCGCGCGGGCAACGATAACCTTGAGAACCAAAATTTTGGGCGCTCATTAGAGCAAGCAGGGGCCCCAAACGAACGAGCAGGTGCCACGGCCAACCGTTGGGAACGCGTTGACCCAGACTCTGCTGGAGTAGAGGAGTCGGAGAAAACCGCGCGACGCCGGATTTACGCCGCGCAGCCGCTGAGCGCTAAGCGCTAGCGGCGGAGTCGAACTGCTCTTCTTCGGTCGATCCAGTAAGTGCGGTGACTGACGACTGTCCGCCCTGAATCACGGTGGTCACATCGTCAAAGTAGCCAGCACCTACTTCTTGTTGATGACTCGCGAAGGTGTACCCGCGCGAAGCGGCCGCGAACTCCTGCTCCTGCACCATCTCAACGTATGCAGTCATGCCGTTTTCGACGTAGTGCTCGGCGAGGTCGAACATGTTGTACCACATGTTGTGAATGCCGGCTAAGGTAATGAATTGGTACTTGTAACCCATCGCGCCAAGTTCACGTTGGAATTTCGCGATGGTCGCGTCGTCGAGATTCTTCTTCCAGTTGAACGACGGCGAGCAGTTGTAGGCGAGCAGCTGATCCGGGAACTGGCCTTTGATCGCTTCGGCGAATTTTCTCGCTTCCGCGAGGTCGGGCACCGCTGTTTCACACCACAACAGATCCGCGTAAGGCGCGTATGACAAACCACGGTCAATCGCTTGGTCGATCCCCGCACGGGTTTCGAAGAAACCTTCCGCAGTACGGGTTCCAGTAACAAATTTCTTATCGCGCTCATCGACATCGCTGGTGAGCAGGGCGGCTGCATTCGCGTCGGTTCGGGCCAGCAGCACGGTCGGGACATTCATCACGTCAGCAGCCAGACGCGCCGCCACAAGTTTTTGAATAGCTTCTTGGGTCGGCACCAAAACTTTGCCGCCCATGTGTCCACATTTTTTAACTGACGCAAGTTGGTCTTCGAAATGCACACCGGAAGCGCCTGCTTCGATCATGCCGCGCATCAATTCATAGGCATTCAGTACACCGCCAAAACCAGCTTCGGCATCGGCAACGATGGGCGCAAAGTAATCAATGTCGCCATTGCTCTTTTGCCATTGAATTTGATCGGCCCGTTGAAAGGAATTGTTGATGCGACGAACAATCGTCGGCACCGAATTAACCGCATAGAGCGACTGGTCGGGATACATCGTCTCGGAGGTGTTAGCGTCCGCGGCGACTTGCCAACCCGAAAGGTAAATTGCTTTGACGCCAGCCTTCACTTGTTGCACCGCTTGACCCCCGGTGAGGGCGCCCAAACAGGGAACAAAATCTTCTTCGTTGACCAGCTTCCAGAGTTTCTCGGCGCCACGTCGCGCTAGCGAGTATTCGATGTCCACGCTACCAGCGAGTCGAACCACGTCTTCGGCTGTGTAAGGGCGAGTTACACCTTGCCACCTGGAATTACTCGCCCAGTCTTCTTGTACCGATTTAACTTTCTCTTGAAATGCGCCTGCCATGACAAACTCCTGATTCACTCGCGCTCGGACGCTTCGGTTTCACTTGTTTGAACCGCGCGCCCAAAGATGTCTGTGTGTTGCGTTGGACAAACCGCTCTTGCCACCGTCACTTTCAGAGCCTCACCGAACTCCAAAAGTGCGCGCCAGTCGTATGTATAGCGAGCGCCTGCCAGGGCTCACGATCGCAGCGGCTGGTCGACGGCAAACGAACGGGGACCGAGCATCGTACGCTGCAGTGCAAAAATGTCAATAGAGGTTCGTGAAGTTATCGATTTTTAACGGTTTTACGCCCTTTTACCGCTATTGAAATAGACGAATTTGCTACAACGTTTCGAACATTAACAGCGCATTTACGAATGGGTATCCGCACGTATAATCGAAGGCAGCTAGATAACGCCTTGAGCGAGGAAAAAGGTCACTGCCTGTGAGTGACGAAACGAAGCATCATCAAGATGGCGGGGTCGCTGTCCAGGAGGCCAAACCGAAGGTAAAGAAGCCTTCGCTATACAAGGTCATTATGCTTAACGATGACTACACACCGATGGAATTCGTGGTCCACGTTCTGGAACAGTTTTTTTCGCTCAACAGACCCACCGCCACCCGCATCATGCTCGAGGTCCATACCCGCGGCAAAGGCGTGTGTGGCATCTTCACCCACGAAGTCGCAGAAACCAAAGTTTCCCAAGTGAATTCCTACGCCCGCGAGCACGAACACCCGTTGTTGTGCACAATGGAGCTGGAATAAGACGAGGTATAGATTGTGCTCAGTAAAGAACTCGAAGTAACGCTGAATATGGCATTCAAGGATGCTCGCGAACAGCGCCACGAATTCATGACCGTTGAGCACCTTCTGCTCGCGCTTTTGGACAATCCGACCGCCGCAAAAGTACTGCGCGCTTGCGGCGCGGACCTCTCGGGGCTGCGACAGCAGCTCCAGGAGTTCATCCGCGAGAGCTCACCGCTGCTGCCCGAAGATGAAGATCGCGACACACAACCGACCCTCGGGTTCCAACGGGTGCTGCAGCGTGCCGTTTTCCACGTGCAATCTTCAGGTAAGAAAGAAGTCACCGGCGCGAACGTCCTCGTCGCAATTTTCGGCGAACGCGAATCTCACGCGGTCTATCTTCTCAATCAGCAGAACATCGCCCGCCTGGATGTCGTGAATTGCATTTCCCACGGCATATCCAAAGTCTCTGAGGAAGGCGAAGAGGAATCGAATGCCTCTACCGAAGAAGAGCAAGAGCAGACTGACAGCAACAACAATCCGCTGGCTGCGTACACCACCAATCTCAACGAGCAGGCCGAGCAAGGCAAAGTGGACCCGCTCATCGGCCGCGACATCGAAATCGAGCGCACCCTGCAAATTCTCTGCCGCCGACGCAAGAACAATCCATTGTTCGTCGGCGAGGCGGGTGTCGGTAAGACCGCCATCGCCGAAGGCCTGGCGAAGAAAATCGTTGATGGTGAGATCCCAGACGCACTGGAGGATGCCGTCGTGTATTCGCTCGACATGGGGGCGCTGCTGGCCGGTACAAAGTACCGCGGGGATTTCGAAAAACGTTTAAAGAATGTCTTAGCACAATTGAAACGCGAGCCGGGCGCGGTCCTATTCATTGATGAGATCCATACGATCATTGGTGCAGGCGCGGCCTCCGGCGGGGTCATGGATGCTTCAAACCTGATCAAGCCGATGTTGGCCTCGGGTGAATTGAAGTGCATCGGCTCCACGACCTATCAAGAATATCGCGGGATCTTCGAAAAAGATCGGGCACTGGCTCGACGCTTCCAGAAAATCGATGTCGGCGAACCGTCATTCGATGAAGCCGTTGAGATCCTCAAAGGTCTTAAATCACGGTTCGAAGAATTTCATGAAGTGAAGTACACCAACCCCGCGCTGCGCTCGGCGGTCGAGCTAACAACCCGCTACATCAATGATCGACATCTGCCCGATAAAGCGATCGACATCATCGACGAGGCCGGGGCGCGGCAACGTTTGGTACCGGCGTCGAAGCGGCGCAAAACCATTGGCGTGAACGACATCGAAGAAATCGTCGCTAAGATCGCACGGATCCCGCCAAAGACCGTGTCGACCTCCGACCGCGATGCCCTGCAAACCCTAGACCGCGACTTGAAGATGGTGGTATTCGGACAGGACGAAGCGATCACCGAACTCACCGCCGCCATCAAGATGGCCCGCTCGGGGCTGGGCAACACCGAGAAACCAATCGGGTCATTCCTGTTCGCCGGACCAACCGGGGTTGGAAAAACAGAAGTGACTCGCCAACTTGCGCGTCTGATGGGGATCGAGCTCATCCGTTTCGACATGTCGGAATACATGGAGCGCCACACGGTCTCACGTTTGATCGGCGCGCCACCTGGGTACGTAGGTTACGACACCGGCGGCTTGTTAACCGAGGCGGTCACCAAACAACCGCACGCAGTGCTGCTGCTTGATGAGATGGAGAAGGCGCACCCGGATGTGTTCAACATCCTGCTGCAGGTTATGGATCACGGTACCCTCACAGACACCAACGGGCGCAAAACCGATTTTCGCAACGTGATCATTGTCATGACGACCAATGCTGGCGCAGAGCGGATCAGCCGCAGCTCAATCGGGTTCACCATGCAAGATCACTCGAGCGACGCGATTGAAGAGATCAAACGGATGTTCTCACCTGAGTTTCGCAACCGCTTAGACAGCATCATCCAGTTCCAAGCTTTGGACGCGAAAACGATTGGCCATGTCGTTGATAAGTTCTTAATCGAACTCGAAACGCAATTGGATGATAAGAAGGTCACCATCGAAATCGATCAAGACGCGCGCATGTGGCTTGCCGAGCACGGCTACGATCCGCTGATGGGCGCGCGTCCGATGTCGCGCTTGATCCAGGAGAAGATCAAGAAAGCACTTGCCGACGAGATCTTATTTGGCACGCTCAATTCTGGCGGCCATGTGAAGGTCACGGTGCGCGATGAGGAAATCGCGATCGATATCGAAACCGAAACGACCGAGACCACCTAGCGGTTTCTAGAGCCCTCGAGTGGTGCGGTAAAGGGGCCGAAACGGGCCCCTTTTTTTTTCTGCCATCGATTCGAGGATAATTTCCACTAACGACTTAGGCATACCAAGCTCAACGAAGGGGAGGCGCCATCGTGGCCAAAGAAATGAAACAGATTTCAGAGAACGTATTCCGCGAATCTTACGGGCGTTACTACGAAGATTTTGAAGTCGGGCATACCTATCAACACCGGCCTGGTAAGACGATTACCGAAACCGATAATCAGTGGTTCACCCTGCTTACCATGAACACGCATCCACTCCATTTTGATCGTGTCTACGGCGAGGCGTCCGAGTTCGGTCAATGTTTAGTCAATAGCGCGCTTACCGTTTCGATGGTGGCTGGCATGAGCGTCAGCGACGTGAGTCAAAAAACCATTGCCAATCTGGGTTGGAAGGAAATCAAGCTTCCCGCGCCGTTGTTCGTCGGAGACACGCTGTATGCGGAGTCCGAAGTGCTTGGTAAACGAGAATCGAAATCGCGGCCCACCGCGGGGATCGTTACGGTGCGCACCTGGGGTAAAAAACACGACGGCACGGTGGTCTGCGAGTTTGATCGTTCAATGTTGATCCCCAAGCGCGGTCATGCCGTGGACGACAAAATTGAATACTAGGAGCCACCCATGATTGAGCCGTTTAATGCGGTTGGTTTGATCCCCACGGTCTGGGGGATCTCGGAGCGTGCGGACATCATGCGCAACATCGAGCACCAGTCGCACATGGTGAAAGCGGCGTGCTGGCTGTCCGGATTGGATTTACCGGTGAAGCTGATTGCGTTTCCCGAAGGCGCGCTGCAGGCGTTCAACGACGAGGTCCTCGATCTTGATCACGCAACCTTTGCCAAAGAATGCGCAATCGATATTCCGGGACCGGAAACCGACGCGCTCGGCGCAATCGCCAGGGAATATGACGTATTTATCATCGCGCAAGCGAAGGCACGGCACGAAGACTTCAAAGATCGCTTCTTCAACGTTGGATTCGTGATCGATCCGCAGGGCGACGTGATCCTGAAGCACTACAAGGTGGCGCCGCTTTATCCGGTCGAGCATTCCGTGTGCCCACATGATGTGTTCGACTGGTGGATCGAAAAATACGGCCGCAACCTCAATGCCTTCTGGCCCGTAGTGGATACTGAAATTGGGCGCATTGGGATCATGATGGCGAATGAAGGGTCTTATCCGGAACACGCGCGAGGTCTTGCCATGAATGGCGCCGAAATCGTTTATCGGGCGTCTATTCCGCACCCTGCTGCTTCCAATGATTACTACGAGATCCAAACGCGCGCCCGGGCGCTCGACAACAACATGTACGTGATTGCGCCGAACCTCGGCACCTATTACTTGACCCAAGATTCCGAAGCGCCCATCGATACCTTTGGTGGCCACTCTTATATCGTTGATTACCGGGGTCAGCTCGTCGGCAAACAAGAGTATGGCGGCGTATCAACCAGCGTTTGTGGGCCAATCAATATCGAAGCATTGCGACATCATCGCACCACATCGAAGTGGACGAACTGGATGAAGGATCTACGAACGGAGATGATCCAGCTGATTTACGAGCAGCCGATTTATCCGAAAAATCTTTATGCTGATCGCGCTCCGATGGATCACGCAGAATATCAACGCGAGGTGATCGAGAAACAGATTGAAATGATGATCGAACGCGGGATCTGGAGGAGACCCTCGAAGTAAGTTCAGCCGCGCCGTCGGCGTCCTTTGCCGACCAACAGACCCAAACCACCAAGACACAGCCAACCGGCCGCTGGCAGTGGTACTGCGGTGGACTCGAGCGAACTCGACACAAGATTGAAATTCCACACACCACTAACTGGCAGACTCCAGATCATTTCCGGACTAATTGGCCCGAGGGCAAAACGCAGCGCGCCGCTCGGGCTGCCAACGCTGGCATTGACGATAGAAAACCTGGCATTGCCCGTGCCGAGGGTGGCAAGCCAGGAAAAAACGCCGTCCTGGTAGACCGCTGCCAGATCACCGTTGTCGATAGGGAGCTCAAAGGGTAGCAGCGGGCGATTCGAACTCTGGCCAATGCCGTCAATGAAATGCGCCATGGAAAATGTATCCAGCGCAATGACGAATTCGGTGCCAACACCGGTGAGTGACGAATCATCCCACTGCGTGAAGGTTGTCGCGGTGCTCAGTGGCACTCCTGATTGCTGCCACGATTGCCTGAGCGTAACGGTGGCGGCCGAAGACGCACTCGAGACGACGGCGAGGGCGAGGGCGATTGGAATACCCATGAGTAAGCGATTGGCTCGGAGCGAGATCATCGAAGCGTACTTTCCATCCCATCAACTGCGGAGGATTGTTACACATTGCCCCATCCATTAATGTGATCGGTTACCGAATGCCGAGTGACACCGCCTGGGCCACCAGAGAAACCGCCATGTGGAATTCATTGATTTCGTTGATTTTACCGCTTATTTTAGTGCTGACACTGAATGCGCCTGCCTCCTCGCCTCTGTGGGCCGCCGAATCAACCACACAGGCCGAGCGTATCGCGGCTCAGCTTAAGGCCGCTGGTCGCGACCAGTACGACGCCATCAAGGATCCGGGCCGCAAGCCGTCAGCCACCATGGCATTCGCGGGCGTCAAGGCCGGTATGACCGTGCTCGACTTGATCGCCGGGGGTGGCTACAACACCGAGATCCTGGCTGCGGCGGTGGGCCCGCAAGGCTTGGTCTACGCGCAAAATTCGCACCTCATCCCCAAGCTGATAGGCGGCGAGATGCATGATGCCATGCTCGCTCGCCTGACCGGCGAGCGCCTCCCCAACGTCCGCTACCTGATCGTCGATGCCGAGGACATGCCCTTTGAGGACCATATCGATCTGGCATTCTGGGGCCTCAATATGCACGACCTCTACCACCGGGATGGCGCGGCGGCCGTGCAGGATTTCCTCAAGCACGTCAGACGTGCCCTCAAACCGCAGGGGATCCTCATTGTCACGGAACAGGTCGGCATCGATGGCCAGGACAATGCCGAGCTGCACCGTTTGCAGACACCGATCGTGCTGGACATGCTCGAGCAGGCTGGTTTTACCGTCGCGGCCGTCTCCGATCTGCTGGCCAATCCCGACGATGACCACACCCGATCCGTGTTCGCCGATGGTCTGCGCTACTACACCGATCGCGTTTTGATTCGCGCCGTCAGTAACGACTGAATGCTTACCACCCGTTTTACCGAGCGCTTCGCGCTCACTCACCCCATCGCGCTGGCACCAATGGACAAGGTTGCTGGCGGCGCCTTAGCGGCGAGCGTTGCTGACGCAGGCGGGCTCGGGATCATCGGTGGCGGTTACGGTGACCAACGCTCAATTGTCGAACAGCTTTCGATCGCCGGCGATGCGCCAGTCGGTATTGGCCTTATCATATGGTCGGTTCTCGACAAGCCCGAGCTGATCGAATGGTGCCTCTCGCAGAAACCCAAAATTATGGCGTTCGGATTCGGAGATGCCACCGAATTTATTCAGCGATGTAAAGACGCAAAAGTTGCCACGTTATGGCAAGTGCAAACCCTGGCCGATGCGGAACTGGCTGCCGCCGCCGGTACCGACGTGATTGTTGCTCAAGGACAGGAAGCGGGTGGCCATGGTCAGGATCGCGGGCTCATGTCTCTGCTTCCCGCAATCCGCGACCAGCTCGGGCCCGAGCAAATCATCTTGGGAGCAGGCGGGATCGCCGACGGACGGGGGTTGGCCGCAGCACTGATGTTGGGTGCGGATGGCGTCATGATGGGAACCCGCTTTTGGGCCGCACACGAAGCGAACGGCCTCGAAACCGCAAAGGCCCAGATTATTGGAAACGGAGGCGATGAGACGATCCGATCTTCAATCTTTGATATCGCGCGAAATATCCCATGGCCAGAACCTTACACCGGCCGTTGTATCCAGAACGCGTTCTCGCGCCGGTGGCAAGACGATATCGGGAGCTTGCGAGAACACGGCGAGGAAGAACAGCGGCGTTTCAATGATTCGCCGGTCGATGATTTCACTATCCGGCCGGTAATCGCGGGCGAGGCTATCGATTTAATCAACTCAATCGAAAGTGCTCAGGCCATTATCGAACGCATGGTCACGGAAGCTTCAGGAATTCTGAGTGCTTCCAACCAATTTGTGTCTAGCTGACTTTGCGAAGAACCTTGGAACCGCGTTGATAGTTGTAAACCACCTGCTTCTTGACGGGTAAGTCAGCCACATCAACACCTTCAAAGCCGCGTTCTTTGAACCATTGTTCGGACTGTGTTGTCAGCACAAACAGATTTTTGGTGGCGCTGGTGGCTGCCTCACTTTCAATTGCGTCCATCAATAAGTCACCGAAACCTGAACCACGATAGTCGGGATGCACGGCGATACAAGCGATTTCGGCCGCATCCTCGTCAGCTAGCGGATACAGAGCACCGCAGGCACAGACCGTATCGTCCCGAACGACGACGAAGAAGTTCTCAATTTCCGCTTCGAGTTTCTCGCGGGGCCTGCGCACCAGAATACCGTCATCTTCTAACGGGCGAATGATATCGAGAATTCCAGCGACATCGTCACTCGAGGCGCGCCTTAGCTGATCGAAAGGAACATTACTCACCAACGTACCGGCGCCATCGCGAGTAAAGAGCTCTCGCAACATCGAACCTGATTCCTGGCCTGCAACGATATGAGTTCTCGCTACTCCAGACGCGCAAGCGTCGACCGCCGTTGCCAGGTACGCATCATCATGTTGCGCCAAGTATTCTCGCGCCTCACGCACGGTTAGCTGTCGAATGAGCGTGCCATCAGCGTCGTGAGGAATCGCACCCGCGAGCAAAATAAGTTTGTCAGCGTTGATAGCAACAGCAACATTCTGCGCCAGTGCTAATGGTTCCAGCGTAAAAAGCTCGCCGGTGGATGAATGGCCCACTGGTGGGATGAGGACGACACCGCCGTCGCCAAGATGGCCATTGATACCTACCGCGTCAATCCGTCGAACATTCCCCGCGTGCCCCAGATCAACACCACTGATCACACCCTTGGGTTGTGCTTTGACATAGTTGCCGCTCACCACGCGAACGGCGTACTGAGAACTAGCGCCAAACAAGGCCTCGAACTCGAGACAACGCCCACCGGCTTCGGCTGTGATCTGCTTGATGCTGGTCTCGTCTATCGGGCCTTGGGCCACATCGCCAATGCCAAATACAAGCACCAGCCTGACCCCAACGCTGCTCATTAGAACCAAATCCCTGATCGCGTCATCGAGCGTTTCACCCGGCGCGCCATCGATGTAGACCACGAAGGTGCGGTCACGGTGCCGCTGAAAATAGGGCGTCGCCTCCCTCAACCACGCAACGATATCTTGTTCGCTACTCACGTGCAGAACCTATGGATTAACCCTTCAACCACAGCGACCATCTTAATGGCATCAGCGACGGGAACATATTCATTGGGTTGATGAGCGACTTCGATGGCGCCGGCCCCACACACAACGGTTTGCATGCCTAATGCATTGAAGAACCCACCCTCGGTTGCGAACGCGACGCTCTTTGCTGCCCTGCCGGTGAGATCGCAGGCCGCGCGCACGACCGGCGAGACCTCAGACGTTTGCATTCCTGCGATCGGCGGGATCACCATTTCGAGCCCGCCGCTAGCGCCTGAGGACGCGATTATTTGGTCAACTAGATCGCGAAGCTCTGCCTCAATATCGGCAATATTCATACCAGGCAGTAAACGCACATCGAAGCTTAGCGCACAGCTTGCGCAGATCCGGTTGGGGCTGTCACCGCCTTCAATACGCCCAAAATTCATCGTCGGAATTGGTAACTCAAAGGCATCGTTATCGAAGCGTTGCGGCAGAGCTTCGCGCCAAATTTTAAGTTCGTTAATCAATTGGTGCATGACATCGATCGCATTGAGCCCCAAATGCGGCATGCTGGAATGCCCGCTTCGACCAACAATCGTGATCTGACCAACCATGATGCCCTTGTGCAAAGCGATCGGATTAAGGCTCGTGGGCTCACCAATAACGGCAAAATCACCGAGCTTTCGCTCAAATAAACGAGCGCCGTTCATCGTGCTTTCTTCATCGGCCGTAGCAACAATGGTTAGTGGTGCCGACAGCCCATTTAAATCAATTTTCGCAATCGCGGCCTCGATGATCGGGAAAAAGCATTTCATATCGGCGGCACCCAGCCCGTACCAGCGGTTGTCGCGTTCGTCGATCACGAAGGGATCAGAATCCCACAGCTCTGCGTTGTAGGGGACCGTATCAGTGTGCCCGGATAATACGAGACCGCCCTCACCGTCCCCCACCCGCGCGATCAAATTCTTCTTCTCTCGCGCACTGTCGAGCAGCATCGTTTCAATGCGAAATCCGGCACCTTCAAACTTATCCGCCAATAAATCAACGACGCCGATATTACTCATATCGTCGATATCATTAATGCTGCTCACGCTCGGTATCGCGACGAGTTCCGAGAGACCTTGTTTGATAAACGCTTTCGTATTCACGGCCATGGATCAATCTACAGCGGGCGCGCATTCTATCGGCGCCAACCAAATTGTTGTTGTAAAAACAGTATCAACTGAAAACGCTGACTTATAATGCGCCAATCGCATCAACTACCCAAGTAGGCGCGGGTGTGAACCTGCGGAGAAGAAAATGACCGACAAGCTCAATTCCGTCAGCCAGCGGGTGACGCAGCCGCCGGCCCAGGGTGCTTCCCAGGCCATGCTTTATGCGACCGGACTGACTGACGATGATCTGCAAAAAGCCCAAGTGGGGATCGGCAGCGTCTGGTACGAGGGCAACCCCTGCAATATGCACCTGCTGGCCTTGGCCGACGCTGTTAAACAAGGCGTCGAAGAAGCCGGCTTGGTCGGTATGCGGTTCAATACCATCGGTGTCAGCGACGCCATTTCCATGGGCACCCGTGGGATGAGCTTTTCGCTGCAATCGCGCGATCTCATCGCCGATTCGATTGAAACCATAATGGGCGGCCAATGGTATGACGCGAACGTCTCGATCCCGGGCTGCGACAAGAATATGCCTGGCTGCTTGATTGCGATGGGACGCCTCAACCGTCCCGCACTAATGGTTTATGGCGGGACTATCAAACCCGGTTATTCGCGCGGTAAACCGGTCGATATCGTTTCGGCTTTTCAAAGTTACGGCGCGTTTATAACTGGCGCGATCGACGATTCCGAGCGGCTCGATATCGTTAAGAACGCCTGCCCCGGGGCTGGCGCCTGCGGCGGGATGTACACCGCTAACACCATGGCATCGGCCATTGAAGCGATGGGCATGTCGTTGCCCTACTCCTCATCCATCCCGGCCGTCGATGAGGCCAAAATAAAGGAGTGTCGCGAAGCGGGAAAAGCCGTGCGCCACCTTCTCGAACAAGACATCAAGCCACGCGACATCATGACGCGTGATGCCTTTGAGAACGCGATGGTGATCATCAGCGCTCTGGGGGGCAGCACCAATGCGGTTTTGCATCTGATTGCGATGGCGCGCGCGGTAGAGGTCGATCTAACCATCGACGATTTCCAGAGCGTAAGCGACCGCGTGCCGTTTTTAGCCGATCTCAAACCCAGCGGTCAGTACGTGATGGAAGACCTCTATCACGTCGGCGGCGTTCCCGCGGTGCTGAAAATGCTGATGGAAGAAAATCTCATCAACGGCGATTGCATGACCGTGACCGGTAAAACTCTCGCTGAGAATCTGGCAAATCTCGATCCGCTAAAAGATGGCCAAGATGTCATTCGCCCGATGAACAACCCGATCAAACCCAGCGGTCATATTCAGATCCTCAAGGGCAACCTTGCTCCTGGCGGCGCGGTCGCAAAAATTACCGGCAAAGAAGGGCTGGTTTTTCGTGGGCCGGCGCGAGTATTCGATTCCGAAGAAGACATGTTGGCGGGCCTCGAAGACGGCAAGATCCAAAAAGGTGATGTTGTGATCATCCGTTTCGAGGGACCTAAAGGGGGCCCTGGGATGCCGGAAATGCTCACCCCAACCTCGGCGATCATGGGCGCCGGCCTGGGTGAACACGTGGCCCTGATCACTGACGGTCGTTTCTCGGGCGGCTCGCACGGTTTTATCGTTGGCCACGTGGTACCCGAAGCACAGGAAGGCGGACCAGTCGCCCTGGTTAAGGACGGTGAGGTGATCACTATCGATGCCGATCAGAATTTGATCGCGGTCGATGTTAGCGACGAAGAGCTGGCGGCGCGGCGTGAGGCCTGGACGATGCCGCCCTACAAAGCTGAGCGCGGCACCCTCTACAAGTACATCAAGGCTGTTAAGAATGCCTCCCAAGGCTGCGTTACGGACGAATAGATGGCGCTCGAACTGCGACCAAACTGCGAGTACTGTGATAAGGACTTGCCACCGGCAGCAACCGACGCGCGGATCTGCTCTTACGAATGCACCTTCTGCGCTGATTGCGCCGAGTGGAAATTGAGTAATGTTTGTCCGAATTGCGGAGGCGGGTTCGTGCCGCGACCGATCAGACCCAAAACAGCGCGCCGCGACGGGGTTAGCCTTGATTCCCAACCGGCGTCCCAGGAGCGTAAGCACCTCGGTTATGAAAAAGGTGAAATCGCCAGTTTCGTTGCTCGCCTTAGAGATATTCCGGCTAAGGAACGTTAGGCGTTTTTTGCAGGAGATCCGAATTGAAATTCTATGATTTCGACGCGCCCAATCCTCAGAAGGTACGGATATACGCAGCGGAAAAAGGCATCGAGCTCAATTGCGTACCCGTCGCGGTGCTTGAAGGTGAGTTGCATAAGCCAGAGATGCTCGCGAAAAATCCGCTGGCCCAGGTTCCCTTTCTGGAATTGGATAATGGGGAAATCATTCGTGAGTCGCTGGTCATCATCGAGTATTTAGAAGCACTGCATCCGGAGCCAGCAATGATCGGTTCGACGCCGATCGAGCGTGCCAGGATCCAACAACTCGATCGCCTAGCCGAGCTCGGGATCCTGATGGAGTGTGCCAACTATGTGCATCACTCACATCCTTTCTTCGAATCACTAGGACCACAGTCCTCTGAAGGCGCGGAAATGGCGCGCCTAATGATGAATAAGAAACTGACCCTTATGGATTCCGAAATTGCGGGCCGCTCCTTCGTCGCCGGGGATCAGTTATCCATCGCCGATTGCACGCTTTTCGCAACGGTGGGCTTCGTCAGAAAGTATGGACCCGGTGTACCCGAGGGCCTCAAAAATCTTGCCCGCTGGGAGCGGGACTTTTCCTTGCGGCCCAGCGCAAGCGCTTGATCAATTGATCCCAATCAATCTACCTAAATGGGAACTTTCATGAATTGGACTGTTTATCTTTCCGGGGAAATCCATACTGATTGGCGAGATCAGCTCGCCAGCGGCGCCAAAGAGAGGGAATTGCCGGTCTCTTTTTCTTCGGCGGTTACCGATCACGCCGCCAGCGATGCCGCCGGTGATCTGCTAGGCGTGGAAGCCGAAGCATTCTGGCGCGACCACAAGTCCTCAAAAGTCAACGGTATCCGTACCCGCACGCTCCTCGACAAGTGCGATATCGCGGTGGTGCGCTTTGGCGATAAATACAAACAATGGAACGCCGCGTTTGATGCCGGATATTGCGCCGCGATCGGTAAACCCTACATCACACTCCACGACGAGAACATCATTCACGCGCTCAAGGAAGTAGACGCCGCAGCCATGGCGTGGGCCCAAACACCTGGGCAGGTCGTGGAGATTCTGGAATACGTTACGAACGCAAGCTGATCGCCTAGAAAGCGAACTGCGCGCCCGCCGTTAAGACAAAGTCGGTCTCCATTTGCGGACCGTTCAGATCTTGCATCACGGGGATCCCACCTTCGAACGCGAATCGCAGGCCGTTCAGCTTCGGGATCGAACCGATGTTGATACCGAATAACAAATCCAAGCGTTCGCCGCCATAATTGTCGGGGTCGGCGGTCTGCACCGGCGCTACAATCATCGGATCCATCCCGTCGATGTTACCCATGGTTTGATAAGCGAGGCGGACCGACACACTAACGTTGCTCAGTGGTTGATAGCTCGCCCAGCCGGTCAGTTCATGTTTATCACCCCAGCTATACCCGTTGTCATCGCCGGTGCGAATCGTTCCTGCGTATTGCGCGCCCCAGCCGAAATCATGGCGATGGCCCGAATAAGTGGCACCGGGGAGTAGATCAAAGGTCCCGCTGCCGAGTTGCATCGCGTAGGGCATCCGCGGTGTCGGAGTTGCTCCCATTGGCGTGAGGATGGTGTCGCGTTCCTCGGTCGAACCGGTCGGGATACTGCCACCAAACTTCACATTCACCTTGTGATTCGGCGTATCCAAGGTTCGAAAAAGACCGACCACGCTGGTATCGCCGATCCCTGAGGATTCGGTTGTAAATCCGCCGAGCACGTTAGTACCCATGCCGCCCATAAACGTTAAATGATCCATTTCTTTCTCGACGTGCATGCCCATGACCATCAGCGTTACGAAGTCGCTCGGCGCGTACATGCCGCCGAACATATGCATCTCCATGGTCATTTCAGTGGGTACGACGCGAAGCGTCGATGGCTGACCAGGCCGGCCGAAAAACCGATTGGGGACCGTCGTCGCGATGGTCTGGGGAGAGACATTATTGTCGTCGATGCGATTACCTTCCATGTCCATAAACATGTAGCGGTAGGACAGCATCCATTCGCCCTTTTTATGCATGTGATCGCCCATCACGCCAAATGGGGCGTGGGAATCGGGGCGCATCACCATCATCCCGTCGCTGCCTACCGCCATGCCGTCGGCTAGCGCCTGATAGCTAACTAAAGTTGCAAGGACGGCCATCAATAAACGAGCCATATTCTTTATTCTTTGCTCCGAACAATGGCGAGCGAGTTTACTGAAGGCGGGAAATGACGAGAATGCGACAAAATGTCGCACTTCGCGCAGAGCCCCGAGCTTTCTTTGGCCGGCCCGCTTGCCGGCTGGCCAATTGATGCTGATGGCTTATTTGGCAAGTTCCCGCAGGCGATGGCGCAGATCTGGGGATCTTGACTTAGATCGACTGCGAGCTCGGCAGGATCATTAACCGCGGGATCGTCACATGGCGCGGCTGGCGCAAGACAGACTCGATCACCGCAGCAATATCCTCAGGCTGCAGTGGATTTTCAATCGAGGTGATGGGCTCACCGAAGATCTCGGTTTGCGTCATTCCAGGTTCGATACAGTTGACCCGTACATCGGTTCCCCCAACTTCCATTCGTAGACTCTCAGTGAGCGCTTCCAGGGCATGTTTGGTCCCGGCATACCAACCGATACCGGCACGCGCGACCTTAGTTCCCGAAATGCTGGAAACATTGATCAGGTCACCGTGACTTTGCGCTTTGAAATGCGAAATAGCTTCAAAGGCAACGTGGTAGGCAGACTCCACGTTCGTGCGAGCTAGGCGGCGAACCTCACCGGCATTGAGCTTTTCTGTCGGGCCAGCGGCGAATGCGCCAGCGTTGTTGATGACCACATCGCAAGCCCCAAACACCTCCAGTGCTTTAGGGATCAGTGAACTCACCGCCGCCTCGTCGTTCACGTCACCGATCACGGGATAACAACCGTCACCAAGATCAGCCTGCAGCGCATTCAAGCGCTCAGCGCGCCTTGCGAACATCACCACGTTCATTCCCAAGCTGCGCAGCCGCCGCGCCGTGGCCTCACCGATACCGCTGCTCGCGCCGGTGACGATAGCAACCTTGCCGCCTAATGCCTCGGGCTCATTCATGACTTACACCTCCTGACATCAATTTCACAATGAACTTAATGCTTGTGATAAATGCTATTAATACCTTAAATAGAATTTTAATTATGCATAAACTGCATTAATGAAAACCGCAACACTCAAGCTGTTCGTGGAAACTGTGCGCTCGGGCGGGTTCACAGCCGCCGCGGCGAGGCAACAAATCGACCCATCTTCAGTATCACGGCAAATCGCGGCGCTGGAAAAAGATCTCGGAGTGCGCCTGTTCGAACGCTCCACGCGCCGTTTCCAACCGACCGAGGCGGGCCTGCTCTACTACGAGTTTGTCGCACCGCTTATCGAAGAGTTGGATGAAGCGGCCAATCGCATACTCGATCTGCGCGCGAATCCAAGCGGCACCGTGCGCGTCTCAACTTCGGTCGCTTTCGGCGTCGCATGCATCGCGCCCCTGCTAGGCACGTTCTGTGCTCGCTACCCTGATCTCAATATTGATCTTCGGCTCGACGATCAGCCCGTTGATTTTGTCCATGAGAAGATCGATATCGCGATCCGTTTGGGCCCGGCACCGGGCGGCGATTTCGTTCGCGCGCGTCTGTTTCCGGTGCGCCATCATGTCTGCGCAAGCGCCGAGTTTCTAGAGCGCCAACAGCGAGTCGAACATCCCACTGCGCTCGCAAAACTCAATTGCGTGCGGTTTCCGTTTAAGGGGTTCAATACCCAATGGCACTTCCGCCGTGGACGTGAGAAAGAAATCATTGTGCCGATCACAGGGAAGCTGATCATCTCAAACGCGATCGCTTTGAAATCCACCGTTTTGCAAGGCGTTGGTCCAGGTTTACTGGCCGATTGGATGATCAAAAAAGAACTGGAAGAGGGGTCGCTGGTGGACTTGTTCCCTGACTATCAAGTCACGGCCACGGATTTTGAAACCGCCGCCTGGCTGCTGTATGCCAGCCGCAACTACCTGCCGCTTAAAGTCAGATTAACGATCGAGTTCCTAAACGAACAACTCGCTAAGTTCACATGACTTTCTTGTAGTCGTTGTAATACTTGAGGACCTTGCGAACGTAGTTCTGGGTTTCGGGATAGGGCGGGACCTTGTTGCCGTTGCGCATTACGGCACCCTCACCCGCGTTATACGCGGCTAACGCGAGCACTAGGTTCTCATCGAAAAGGTCGAGTAAATCTGCGAGGTAACGCGTACCACCACTGATATTAGCCTTCGGGTCCTTACGATTGCTGACACCATAACGTTGTGCCGTCGCTGGCATGAGCTGCATCAAGCCCACCGCACCCGCCGGCGATAGTGCATTGGGATCATAAGCCGACTCGGCCGTGATCACCGCGTGTAGCAAAGCCGGCGGTAATTTGCTGGCTTTAGCCGCGTTCGCGATTGTCGGTTTAAACCGCTCCCGATTGCGTTTGGTATCCGCGTAATTAACCTGCGGATCTGCCCAACCCTTCCAAGTCTTAACCAGGCGTTTGTAGCCGTCATGGACTGGTCGATCGGTCAGGAAGACACGGCCGCGCTTGTCGACATATTTGTAGATGTCGGCGCCGGCGAGG